>JANOFE010000130.1:0-10160 GCA_031413495.1 Pseudorhodobacter sp. | reverse complement strand
TGCTGGGGCTGGATTACAACAAGGTTTATCTGGCCTCAGGCGGCGTCACGGTGTTGATCGCGCTGTTTTGCCTGTTTGCCTATCCACAGTTTGAAGCGCCGCATCCGCAAAACAAGACCATGGTTTTGCGCCGCCGATACTGGCTTTACTATGCGCTGCAACTGATGGCGGGGGCGCGGCGGCAGATATTCGTTGTGTTCGCGGCGTTTATGATGGTGGAGCATTTTGGCTTTGCCGTGCATCAGGTTACGGCGCTGTTTTTGATTAACTTTGTCGCCAACATGATAGTCGGGCCATTTGTCGGGCGGTGGCTGGCGCGATATGGCGAGCGGCGGATGTTCATGGTCGAACATCTGGGCGTGGCCTTGGTGTTCATGGCCTATGGCGGAATTTATTCCTTTGGTTGGGGGGCGTTTATTGGTGCGGCCCTGTATGTGATCGACCATCTGTTCTTTGCGATGGCGTTCAGTTTGAAAACCTATTTCCAGAAGATCGGCGATCCGGCGGATATGGCCCCGACGGCGGCGGTGGCGTTTACCATCAACCACATCGCGGCTGTGTTTTTGCCAGCGGCGTTGGGATATTTGTGGGTGCAATCGCCAGAGGCGGTGTTTGGGCTGGCCACGGTGATGGCCTTTGCCACACTGGCGCTGGCGTTTCTGGTGCCGCGTGATCCGGGGCCGGGGAATGAGACGATCTTTTCAGGCCGCCGTCTGCCGTTCCCGGCAGAGTGATCGGCGGGACACTGGCAGGATGGCATGTTGCGCCCTATATTCACGCTTAACCCACGAGCGGAGGCGAAAATGTTTTTTATGGATCGCAAGAAATCGGACATGGTAGCTGCCAAGGATGCTTTGCCGGGGCGTGCAACCCCGCTACCGACCGCCGAGACGCATTTTATATCTGGCCTGCCGCTGAAATCGGAGCTGCCGGAGGGCATGGCAGAGGCGATGTTTGGCATGGGCTGTTTCTGGGGGGTGGAGCGTAAGTTCTGGACGGTTCCCGGTGTCTGGCTGACCATGGTGGGCTATGCGGCAGGCTTTACCCCGAACCCCACCTACAAGGAAACCTGCACGCAGTTGACCGGGCATAATGAGGTGTTGCGGGTGATCTATGATCCCGCCGTTATCTCTTATGACGCGCTGCTAAAGCTGTTCTGGGAAGGCCATGATCCAACCCAAGGCATGCGGCAGGGCAATGATATGGGGTCAACCTATCGGTCGGGGATCTACACTTACTCGGCGGCGCAGACAGAGGCCGCACTGGCATCAAAGCGGGTCTATCAGGCGGCGCTGGCAGCTGCAGGGCGCGGGACTATCACGACTGAAATCATTGACGCCCCGGTGTTTTATTTTGCCGAAGATTATCATCAGCAGTATCTGGCAAAAAACCCCAATGGCTATTGCGGCATTGGTGGCACGGGCGTGACCTGCCCGATTGGCACGGGCGTCACGGCTTGACGGGGCCAATACTTGACGGCGGCGGGGGCGGGGGCTATCCGGCCCCTGTTCCTTTGAGAGGCCGCGCCTATGCCCACCTATACCGCACTGACCACCCTAATGGGCGAAGAGGCCGCTTTGGCGCTGTCTGATGCCATGGAACGCATGGTGCCCGAACCCACCGGCGTCGGCGTGTTCGAGATTGAAGATGGATCGGGCCTTTGGGAAGTTGGCGCTTATTTTCTGGAACCGCCAATGGGGGCGACGCTGGATTTGTTGGCCATGGCGTTTGGTGCGAAACCCTTTGCCCTGTCAGAACTGCCCGAAATTGATTGGGTCGCCAAGGTGCGCCGCGAACTGAGCCCGGTCGAGGCGGGACGGTTCTATGTTTACGGCAGCCACGATGCAGATAACGTGCCGCCGGGCAAGATTGCCCTGCAGATCGAGGCGACGGTGGCCTTTGGCACCGGGCATCATGGCACAACGCTTGGCTGCCTTCGGGCCTTTGACAGGCTGGCGGATCAGGGTTTTGCGCCTGCCAAAGTTGCCGATATAGGGTGCGGCACCGCGGTTCTGGCTATGGCAGCGGCCGCGGTTCTGCCAGATGCCTTGGTGATTGCATCAGATATTGACGAGGTGGCGGTGGATGTGGCCCGTGCCAATACCGCCATCAACGGGCTGTCAGGCCGCGTGATTTGCTTGGAGGCCGCAGGTTTTGCGCATGAACGGATCGTGGCATCGGGGCCCTATGATCTGGTTTTTGCCAATATCCTGAAAGGCCCGCTGATTGGGCTTGCGCCCAATATGGCAACCCATGTGGCCCTTGACGGATTGGCTATTTTGTCGGGGCTTTTGGTGGTGCAGGCCGAGGCTGTTCAGGCGGCCTATGTCACCAACGGCTTTGAACTGGTCGCGCGCGAAGATATCGGTGAATGGTCGACACTGGTGTTGCGACATCTGTGATCAAATCAAGGCAGTTGCCTTAATCTTGCCTAATTTGTTTGTTACCTAGCGTCATGGCGGGGGCCGATAGTTTAGGTGTAATTATGGCTGACCCGAATATGGTTGATTTTTATGGTCGCGTTTCCCGCATCAAAAAGGCGCGGGCAAAAGGATATGGTTTTGAGGCTGCTGGCACATTGGGCCGGTCCTACTATACCCAGCACGCGCCATCCCGCCCCAGAATTTCCCTCCTGAAGCCAACACTGATCGTTTTGTTCAGCGCCTTTGGTTTGAAAGGCGCAATCCATTACCAGATTGGCGGCAGCGTCTATTCCGAACGTGTCGCAGACCTGAAATCCGGCGAAGGGTTTGACCGTCTTGGCGGCTACCTGATGCAAGCAGATCCGGTGACGATGTTTGTATCGGCTAAGCTGCAGGAAACCATTGGCGTCAATATCTGACCGCGTTTGGCAATGAAAAAGGCCGCATCCCCGGTGGGTGCGGCCTTTTCATTTGGTCCGGGCATTTTGCCCTTTGATCGTCATTTATGCGACGTGATCGATATCACCACGGCACAGACCAATATCGTCAAGCTCGCGGTCGGACAGTTTGCCCAATGCATTGCGGGTCATGCGACGGTCATTCCAGTTGCCGACAGTGTTGAAACCATTTGAGACAAACTGGATAAAACGGAACGTGGTGATAGCGCCCAGCGGCGCCGTGCGGGTCGTTTGGGTGGCGGCCATGGCGGTTATCCTTTTCTAAAACTGCTCATTGCATGGGCATTTTTGCCCTGTGACGCTGAAATAGCTCTGCTGCAGGTGCAGCACAAGACAGGGCTTTGGCAAGCCCGCCTTGCACGGCACGCATAGCTAAAGTCACGATTTAGTCATCTTTTTCGGTAGCTTACGGGAAAGCAGGTCGGAAATGTCGGTTTTCGCATGGGAAACGACGATTTTCTGCAGGTGCAGCCTACCCTTTCGCCGATTTTTTCATTGACCAAAAGCAGTTGGCGGATGTTCTCTTTTCGTGCTAATCCACAAAAAACGGGTCAAATGGGGGCAAGCATGCGGGTTTTGGGGATCGACCCCGGTTTGCGCAACCTTGGTTGGGGCGTGATCGACGTGTCAGGCGCGCGTTTGACCCATGTGGCCAACGGAATTTGTCACACCGAAAAAGGCAGTTTGGCGGATAAGGGCGATCTGGCGGATCGGCTGTTAAGCCTGCACAGCCAGTTGTCAGAGGTTCTGCGCCTGCATTCCCCCGATGAAGCGGCGGTTGAAAATACCTTTGTGAACAAAGATGCGGTGGCGACGCTGAAACTGGGCCAAGCGCGGGGGATTGCGCTGTTGGTGCCGGCGCAGTTTGGTTTACGGGTGGGGGAATATGCCCCGAATGCCGTGAAGAAAACCGTGGTTGGTGTTGGGCACGCCGCCAAGGTTCAGGTTGACCATATGGTGCGCATTCATTTGCCGGGCGTGATCATCGCCGGGCCAGACGCGGCAGATGCGCTGGCAATTGCGATCTGTCACGCGCATCATCTGCAATCGGCGGGGCGCTTGGCGTCGGCAATTCTAAAGGCAGCGGGATGATCGGTAAGATTTCTGGACGGCTGGAGTACCGCGCGGGCGATCACCTGCTGATTGATGTGCGAGGTGTGGGGTATATCGTCTACGTCTCGGACCGGACCCTAGCCGGACTGCCGGGCGTGGGCGAGGCGGTGGCGCTGTTTACCGAACTGCTGGTACGGGAAGATTTATTGCAACTGTTCGGCTTTCCGACGCTGCTGGAAAAGGAATGGCACCGCTTGCTGATGACCGTGCAAGGTGTGGGGGCCAAGGCCGCGATGGCGATTTTGGGTACCTTGGGGGCCGAAGGGGCGGCGCGGGCAATATCGTTTGGCGATGCGCGGTCCATTCAGGCGGCACCGGGGATAGGCCCGAAAATTGCGCAGCGGGTGGTGCTGGAACTGAAATCGAAGGCCCCCGGCGTGATGGCGATGGGGGCAAAACTGGTGTCGGCACCGGAGCTGGATGAGGTGATTGAACCCGTTTCAGTGCGGCCTGCCGTCGTGCCGACAGCGACGACCACTGCGGCGGAGGCGAGGGCTGGAAATTCCGCCGATGCGCTGTCGGCCTTGACGAACCTTGGGTATGGCGCGGGGGATGCAGCACAGGCGGTGGGATCGGTGGTGGCAGGGCAGGACGGGCTGGACACAGGGCAGTTGATCCGGCTGGCATTGAAACTGCTGGCACCAAAGGGGTAACTGATGGAACCTGATCCCACCCTTCGCCCCGATAGTTTGCCCGAAGATGCAGACCGGTCTTTGCGGCCGCAGGTTCTGGATGAATTCATCGGCCAGGCCGAGGCACGCGCGAATCTGGCGGTGTTCATCGCGTCGGCAAAGATACGCGGCGAGGCGATGGACCACACGCTGTTCCACGGGCCCCCCGGTTTGGGCAAGACCACGTTGGCGCAGATTATGGCGCGGGAGCTGGGGGTGGGGTTTCGGATGACCTCTGGCCCGGTGCTGGCGCGGGCGGGGGATTTGGCGGCGATCCTGACCAATCTTGAGCCGCGCGATGTCTTGTTCATCGACGAGATTCACCGCCTGTCCCCGATTGTGGAGGAGGTGCTGTATCCAGCGATGGAGGATTTCGCGCTTGATCTGGTGATCGGCGAGGGGCCGGCGGCGCGGACGGTGCGGATAGAACTGCAACCCTTCACGCTGGTGGGGGCGACGACGCGGTTGGGGCTTTTGACGACGCCACTGCGGGATCGGTTCGGAATTCCGACGCGGTTGCAGTTTTATACGGAAGCTGAGTTGTTCGAGATTGTAACGCGCGGGGCGCGGTTGCTGAGGATTCCGGCGGAGGCGGAGGGGTGCCTTGAGATCGCGAAACGGGCGCGAGGGACGCCACGGATTGCGGGGCGGTTGCTGCGGCGGGTGGTGGATTTTGTGCTGGTTGAGGGTGACGGGAAGTTGACGCGCAGAATCGCGGATTCGGCCCTGACGAGGCTGGGGGTGGATCATCTGGGGCTGGACGGGGCGGATCGGCGCTATCTGACGTTGATTGCGGAAAATTACGGCGGCGGGCCGGTCGGGGTGGAGACGATATCGGCGGCGCTGTCGGAAAGCAGGGATGCGGTCGAAGAAGTGATTGAGCCGTTTTTGCTGCAGCAGGGCTTGATTCAGCGGACGCCGAGGGGGCGGATGTTGGCGTCAAAAGCGTGGCGGCATTTGGGGTTGGATGCGCCGAAATTGCCGGGGCAGAGCGATCTGTTTGAGGCGAAGTAACACGTGTGTTACGGACTTTATGATATTGATAATACGGTGCTTTATGATTTCTGTTAGGGAAGTATTAAGGGGTGGTAACACGCTTGGCGGCAGCGTTTGTGGCCAATTCAGGGTGCCTCCGGCGGGGATATTTTTGAACAGAAAAAGGGTTGAGGGATGACAGCTGAGGCGGTGGCGGCGTTGTTTACCCGCAGTGATGGGACGTATTTGTTTGCGCGCTGGGGGCGGCCGATTGTGCCTGTGGTGTTTGGGGTGGATGACGCGACGCTTGGCGTTGTGAAAGGCGCCCTTCAGGCAGTGGTGGCACTGGCGGGGCACGGCATGGAGGAGGTGGACGCGGAACTTGGCGCGAACCTGATGATGTTCTTTTGCAAAGATTGGGATGAGTTGCGCGGGGTCCCAAATCTTGAACGGCTGGTACCGGGGTTGGACGAGCTTTGTGACAGGTTGCAAGCAGCAGATGCCAACCAATACCGGATTTTCCGGTTTGATCCCGTGGGCGCGATTAAGGCAGCCTTTGTGTTTTTGCGCATGGACGCGCATCTGAACGCGGTTCCAGCCGAGACGCTGGCGCTAAGCCAAGCGGTGCAGACAATTGTGCTGTGGTCAGATCTGGCGTTTCTGAACGCGTCGCCGCTTGCGATGGCGGGCGATGTCGCGGTGTTGCGGCCCGGTATCGCAGCGGTGATCCGGGCGGGGTATGATCCGGTATTGCCGGGGGTGGCGGTGGACGCGAGCCATGCGCTTAGGCTGGCGGCGCGAGCGGGTATGGTAAATTAGCTATCGCGGAGCGTCACGCCTTTCGCGCTGTCAGCACGAAGGCGCGGATTTTGCCTGCGATCGGGCCGGGGCCGAAGCGGGCCTGAAGTGCTGCGGCGACAGCGTCGGTGGTGGGGCCAAGGCCATTCGGATCGCGGGCGAGGATTTCACCTCGCAGCGGCGTGCCCTGGCAATAGGCCATGGCAGCATCCATTGGGGTGGCGGCGGTTGATATATGGTCACTGGCCTGAACATCGACGGTCGCGAAACCTGCGGTTTCAAGCTGTGAGGTGAGCAGTTTGGTGTCAAACCCGCCGTGGGGAACCCGTGCCATGAAAACGGGCGAGTCATCTGGGAAACGGTTGGCCAGCACATCGGTGGTGGTGGCCACGAAATCATTGGCAGCGATGCGGTCCCAGACGTTGAACAGAAAAGTGCCGCCTTTGCGCAAAACACGCGAAGCCTCGGCAAAGGCCATGGGTTTATCGGGGAAGAACATCACGCCGAACTGGCAGATCACGGCATCAAAGGTGGCATGGGGAAAGGGCAGTGCTGTGGCGTCACATTGCAGGAAGGTGATCCGGGGCTCGTTCGGGGACAGCAAAGCTGCGACATCCAGCATGGGTTGGTTAAGGTCGGTTGCCGTGATGCGGGCCGTTGCGGGCAGATGGTCAACCAACGCGCGCGTCAACGCGCCAGAGCCTGCGGCAGTTTCCAAAATATCGGTCGGTCGCAAGGCCGCAAGTTTCGCCGCCATGTCGGCTGCATAGGGATCAAACAGCATGGGCACCATAAGTTGGTTGTAAAGCTGCGGGATAGAGCCGGTGAACAGGCCGTCTGATACGATCATTTTCAAAATCCTCTGTGCGTAATCAGGCAACCCTAACACAGAAAGCCAGCCATCTGGGAAAATTGGGTGCCGGATCAGGGGGCCTTGGCGGATTTTGGCATCAGCTTGGATACAATCGCTTTGCACAGTTTGCCCCGGCTAAGTTTCAGGAATTTTCCTGCTGCGGCCTCGGTCGGGTGATAGGGGTCTTTCACCTTACCCGATTTATGGCGACGGAAGCTTTCCTTGCGCCCAAGGTTCGCAGCGATGGTCGTATCGGTAATGGCGGGGATAAAGGTGCAGCGCCCGCCCACCGATGCGAAAGCTTTTTGCAGGTTCGCCTGCGCATCAAGCCGCAAGTTCAGCAACTTTTGGCCGTAAGGCGGGGCAGTTGTCATGAAAATGCAAGGCACAGTTCTGGGGATCTGGCGCAGGGTTTCGCGCACATCTTGCAGCGTGGTTTGGGCAGAGCCAGCCCAGCGTTCTGCCGCATTGCCAAGAAAGAACAGGATAACCAGACGTGGCGTGTAATAGTTATTCTCAAACATTGCCTCGAACGCGGATTTGCCTTTTTTGCAAAATTGGTACGGCGTGCCCTGACCGATTTGCACGAATTGGTTGCCGGAGCGGTTGACGCTGCCATAGGCCCCGGCGTTGACCCGCCATTTTGGATCGACATTGCAGATCGGCGCTTTGGCACGGCCTGACTTGGCGACCCAGGTGGCAAGCGAGGTTGACCGCACACCGATGACGCCAACCGACAGGTCATTGGTGCCGGTCGTGCCGCAGTTCTTTTCCAGCATGGTCAGAAAATCGACAAAGGCGGGCCCGGCACCGAACGAGAGCTGCGAGTCGCCAAGCACCAGAATGTCGGGGGATTTGAAGCTATCCTCGGCCTTGGCCGCCAAGCAGAAAAGCGTCAGGCAAACCGCAAGCAGGTGACGCAGGAGATGATCATTCACAAAGGCGACCCTTTTGCTGGCGATATACCTTGATAGCGGGAGTTTTCCGTTGCGGTGAACACATCTGCGTCAGGCCGGGGTTGAAGCATCTTTGGCGAACGGGCTAGGTTGCCGGATGACGCATTCTCATCCCATCCGGGTTTATTACGAGGACACCGATCTTGGTGGCTTTGTGTATTATGCGAATTATCTGAAATTCATTGAACGGGGGCGCAGTGAATGGGTGCGCGGCTGCGGGGTGGATCAGACCCGGCTGAAGGCAGAGCGTGGGATGCTGTTTGTGGTGCGGCATCTGGAGGCAGAGTATCTGGCACCTGCGTATTTTGAAGATCTGTTGGCGGTGGAGACGGACCTTGTGGACATCGCGGGATCGCGGATTGTGTTGGCGCAGCGGGTGGTGCGCGGCGACACAGTGTTGTTTGCGGGACGAGTGACGCTGGTATGTGTGGCGGCGGGGCGCGCGGTGCGGGTGCCGGGCGATATTCGGCCGATGTTGGGTTGACGTGTCAGGATGTTTCAAAGCGTGAGGCGGGTTTGGCGGCATGTTGCCCGCACGAACTGTTGTATTGGCATTCCTTGGTGAATGCAGATAGAATCGCCTGTAACGGAGGCTGAGAAACAGCCCGAAACAAGAGCAGGCCTATGGAAACTGAAACCATTGCGATGGCGCAGGAGATTGATTTCTCGCTGTTCGCCCTTTTTGCACGTGCGACGATTACGGTGAAGCTGGTCATGATCATGCTGATGGTCATGTCATTCTGGTCCTGGGCCATCATCGTGCGCAAACATATCCTGTATCGGGCGTCGAAATCCGAAGCCGGGGTGTTTGACCGGGCGTTCTGGTCTGGCGAGCCGCTGGATGAGTTGTTTGAGAAGATCGGCACGGAACCCACCGGTGCGTCGGAGAAGATTTTTTCTTCTGGCATGTTGGAATGGCGGCGCAGCCATCGGCAGGACGGCGGGTTGATTGCGGGCGCGCAGGCGCGGATTGACCGCAGCATGGATGTGGCGATTGCCAAGGAAAGTGAAAGTCTGAACGCGGGGCTGTCGTTTCTGGCAACCGTAGGGTCTACAGCGCCGTTTATCGGGTTGTTTGGCACGATCTGGGGCATCAAGCATTCGTTTGAGCAGATCGCGATTTCGCAGAACACCAATCTGGCCGTGGTGGCACCGGGGATTGCCGAGGCGCTATTGGCGACAGGTATTGGCCTTGTGGCGGCGATTCCGGCGGTGGTGTTTTATAACAAGCTGAACGCGGATTCTGAGCGGATCATTGGCGGCTATGAGGCCTTTGCCGATGAATTTGCGACCATTCTGTCGCGCCAGTTGGACGCGTAAGCCATGGGCGGCGGGGTTCAGGGCAAATCAGGTGGCGGCGGACGGCGCGGGCGGCACCGGCGCGGGCGGTCTGCGGCGATGTCGGAAATTAACGTGACACCCTTTGTCGATGTGATGTTGGTTTTGCTGATCATTTTCATGGTGGCGGCACCGTTGCTGACGGCGGGTGTGCCGATTGAATTGCCCGATACGGCGGCGAATGCGCTGCCCACCGAACAGGAAGAACCCCTGACCATTTCGATGGCGGCGGATGGCAAGTTGTTCATCCAGAAAGAGGAAGTGGTGGAGGAGACGCTGATCCCCAAACTGCGGGCGATTGCGGCGGAACGCACCAGTGACAAGCTGTTTTTGCGGGCTGATGGCGCCATACCGTATGAGCGCGTGGCGCAAGTAATGGGCGCGCTGAACGCCGGTGGCTTTCGCAACATCGGGTTGGTCACGGATACTCAAGGGCCGACGTTTGGCGGCTCTGGCGGATAGGTTTTGCGACGCGTGGACACAGGGACCATCATATCAGGGGTTGGGCATGCAGCCCTGATCCTGTGGGTGCTGTTGGGTGATTGGTTGTTCCAGCCGCAGGATCAGCCCGTGAT
>JANOFE010000129.1:0-1042 GCA_031413495.1 Pseudorhodobacter sp. | reverse complement strand
GTTGGCTTGGCGGTGTGACACCCGCCTTACAATGCGTTAAATTACGACTTTTGCCGTAGCAGTTTCCGGATCACCGGTGTTCGGAGTGCCTGCCGGTTCTATGAGCAACAAATGCGCCTCGTCCGACGACATTGGGCAATGTTCTACGCCTTTGGGAACGACATAAAGTTCACCCGGATTGAGGATGATATTGCCGCCGCGAAGCTGGATTGTCACTTGGCCGGACAGGACCAAAAAGAAATCGTCGGTATCAGGGTGTGAATGCCAGACAAATTCGCCGTTGATTTTTACCACCATCACGTCGTTGCCATTAAACTACGTGACAATCTTGGGCGACCAGAAATCGGGAAATTCGGCAAGTTTGGCAGCCAGATTTATCGCTGTCATGCCGACAACCCCCCCGCCAAATCGGGCATATCCAGCGCACTAAAGCCGTAGTGCTTCAACCATCGCAGATCGCTCTCGAAGAAAGCCCTCAAATCTGGGATTCCGTATTTCAGCATGGCGATGCGGTCGATGCCCATGCCAAAGGCGAAGCCTTGCCACTCAGTCGGGTCAACGCCTGCGGCGGTCAGCACTTTGGGGTGGACCATGCCGCTGCCCAAAATCTCCATCCATTTGTCGCCTTGGCCGATTTTCAGCTGGCCGCCTTCCCAAGAACAGCGGATGTCAACCTCGGCTGATGGCTCAGTGAAGGGGAAGTGGCTGGCGCGGAAGCGCAACTCGACCGAGGGCACTTCGAAGAAGGCGCGGCAGAATTCTTCGAGGCACCATTTCAGGTTGGCCATGGTGATGTTGCGATCAACGGCTAGACCTTCGACCTGGTGGAACATGGGCGTATGGGTTTGGTCCATATCCATGCGGTAGACGCGGCCGGGGGCGATGACGCGGATCGGCGCGCCTTGTTCGGTCATCGCGCGGATTTGCACGGGGCTGGTATGGGTACGTAGAACGTGGGGCGGGCGATTGTCGCCTGCATCGCGGTGCATGAAGAAGGTATCATGTTCCTGCCGCGCGGGGTGTTCGGGCGGGATGTTCAGCG
>JANOFE010000128.1:0-29050 GCA_031413495.1 Pseudorhodobacter sp. | reverse complement strand
GCTTAAGGTCTTCGCCTTTGATCATCGCAGTCAGTTGGAGGCTTTGGCAGACGCGGCAGGCGCGGATCACAAACAGATCGGTGTCTTCAAGGAACTGTGCCTGACCGCAGCGACAACCGTGGCGAATGGCCAACCCGGCTATGGCCTGTTGTGCGACAGCCGCCTTGGCCGGGACGCGCTGTACCGCGCGGCGGGTCAGGGCCTGTGGATTGCACGGCCCGTGGAATGGCCCGCCTCGCGCCCCCTGACGTTGGAGCCTGAAATCGGGCCCGATTTTGGTGGACTTTCGGAATGGCCGCTGGAACATGTGGTCAAGGTTTTGTGCTTTTACCACCCGGATGACGCAGAGGATATGAAAGCAGCGCAAGAAGACACCATGCGCCGTCTGTTCCATGCCTGCCGCCGTAACCGTCTGGAAATGCTGCTGGAAATCATTCCATCCAAGGCGGGGCCAGTGAACGATGACACGTCGGCGCAAGTGATCCAGCGTTTTTATGATATCGGCATCTACCCCGATTGGTGGAAGCTGGAACCCTTCAAAACTGATGCAGCATGGCGCAATGCCTGTGCCACCATCAAAGCGAATGACCCCCATGTGCGCGGTATTGTGGTGCTGGGGCTTGAGGCATCACCCGAAGATCTGGCCGCCAGTTTTGCACTGGCGCGCAGGCATGATTTGGTCAAAGGTTTCGCAGTGGGACGCACGATTTTTGCCCATGCGGCCAAAGAATGGTTTGCAGGCCGCATGACAGATACAGACGCGATTGAAGATATGACCACCCGGTATGCCGCACTTTGCGCTGCATGGGATAATGCCACAACCAAGGGGCTACAGCCATGACCACCATTCGCCTAACCGCCGCCCAAGCCATGATCCGCTATCTTGGCGCGCAAATGGCCGAAGACGGCCTGCCGTTCATGGCCGGATGCTGGGGCATCTTTGGCCACGGCAATGTGGCAGGCTTGGGTGAGGCGCTGCATGGCGCGAAAGAGACCTTCCCCACCTACCGTGGCCAAAACGAGCAAACCATGGCGCATGCCGCCATTGCCTATGCCAAGCAACTGGGCCGGACCCACGCGATGATGGTCACCACATCGCTTGGCCCCGGTGCTTTGAACATGGTCACAGCCGCCGGTGTGGCCCATGTGAACCGCATTCCCGTGCTGTTGGTGCCGGGCGATGTGTTTGCCAACCGTAGCCCCGACCCAGTATTGCAGCAAGCCGAAGATTTCGGCGATGGCACCGTTTCGGTGAATGACGCCTTCCGCCCCGTCAGCCGTTATTTTGACCGTATCACCCGCCCCGAACATTTGCTGACCGCCCTGCCCCGTGCCATGCGCACCATGACAGACCCCGCCGATTGCGGCCCCGTCACCTTGTCGTTCTGCCAGGATGTGCAGGCCGAAGGCTTTGATTACCCTGTCAGTTTCTTCGAACCTCGCATCTGGCGTCTGCGCCGTGTGCAGCCCGATCCGGTGGAACTTGATGCAATTGCAGCGCTGATCGCGGGGGCGAAAAACCCGGTCATCGTGGCAGGGGGTGGCGTGCATTATGCGTTTGCGACCGAAGCGCTTGATCACTTTGCCACCACGTTGCAAATTCCGGTGGCTGAAACCCAAGCGGGCAAATCATCCCTGCCGTGGGACCATCCGATGAACCTTGGCCCCATTGGCGTGACCGGGGCCACCAGCGCCAATACGGCCTGCGCCGCTGCCGATGTGATCATCGGCGTCGGCACGCGGTTTCAGGATTTCACCACCGGGTCATGGTCGCTGTTCGCGCATCCGGGGCGGAAGCTGATCAGCATCAACGTCAATGCCTATGACGCAATGAAACACGGGGCCGAGCCTTTGTGTGCAGATGCCGATGTGGCGCTAAAGGCGCTTTTGGGTAAGCTGACAGGCAAAACATTCCCCCATTCCGCGGCCAAGCTGAAGGCCGACTGGTTCGCATCAGTTGATCCGCTGACCGATGCGCCGAAAGACGGCAACCAACTGCCGACCGATATGCAAGTGGTCGGTGCCGTGCAGCGCAGTGCGGGCCCGGATACGGTGATCATGTCGGCCGCAGGCACTATGCCGGGGGAACTCCACAAGCTGTGGAAAGCCACGCGTCCAATGTCCTACCACATGGAATACGGCTTTTCCTGCATGGGATATGAGATTGCAGGTGCCATGGGCATCAAGATGGCAGAGCCGTCCCGCGATGTGGTCTGCATGCTGGGCGATGGCAGCTATATGATGGCCAATTCTGAACTTGCAACAGCTTGCATGATGGGCGTCAAAATCACCCTCGTGATCACCGACAATCGCGGCTACGGCTGTATCAACCGTCTGCAGATGCACACCGGCGGGGCGGAATTCAACAACCTGCTGAAAGACGCCTATCAGGTAAACCCCTCTAACATAGATTTTCGCGCGCATGCGGCATCCATGGGGGCAACGGCGGTCAAGGTTGCCTCGATTGCTGAACTTGAAGGCGCGCTGCAGGATGCCAAATCTGCCCCCGGCCCGTTCGTGGTGGTGATTGATACTGATCCCTATCCCTCCACTCCAAACGGTGGCACATGGTGGGATGTGGCGGTGCCCGAAGTGTCGGTGCGCGCGCAAGTGCGTGCGGCACGGGTGAAATATGAGGCGCGACCAAAGCGCTAATCCAAAAGGGGCACGTCCAATGAGCCACCTGTTGCGCAAACCAACCGGAACGGCGGGTCTGGTGCATAGCATCACCCCGAAGGATGCGGGCTGGACCTATGTTGGGTTCAGTCTGTACCGCCTTGCCAAACGCGAGCTGGCCGCCGGTGCGTTGGGGGACCGCGAAGCAATTATCGTGCTGGTCGAGGGCCGTGCCGAAATTACCGGCGCGGGCCAAAACTGGGGCGAAATGGGGAGCCGCATGTCGGTGTTTGAACGCACCCCACCACATTGCCTGTATCTACCCCCCGGCAGCGATTGGCAGGCAACTGCCACCACAGATTGCGTGCTTGCGGTCTGCGCGGCCCCCGGCAAAGGTGGGCATCCCGCTGCCCGTATCGGGCCTGACGGCATCACGCTTGAACCGCGCGGAACTGGCACAAACCTGCGCCATATCAACAACATCGCGATGGAAGGCCGCGATGTGGCGGATAGCCTTTTGGTGACCGAAGTGTTCACGCCGCAGGGCCATTGGTCATCTTATCCGCCACACCGGCATGATGTGGATGATTTTCCCACCAGCACCTATCTGGAAGAAACCTATTACCACCGCTTGAACCCACCCCAAGGGTACGGCATCCAGCGCGTGTTCACCGAAGATGGGTCATTGGATGAAACCATGGCAGTATCGGACGGCGATGTGGTGCTGGTGCCGCGCGGCCACCATCCGGTTGGCGCGCCCTATGGCTATGAGATGTATTATCTGAACGTCATGGCTGGCCCCCTGCGCAAATGGCGCTTTATTGCACACCCCGATCATGCTTGGATTGCGGAAAATCCGCCTGCTTGACAGGGCTGTTTCCTGCGCCACAACTGGGGCAGCAACGGCACGCAAAGGAAGCCAGATGTCAGACCGCCTGAACCGCGCTTTCGCCGCCATTGATACCGCCAACGCGGCCGACCCGACCATGGAAAACGGCCAGCCCGCAGCCCTGCTCTATGGCCTGCGCATGACCGCTGAGATGCCAAAGCTGTTTCCTGATGCGTCCGACATTCTGAAAATTGCCGCCCGTGGTCAGCATATTGAACGCTGGCTTTTGCCGCGCACCGATTATCCTGATGGATTGCCCGGTTATCTGGACTGGCGCCGCGAACAGGCCCGCAGGCATGCCAGCCGCGTGGGCCAGATCATGCTGGATGCTGGCTACCGCCAAGCGGATGCTGACCGCGTGGGTGTTTTGTTGCGCAAAGAAGGCATCAAGCGCGATGCCGATGTGCAGGCGCTTGAAGACGTGATCTGTTTTGCCTTCCTGCGCCACTACTTCGCGGATTTCGCAGTCGGCAAAGAGCCGGATCACCTGCTGAAAATCGTAGAGAAAACTGCACGCAAGATGTCGGCAGAAGGGCGGACAAAGGCATTGGTCGAATTTGCCCTGCCGCCGCCCTTTGCCGCGCTGTTTATCGACTGATCACGCCACCCGGTTGCCCTGCACCCAAGTGCCACGCAAGGCACCCGCACCTGCCACCCGCGCCACGCGGATAACGTCGGCCCGCGCGCCGAGGGTCAGATGACCCCGATCTTTCAGGCCCGTCGCGGCCGCAGGGGCCGAGGTAACGGTCGCAATCCCGCGCGCCATATTGCCCCACAGATCGCCCAGCATCAGCGCCGCTGACAGCAGCGCAGATGGCACATAGTCGGATGACAGAATATCCAAAAGATCCGCCTCAGCCAGATCAGCCGCCGCCACATTGCCGGAATGCGACCCGCCCCTGATCAGGTTCGGCGCCCCCATCATCACAGCAATCCCTGACGCACGGCAGCCAGCAGCGGCCTCGAACGTGGTCGGGAATTCGGCAAAGCCTGCGCCGTGGCTGGCAGATATGGCGACCTGTTCCACCGTTGTATCATCGTGGCTGGCCAGCACCGCGCCATAACGGCGGGCGGCCGCCACGGCGGCGGCTTCATGCGCGGGGCCAAGCCTATCGCGCAGGGCGCGCTGATCATTCACATGCGCCACAAATTCAACATCCGTCAGGCTGCGTTTGCCCATCACATATTCGCGCAGTTTGGTCAGATCGCGAAACTGCCGCTCGCCAGGCGTGTGGTCCATCAGGCTGACAATGCCGATGCGGTCATCAGCCCCAAATTTTGCCAATTCTTCAATCAGGGTTTCAGAACAGACCTCGGCCCGCAGATGCAGGAAATGGCTGATCCGCAGCGCCTTTTGCGCGCGCAAATCCAATATCTCATCCGCCAGCGCGCGGGCGTACTCGCCGTAGCCGATCTTGTTGTTGGAAATAACCGACCCCACCCGCAGCGCATCAAAAACTGTTGTGATGCCCACACTTGCCAGTTCGGCGTCATGCGCGATGATGGCGGCAACATGCGGCCAGTTCACCTTTGGGCGTGGCTCGATATGGCGTTCCAGATTGTCGGTGTGAAGTTCAATCAGCCCCGGCAACACCAGATCGCCGCCGCAATCAATTGCGCCGTTTGGCACCGAGGTGCCAGTCTCTATCGCGGTGATGTGACCATCTGACAGGCGCAGCGATCCGCGCAGGGTTTCATTTGGCAAAACCAGCGTGGCATTGGCAAGGATCGTGTCGGTCATTGGGTCGCTCCGGTCTGGCTTGGCAAATCGTAGGCTTTGTCGCATGTCAGGGCCATGTCACAATCGCATGACAAAGTGATGCAGAATTGCAGGGGGTCGGGTTGATGCAGCGATACGCGGTCTATTATGCGCCCGAGGCTGGGCCATTTGCCGACTTCACTGCCCAATGGCTGGGTTGGGATGCAGAACGCAGGCTGACGCCGCCCCGCAAGGCGGTTGCGGGCCTGCCGGGTGACGCCGAAATCCTTACCGCCGAAGCCCGAAAATACGGCTTTCATGGCACCATAAAGGCCCCTTTTCGTTTGCACGCGGGGTGCACGGTCGGTGCCCTGAAGGTGGCCTGCGCGGAAACGGCCATGTCGCTTGCGCCCGTTTTTCTGCAAGGTCTGTCGTTGCAGGCCTTGGGTGGGTTTTTGGCCTTGGTTCCGACAGGCGATACAACCGCCCTGTCCCGTCTGGCCGAACAGGTTGTGCTGGCGCTGGAGATGTTCCGCGCACGACTGACGCCCGCCGAAATCACCAAACGCCGCCCCGAAAGTCTGACCCCGCGGCAGCGCGATCTGCTGGCCAAATATGGCTATCCCTATGTGCGGGAGGAGTTTCAGTTTCATCTGACGCTGACCGGTGCCCTGTCTGCCAACGATCTTGCTGCCACGCGCGCCGCGCTTGCCCCGCACCTGATGCCTTTGTTGCCCGAGCCCTTCATCATCCGCGATCTGTGCCTGTGCGCTGAGGGTGAAGATGGCCTGTTCCGTATTCTGCATCGCTATGCCCTGGCCGGTTGAAGGGCTTTAATAAAATCTTGAACACCCTGCTCCAGATTGCCATTGTTGGTCACGATACGCACCGGCATTCCGGCTGGCATCACAAAATCAGCACGGCTTAGACGCCGCGCAATATCCACCGCCCCCTCACGCCCCCGAGCGGACAGACGCTGCGCCAGAACGGCTGGCGATGCGGTGACCAGCACCACGATCAGGTTGGGAAACCGCACAATCGCGTCTGGCAATGCAGCCCGCGAGCCGTTGAAAATGACATCCCGCCCGGCAGCCATATCATCGCAAATAGAAATCGGAATTCCATACGATAAACCATGCGCTTGCCAATCGAGGCAAAAGCGGCCCAAGGCCTTGCGCCGTGCAAATTCCTTGGCCGTTACGCCGTCAAACGGTTCACTACCAGCAGCACTTGGCCGGGTGATCACCCGCCGCGCCCAAACCAGATCCGGGCGGGCGGCCACTGCGCCGGCGATAAGGCTATCCTTGCCCGCCCCGGATGGGCCGACGATGGCAAAGATTTGGCCCGAACTCATGCGGCAGCCTTTGGCGCGAAGGCATTCACGTCAATCTCGCGGTCGGCCAGACGCGCCCTTGCCTCGGCATCGTGAAATATCCCGATGATCGCTGCACCGCGTGCTTTGGCGTCTTCGATCAGGGTCAACACAACCTCTCGGTTTGCGGGATCAAGGCTTGCGGTCGGCTCATCCAGCAACATCGCCGGATAGTCATGCGCAAAGCCGCGCGCAATGTTGACGCGCTGTTGTTCGCCCCCTGAAAAGGTCGTCGGTGACAGGGACCACAGCCGGAACGGAATGTTCAACCGCGCCAGCAGCACCTCTGCCCGCGCCCGCGCCTCTGCCAGCGGCACACCCAGCGTCAGCAACGGTTCTGCCACCACATCGACGGTCGGCACCCGCGGCACTACCCGTAGAAATTGGCTGACATAGCCCAATGTTTCGCGCCTAAGCCTTATGATTTCGCGGGGTGCGGCCTGTGCCACATCAAGCCCCCCCACAAGAATGGCGCCGGAAGCCGCCCGGTAATTGCCGTAAATCATCCGCATCAGCGTGGATTTTCCCGCCCCTGATGCCCCGATTAGCGCCACGCATTCGCCAGGCGCTACAGACAGACTTGCCCCCATCATGACCGGGATCACCGCAGAACCCTGATTGTGCAAAGTGAAACTTTTTGACATATTTTCGATATGGATCATGGCGTTACACCTGCAATACGGACGAGACCAGCAACTGCGTATAGGCATGCTGTGGATCATCCAGCACCTGATCTGTCAGCCCCTGTTCCACCACATGCCCCGATTTCATCACCATAAGCCTATCCGCCAACAGCCGCACCACCGCCAGATCATGCGTGACGATGATGGCAGACAGCCCCATCTGCCGCACCAACCCGCGCAGCAAATCCAACAGCCGGGCCTGCACCGACACATCAAGCCCACCAGTTGGCTCATCCATGAACACCAGCCGCGGGCCTGTCACCAGATTTCGTGCAATTTGCAGGCGTTGCTGCATGCCGCCGGAAAACTGCGATGGACGGTCATCCACCCGGTCGGCGGCGATTTCCACCCGGTCCAGCCAATCCACCGCCTGCTCCCGAATATCGCCGTAATGCCGCGCGCCGATGGCCATCAACCGCTCGCCCACATTGCCACCGGCGGACACGCCCATGCGCAAACCATCGCGCGGGTTCTGGTGCACAAAGGCCCAATCAGTGCGCCCCAACATGCGGCGCGCCGGTTCTGCCATGGTCACGGTATCGCGCGGGCCTTGCCGCGTGTCAAAGATCACCTCGCCTGCGTCGGGCGTCAAATGCCCCGCCAGACAGGACAGCAGCGTTGATTTCCCCGATCCGCTTTCGCCAACAATCCCAAGCACTTCGCCGGGGAAAAGATCAAACGATACATCCGCACAACCGATCCGCGCGCCGTAATGCTTGGTCAAGCCCCGCACCGCCAAAAGCGGCGTATCAGGCTTTTTCTTCGCAAAAATACTCATCTTTTGCGCGTCCATCATGGCTGTCCTTTGACAGGTGCGCCCAGTTTGCCCGCATGCCCGACATCCCGCCGGCTGCTGCAAAAATCGGTGTCGGAACAAACAAACATCCGTCCGCCCTGATCATCCATAATCACCTCATCAAGATAGCTATCGCCACTGCCGCACAAATCGCAGTCGTGATCGGCTTTGGTCGGCGTGAACGGATAGTCATCGAAATCAAGGCTGACGACCTTGGTATAGGGCGGCACGGCATAGATGCGCTGTTCGCGCCCCGCGCCGAACAATTGCAAGGCGGGGCTGTCGTTCAGTTTCGGGTTGTCAAATTTCGGTATCGGCGACGGGTCCATCACATAGCGGCCTTCCACCTTGACTGGGTAATCATAGGCGGTGGCAATGGTGCCGTGGCGGGCGATATCCTCATATAGTTTCACATGCATCAGCCCGTAATCTTCCAATTCGTGCATTTTGCGGGTTTCGGTTTCGCGCGGTTCCAGAAAGCGCAGAGGTTCCGGGATTGGTACCTGATAAACGAGGATTTGCCCGTCATGCAGCGGCGTTTCGGGAATGCGGTGGCGGGTCTGGATGATGGTCGCGTCTGTCGTGCTTTCCGTCGTGGCTACCCCTGCCGTGCGCCGGAAAAATGCGCGGATCGACACGGCGTTTGTGGTGTCATCTGCGCCTTGGTCGATCACTTTCAGCGTATCATCCGGCGTCAGGCATGCCGCCGTCACCTGCACTCCGCCAGTGCCCCAACCGTAAGGCATCGGCATCTCGCGGCTGGCAAAGGGCACTTGATACCCCGGCACAGCAACGCCTTTCAGGATGGCGCGGCGGATCATGCGCTTGGTTTGTTCGTCCAGATAGGCGAAATTGTAGTCCTGATCGGTCATTCTGCGGCCTCGCGCGCCGTAGCAACCTCGGCCCGCAATTTGCGCACCAGTTCCAGCTCACTTTGGAAATCGACGTAATGCGGCAGTTTGATATGCTCCAGAAAACCCGTTGCCTGAATATTATCGCAGTGCGACAGCACAAATTCTTCGTCTTGGGCGGGGGCACCGACATAATCCTCGCCCAGTTCTGCCCAGCGCAGGGCACGGTCCAGCAGCGACATGGCTATCGCTTTGCGTTCTGACTGGCCAAAGACCAACCCATACCCCCGCGTGAATTGTGGTGGTTCGGTTTTCGATCCTTTGAATTGGTTGACGGTTTCGCATTCGGTAAGTTCGACCTCGCCAATTTCAACGGCAAACCCCAGTTCGGGAATGTCCATTTCCACCGGCACCAGACCAATGCGCAATTCCCCGACAAAAGCATGCGTGCGCCCATAGCCGCGCTGGGTGGAATAGGCGAGCGACAGCACGAACCCTTCGTCGCCGCGTGTGATGGCCTGCAGGCGCAGCGGGCGCGAGGCAGGCAATTCCAGCGGCTGCCTCGTTAGATCGGGGGGCACGGTATCACTGTCAGGCTCCACCTCGATCAACCCATCACGGTTGAGGAAACTGGTGATATGGGGCACGTTTCCGGGCAAAGGGGAGCCGGGCAAAGGGGGGCTTTGCGGGGCATCGGGCAGGTTCCCTTCAGCCAGCAGTTTGAAATCCAGCAAGCGGTGGGTGTAATCGAAGGTTGGCCCCAGAACCTGCCCCCCCGGCGCGTCTTTGAAGGTGGCAGATATGCGCCGGACGCATTCCATGCGCCCGGTATCCACCGGATTGCTTGCGCCAAAGCGGGCCAATGTCGTGCGATAGGCCCGGATCAGAAAAATCGCCTCGATCAGATCGCCGCGCGATTGCTTGATCGCAAGGGCGGCCAGATCGGCATCGTAAAGCGACCCTTCGGCCATCACGCGGTTGACCGCCAAGCGCAGTTGTTCGCGAATCTGCGGGATGGTCAGATCGGCGACTGATGTATCCCCCCGGCGTTCTTCGGCCAAAAACGCGTGGGCGTTTTCAATCGCGCGCTCGCCCCCTTTGACGGCGACATACATCAGGCGGCCTCCACTTTGGTTGATCGTGGCAGGGCGGCAAGTGTGGCCCCAGCGGTCAGATAGGTATCAAATCCAAGGGGGTAGAGGGCGCGGTTGGCTTGGAATGCGTCGATGTCTGGCAAAGACAAATGGGCCGCATCCTTGATGCCGGGGCCGGTCAGGCGGGCACCGCTGGCGGCAAGGACGGGCATCTCGACAATCAAGGTTGCCGATCTATCGGGATAATCCGGCGTGCCGACGGCATAGCAGGTGACGGGCTGCAGCGCGTCCCATGTGCCAATGGCAAAAGCTGCGTGCGCAGCGTCCACCAACGGCGCGCCGGTTTGAAAGGTGATCCAATCGCGCACCGCCGCACAGTCATGCGCGCCCGCCAGATGCAACGGCGTGGTGCCATCGGTCAGCGTCAGGATCAGTATCCCTGTTGCGACCGATAAGGGCTGAGGCGGGGCGGCCCCAGCAACTGTTTCAATCACACCGGGCCGCGCCATGGCATTCAGTGCTGCGCGAAAGGCGTGGGCTGCGTCGATTGAGGGGTTGGCAAAACCAGCTGACAGGGCATTGGCGGTCATTGGTCTTCCCCCCGCACCAGCGTGAAGAAATCAACTTTGGTTGCAGCCGCCTTGGCGGCACGGATTTGTTTGCGGGCAGCCTCATCTTCCGCAAGCGGCGCAAGGACTGTCGCCCGCAAGACAGCAGCTGCCGCCGTTTGCATCAGGGCATCGACCAGCGCCGCGCGAGTTGCATGGGCCTTGTCGCGCCCCGCCACGTTGGCGTGGCCTACCTCGCCGGTGGCCAGTTGCAACACACAGCGTGTCACCGTCATTTCGCCCAAGTTAAACGGCGCACCAGTAGCCCCCGCCCTGCCCCGGATCATCACAGACCCCACTTCGGGCGCGCGCATGATCCGATGGTCCGGCAGGTCTGGCAAAAGGGTTGCCAGCAGATGCGGCTTTGCACGGGCGAGCAGACCCATCCAATGCTGACGGGCGGTTTGATCCGGGGACATCGTTGGCGCGGCCATAAAATACTCGACTTCTTGCGGATTTGTCTAGTTTACTATACAACTAGACAAATATTACGCTTTTGCCGTGATTGGCGCAAGCGTTTGCACCGTGAAATTTTGATGACAGGACCGCATTTGCCCCGCATCGCCATCTGGAAGTCCATTGCCGATACGTTATTGGCAGAAATCGGAGACGGGCTTTACCGCCCCGGTGACAAACTGCCCACCGAAGCAGATCTCGCCGCACGGTTTGGTGTGAACCGGCACACGGTGCGTCATGCGCTTGGCCACTTGGCGGAAGGCGGCATCGTGCATGCGCGGCGCGGGGCTGGTGTGTTTGTGGCGTTGAGGCCTGCGGATTATCCGATCGGGCGCAGAGTGCGGTTTCATCAAAACCTGCTGGCATCAGGGCAACTTCCCTCACGCGCCATTCACCGTCTGGAAACCCGCATCTCGACAAAGGCCGAGGCCGAGGCGCTGGCCTTGCCCGCGGGCGCACTGGTGCATGTCATGGAAGGCGTGTCTTTGGCCGACGGCATGCCGATGGCCGCGTTTTTATCAGTCTTTCCGGCGGAAAGGTTGCCCAGTTTGCTGCAGGCGTTGCAAAATATTGCATCAGTCACCCAAGCCTTGGCAGCGATTGGGGTGATCGACTATACCCGCGCCTCGACCCGGTTGACCGCAATTGCCGCGACGCCGCTGCTTGCCCTGAAGTTACGGATAGCCGAGGGTGCGCCGATATTGCGGTCGGTTTCAATCAACATAGATGCGGCAGGTGCGCCCATTGAATTTGGCACCACATGGTTTGCTGGCGACAGGGTCACTTTAACCGTCGCCCCCGACTGACTGTCACATCGGCGTTGCTAACATAAGTTATCCACAGGCATTCACCCCCGACGCTTGAGCCCCAGATGACACATTTTCTACCCCCCCTGCGCCTGACCGGAGCCGAAATATTGCGCGACGGTGAACTGCAACGCCGCTCCATTTCAATTGACCGTGGTCGCATCACCCAAAGCCGGCTGCCCGAGGTGGATTTGTCGGGCTATCTGGTGCTGCCCGGTATCATCGACCTGCATGGCGATGGGTTTGAACGCCACATGGCCCCCCGCCCCTCTGCACCCTTTCCTGTGCAAGCGGGGCTGGCGTCAACCGACCGCGAGGCCGCATCGCACGGGGTGACGACGGCCTATCTGGCCCAAGGGTGGAGCTGGGAAGGCGGTCATCGCAGCCCGGATCATGCCGAAGCGCTGATGTCCGCCCTTGATGCGTACAAACCACGCGCGCTAACCGATTTGCGGATACAAATTCGGGCGGAAACCCATTTGGTGGACGCGGGTGCGCAATTGATCGCCGCCGTGAAGCTCCACAAAATCAGCTATGTGGTGTTCAACGATCATCTGGAAGAAGGCCTTGATATGCGCCGTATGGCCCCCGCCGATTTTGCACTTTGGGCGCGCAAGGTGGCCAAACAGCCCGAAGATCTGGGCCGCATAATGGAATTGGCCAAACAGCGCGCGCGCGAGGTGCCGCGCCATTTGTGCACGCTTGCCGACGCGTTTGATGATCTGGGCGTACTTTATGGCAGCCATGATGACCCCGATGGCGAAACGCGCGAACGTTATTCCATGATCGGCGCGCGGATTGCAGAATTTCCAACCACCAAACAGGCCGCCCGCGCCGCCCATGCCATGATGTGCCCGGTAATCCTTGGCGCGCCCAATGTGGTGCGCGGCAAAAGTCAGGCAGGCAACGTTTCTGCGTCTGATCTGGTGGCCGAAGGGCTGTGTGATGCGCTGGTGTCGGATTATCACATCCCAGCGCTCGCATTGGCCGCTTGGGCGCTGGTCAACCGGGGGCTTGCCACCCTGCCAAAGGCCTGGGCAATGATTTCCACCAACCCGGCAGAGATTTTGCGCATGCCAGACCGCGGCCGCCTTGACCCCGGCCTGCGGGCCGATCTGGTCGTGGTGAACGCCGAGACAAAACAGATCGAGGCGACGATCTGTGCAGGCAGGCTTGGTTATCTTGCGGGCGAGGCGGGGCGACGCTTTATGTCGGCATCCCACGCCGTGCGGATGGCGGCAGAATAGCGATTTAGCCACTAGTCCAGATGGTAGGTGCGACGTGCAGTGCCTTGTGCAATAGCCTGTTGGTCATCAGACGAAAATCCGGCCAACATCGCCTTCGTCATTGCGATCCACCCCGGCAGGCCTGCGCCAAGGTTGACCACCGGCCAATCACCGCCCCACAACACACGGTCCGGGCCGAAACTGGCTATTACATGGTCAACCCAAGGCTGCAAAAGCGGCACAGATGCGGTGCCCGGCTTGGCATAGCGGCTGATGCCAGAAAGCTTGCAGATCACATGTGGCAGGGCTGCGAGGTTGGTAATGTCTGACGCCCATGCATCAAACGCGCCACCCGCAATATCGGGCACACCGCAATGATCCAGAACCAGAATTTGGTCGTCGCAGGCCTTGGCCAATGCCCGCGCTATCGGCAGTTGCCGCGCCAGAAAGCACATATCGAACGGCAATCCCTTTGCGCCGATTTTTGCCAAGTTGCGCCGGAAGGTGGTGGTTTGCGACAGATCATCCGATATTTCATGCAAGATACGCCGATAGCCCACCACGTGCAGGCTTTCACATTCGTCCAACCATGCCTCAAACCCTGCGTCATTCTCAGGCCTGCAAGACGCAATTTGCCCCAGCATCCCATGACTGCCGACCAACCCCGCCACCAGCCGCGCCTCGGTTTGGTAATCGGCATCATCAACCCCGGTTTCCATGAAAACCGTGCCGATGATGCCCTGCCCCGCCGTTAGGGCCGCATAGTCCGCTTGGGTGAAATCGCAGACCGCCAGTGCCGGCACCCCCGCCGTCCAGGCATAGCCAATATGGTCGCGCAGGATCAGGTGTTGATGCGTGTCGATAAAGTTCATCAGGCCCTCTCAGGTCGCGAAAGCCGCCGCCATCAGCGCCTTGGTATAGGCTTCGCGCGGGTTGTCCAGCACGGCGTCCGGCGTGCCTTGTTCCACCATCCGGCCATCTTTCATCACGATGATATGGTCAGACATCGCGCGCACAACGGCCAAATCATGGCTGATGAACAGATATGACAAGCCGTTTGCTGTTTGCAGGTCGCGCAAAAGATCGACGATTTGCTTTTGCACCTGTCGGTCCAGCGCGGACGTCGGTTCATCCAGCACCACCAAGCGCGGCTTCAGGATAATCGCCCGCGCAATTGCAATGCGCTGGCGTTGGCCGCCGGAAAATTCATGCGGATAGCGGTTGCGCAAGGCTGGGTCCAACTGCACTTCTTCCAGCGCCCGTGCTGCCCGGGCATCCCGTTCGCGCGCGGAAATGCCGGGCTCATGCACCAGCAAGCCTTCGGTCACAATCTGCCCGGCCGTCATCCTTGGGGACAGCGATCCGAACGGATCTTGCATCACGATCTGCAAGTGTCGGCGCAGGGGCCGCATCGCCTCGCGGGTCAGGGCGGCAATATCGCGTCCTTCAAAACTGATCGCCCCTGTGCTGGGCAACAGCCGCAAGACCGCACGCGCAAGGGTGGATTTGCCAGACCCGGATTCCCCGACTATGCCAATGGTCTGGCCTTGCTGCAGTGATAGGGACAGCCCATCCACCGCTCGCAAATCGCGCTTCGGGCGGCCAAGGAAGCCGCCACCAAGGGTAAAGGTGACATTGATTTTGCGGGCGTCGAGCACCACGGGTGCCTTGACTGACACCGGGTCCTTGCGCCCGGAAGGTTCGGCATCAATCAAGGCGCGGGTATATTCGTGTTGCGGGTTGGCGAAGATATCGGCCGTAAACCCGGTTTCTACCACCTCGCCCTTGCGCATGACGCAGACCCGCTGCGCAATGCGGCGCACCACGTTCAGATCATGAGTGATGAACACCATGGCCATCCCCAGCCGCGCCTGCAGGCCTGCCATCAGATCGAGGATTTCGGCCTGAATGGTCACGTCCAGCGCCGTTGTAGGCTCATCCGCGATCAAGATATCCGGGTCGTTCGCCAAGGCCATCGCGATCATCACGCGCTGGCGCTGCCCGCCGGACAATTCATGCGGATAGCAGGTCATCCGGTCTTCCGGTTCTGGGATTTTCACCAATGCCAGCATTTCCAACGCCCGCGCATAGGCTGCCTTATGGCCCAGTTTTTGGTGCCGCCGGATTGGCTCAACCAACTGGCTGCCAATGGAGTATAGCGGGTCAAGTGATGTCATAGGTTCTTGAAAGATCATGGTGATCTTCGCGCCCCGGATGGTGTTCAGTTGCGCCTTGGGCAGCCCAATCAAATTGGTGCCTCGGTAATCGGCCACGCCCGTAGCCCGCCCGTTGGAGGTGAGAAGCCCCATCGCCGCCATCATCATCTGGCTTTTTCCGGACCCGGATTCGCCAACAATCGCAAGGGTTTCGCCTGCATTTACGTGCAAAGACACGCCTTTGACCGCATCAACCGTGCCATCAATGGTATCAAACGTCACCCGCACATCTTTTAGCGTCAGAATTGCATCTTGCATGATCAGCGATCCTTCGGATCAAGCGCGTCGCGCAATCCGTCCCCGATGAAATTGAGCGCAAACAGAGTTGAGGTCAGGAATACGGCGGGAAAGAACAACAGCCAGTTGGCGGATGGCATGTTCTTGGCCCCTTGGCTGATCAACACGCCCCAGCTTGACATCGGTTCCTGCACGCCAAGGCCCAGATAGGACAAGAAGCTTTCCAGAATAATCACCTGTGGCACCAACAGCGTCATGTAAATAGCCACTGGGCCCAGCAGGTTTGGTACGATGTGGCGGCGCAGGATACCGGCGCGCGTCACCCCCAGCGCCTCCGCCGCTTGCACATATTCCTGCCGCTTGATGGATATCGCCTGCCCCCGCACAATGCGCGCCATATCAAGCCACAAGACCGCGCCGACCGCCAGAAACATCAGAACGAAATTACGGCCAAAGAACACCACCAGCATGATGACGAAAAAGATGAACGGCAGCGAATACAGGATATCGACAATCCGCATCATCACCTCATCCGTGCGCCCGCCGATGAACCCTGCCGTAGCCCCGTAAACCACGCCAATCACCACTGCGACAAACCCCGCCAGCAGACCAATGGCCAACGACACGCGCCCAGCAATCAAAGTGCGGGTCAAAAGGTCCCGCCCGGTGTTATCTGTCCCGAAGATGAAATATTTCTGCTCCACCTCTGCCGTCATGGTGGCGGATAGCCCGTCCGCGGCAATTTCGGTCGCGACCGCCCCTTCAAACATGTCAGACCTGTCAACATACCGCGTCACCCGGTCATCAATCGGTTTCTTCGATGTCACCCGAATGGTCACCGTGCTGCCCGATTGTTCCCACCCGACAAGGTCCATTCGGCCTTTCTGAATGGCATCACCAATGGCGGGTTCGATCATCTCTGGCGTGGGGTACGGTGAAAGGCTGGGGGCCACGCGGGTGTAATTCTGGTGGATGGTGGAAAAGTCGTTCGGCGTCAGCATCGGGCCAATGATGCAGACCACCGCGATGAACAGCAGATACGCACTGCTGATGGTCGCCGCCTTGTTGGTGCGCAACCGCGCCCAAGCGTCGGCCCAAAGTGAACGACCCACTGCAGGGATTTGAACAGCATCAGTCATAGCGCACCCTTGGGTCAACCACTGCATAAAGAACATCGACGATCAGATTGAAAACAATGGTAAAAAGCGCCACGATCACCACCGTACCCATCACCAGCGTATAGTCCCGGTTCAACGCAGCATCGACGAAATAGCGTCCAATACCGGGTATGCCAAACACCGATTCCACGATGATCGACCCCGTCAACAACGCCGCCGCCGCTGGCCCGGCATAAGAGATAATCGGCATCAACGCCCCGCGCAGCGCATGTTTGATGACCACCGAATAATCGGAAAGCCCCAGCGCCCGCGCGGTTCGTATATGGTGCGACCGCAGCGATTCAATCATGCTGCCACGCATCAGCCGCGCCACCACAGCCAGTTGCGGCAACATCAATGTCAGCACCGGCCCAACTTTATGGATCAGATCACCGTCCCCCCATCCCCCCACCGGAAACCAACGCAGCGACAATGCGAAGGTCAGCTGGAACAGCGGTGCAATCACAAACGTCGGTATCGTGCTGCCCGCCGTCGCCGTCGCAATCACCGCATAATCGGCCAGCCTATTCTGCCGCAAAGCTGCGATGATCCCCATCACCGAACCTATCAGCAACGCCAAAATTAGCGCCGTCACCCCAAGCTGAATCGAAATCGGCAGGCCGGTTGCAAAAATCTCGGCCACGGTGAATTCAGGCCGCGTATAGCTTGGCCCAAAATCGCCTTGCAGCAGGTTTTTGAGGTAATTCAGATATTGCTGCCACAGCGGCAAATCCAACTGATAAAGCCGCTCCAAATTGGCCTTGATCGCGGGGTTTAGCCCTTTTTCCTGATTGAACGGCCCACCGGGGGCCACGCGCATCAGAAAGAACGAAATCGTCACGATCACGAACATCGTGGGAATGGCGGTCATCAACCGCCGCAGCACAAAGCGCAGCATCAGGTTTGCCCCTTTCAAAAGGTCGCGCCGCCCTTGCAAACAGCAAAAGCGGCGCGCGGATCAGAGGCTTACTTCGATAGGAACCGGGTTGGGTGAATGTCCATCACATTCGGCTCCCAGCCCTTCACCGCGTCAGACACCACCGAATGGTAGCTGTAAAACAGCAGTGGCACGACACACAGGTCTTCGGCGACGCCCTTTTGTTCAGCCTTTTGTAAAATGCCCATCCGGGTGGCCGGATCAGCGGTGGCTGCGGCTTCTGCCAGCAATCCGTCATAGGCCGCGTCACTATAGCTGCCATAATTGTTGCCAGCCCCGGTTTTGCACAGGGCAAGAAAGTTTTCCGGGTCTTTATAATCGGCAATCCAGGCCGCGCGGGCAATATCAAAATCACCTTTGGATTCCAGATAGCCGTAGTGCGTCGCCCCGTCAGTGTTCACAAGCGACACCTCGATGCCCAGCGGTTTTAGCTGTTCCTGAATGGCCACCGCAGTATTGGTGTGGTTTTCAGATGTGTTGAACCGAATCTCCATCTTCAGCGGCGTCTCCGGCGTATAGCCCAAGCTCGTCAGCACTTCCTTTGCCTTATCTTCGCGGTCCAACTGCGACATGCTGGCATATTCCAGCGGCGACGCCGTAAAGTCTGCAATCCCCGGCGGAACGAACGAATAGGCCGGGATCATGGTGTTTTGCCAAACTTCTTCGGCCAGATAATCGCGGTCAATTGCCATGGATACGGCCTGGCGCAGCACCGGGTTATCCCAAGGCGCTTTGTCCAGTTTGAACGCATAGTAATAGGTGCCAAGGTAGGGGCCAACCTTGATTTGATCGCCAAACTTGACCTTCATATCAGCCAGCTGTTCGGTTGGGAAATCGTCGTTCATATCCAACTCGCCCGCTTCAAACCGCTTGATGGCGGCGGAACGGTCTTCGGTTGGGTAGAACTTCACCGTGTCGATCATCACATTCGCCGCATCATAAAACGTTGGGCTTTTGGTCAGGGTGATGTGGTCGTTCGGGGTAAATTCGGTCAGCGTATAGGGGCCATTCGACACCATATTGCCGGGCTTGGTGAAATCGGCACCAAAGGCCGCCACGTTCGCCGGGCTAACCGGATAGGTCGCTTGGTGCGTCAGCATTTCCAGAAAATACGGGGTGGTCGCGTTCAGCGTCACCTCGAAAGTGCCCGCATCAATCGCCTTCACGCCCAGTTCTTCGGGCTTTTTGGTGCCTGCGGTGATTTCCTCGGCGTTCAGGATCGGCGTCAGCATATAGGCGTATTCTGCCGCCGTATCGGGGCTGACCACGCGCTGCCAGGCGAACACGAAATCTTCGGCAACAACCGGCGATCCGTCAGACCAAACGGCGCCTGCACGCAGCTTGAAGGTATAAACCGTGCCGTCTTCGGACACTGTCCAGCTTTCAGCAGCGCCGGGGATCAGTTCTGCCTTGGCGTCTTGTACCACAAGGCCCATGAACAGATCGCGCAGAATGTTGGCTTCGGTCACGGTCGAGGTTTTGTGCGGGTCCAGCGATTCCGGATCCCCATTGTTGCCCCGGTTCAGCGTCATTTCCGCCAAGGCACCGCCGGCGGTCATCACCAGAATGGAACTACACAGAAGCAGCGATTTGATGGTCATTTTCATACAGTCGTCTCCCTTATTGGACCATGGCCATCCTCGGCTTTTGGTCTGTTTTGTGATCCCGTCCAACGGCGCGGGTTATCTCGCGTTGATGTTACAACGCGTCAGCATAAAGATCGGTTGCACGAACCATAGCGTCTGCAATTCCCGGTTCAACCCCGGTGTGCCCCGCATCAGGGATCATCCGCAGATCGGCATTGGGCCAGGCTTTCGCCAAAAGGAACGCGGTGTCGATGGGGGTGACCACATCGTAACGGCCGTGAATAATGGTGCCAGGAATGCCCTGCAATCGGTGGGCTTGATCTAAAAGCCAGCCATCATAGGCAAAAAATCCTTTGTTCACAAAGTAATGGCATTCAATGGCGGCAAAGGCGGCGGCGAAATGATCATCGCCAAAATCCGCCTCGCGCGCGGGGTTTGCCAGCAGGGACAGCGTAGTCGCCTCCCACACTGCCCAAGCGCGGGCGCAGGCTTGGCGCGCGTCAAGATCATTGCCTGTCAGGCGGCGATAAAACGCAGGCACCAGATCACCGCGTTCCTCTGGCGGAATCGGGGCCACGTATTTGGCAAAAGCATCGGGGAAAATCATGCTGGCACCGGATTGGTAGAACCAATTGATTTCAACCTGTCGCAGGGTAAAAATGCCGCGCAACACCAATTCGGTTACACGTTCGGGATGCGTCACCGCATAGGCCAGCGCCAGCGTTGACCCCCAAGACCCGCCGACCACCTGCCAACGATCAACGCCCAGATGGCCACGCAGCCGTTCAATATCAGCCACCAGATCCCAAGTGGTGTTGTCAACCAGACTGGCATAGGGCGTCGATTGCCCACAACCGCGCTGATCAAACAGGATGATGCGATAGCGCGCGGGGTCATGCCCCTGCCGCAGGAACGGCGAAATACCGCCCCCCGGCCCGCCATGCAGCACCAGCGCAGGCTTGCCATCCGGGTTGCCGCATTCTTCGTAGTAAAGGTCGTGCAGGGCGGACACCCGCAACCTGCCCGTCGCATAGGGGGAAATTTCCGGGTAAAGCGGACGGCGGGGTTCTGGCAATGCGCAACCAAACTTTGCTGTGCGTCAATCTCGCACTGCGTGTAGCCTAAACCGGATCACGTCCGAAATGCCCGAACTTTCTTACACACCGGGCGGTTTCCTTTGCGTCAACCTTCATAGCGGCCCAGAAACTGGTCTGCTGTCAGAGTGCGAAAATCATCCAAGCTTGCGCGCAGACGGGCATGATCCCAATCCCACCAGGCCAGCGCCAACATGCGCTCGGCCACCCCCGCAGGGTAACGGTCGCGCAACGGCGCGGCAGGTACGCCTGCGACAACCAAATAGGGTGCTACATCGCGCGTCACCACGGCCCCTGCCCCCACAACCGCCCCTGCCCCGATGGTCACATCAGGCCGAATGATGGCGCCATGACCGATCCAGCAATCGGGGCCAAGCACGGTGCGGCGGGCGGCGCGGCGGATAAAAAAATCGGGGTCATCCGTCGCATCTTGCCAGTAGTAAGATGACCGATACAAAAAATGGTGCAGGCTTGCATTGTCCATCGGGTGATCGGTTGGGCCAATGCGGGTGAAGGCGGCAATATTGGCGAATTTGCCGACCGTGGTGTTGGCGATATCGGCGAACTGATCGCAGTAGGAATAGTCCGCAAAACTGCTGTCGCGCAGACGGCTGCCTTTGCCGATTTCGACAAATGCGCCAAACGTCACGCCGTTAACTGCGCAATCCTCGTGCATGAAAGGCGCGGTTGCAGACAGCTTTGGCAAGTTTATTCCCCTTTGATCAGCTTGCGGCGCAACCAGCCTGACAGCGTATCCATCAGCATCACCATCAGCACGATCAGCACCATGTAATATGCCACTTCTTCCCAATCTTTCTGGGTGATGATGGCCTGAGTCAACAACAGCCCGATGCCGCCCCCGACAATGGCCCCGATCACCGTGGCGCTGCGGGTGTTGGATTCGAGGTAGTACAGAACTTGGCTGATCAGCACTGGCGTGATTTGCGGGATCACCCCGAACCGCGCCCTTTGCAGGGCGTTTGCCCCGGTGGATTGAATACCTTCAACCTGCCGCTCATCAATATTTTCCAACGCCTCTGAAAAGGTTTTGCCAAAAGACCCGGTATCTGTGATCAGGATCGCCAGCGCACCGGTCATCGGGCCGGGGCCAAAGGCGCGGCTTAGGATGATCGTCCAGATCAGGCCATCAACCCCGCGCACGAAATCAAACACCCGCCGAAAGGCAAAGCGGATGCTGGCAAATGGGGTAAAGTTGGATGCCGCAAGAAACCCCAGCGGCAGCGCCACAATCGCCGCCCCCATGGTGCCCAGAAACGCCATCAGGATCGTCTCAAAAATCGCCCAAGCCACATCGCCGTGCCGCCACATCTTGTTGGTCCAGATGTCGGATACGATGCCCGTAATGTTGCTGCGGGCGGCATCAACCCTGTCGCCCCCGAGGGCAAGCCCCGCCAGTTCCAGCGGACCTTTGCCATAGAATTTGCTGTCGAGCGTGAAAAAGAACAACTCCCACCCTGCCGAATAGCGGAAGGTTTCAACCTTTGACCGGGTATAGGCAAAGCGGCCCTGATCGGTGGTGATCGCGATCCGGTTGTCAGCCGCGTTGATCCAATCGGGCACCGTCGCCCCGGCCCCACCGGGCAAAGTCAGTGCAAGTTTGCCATTCTGCGGGCGCACCCGAATGGTGCCGTAACCCGGCACCACATACTGTGCGCCGCTTCCGTCATAGGTCACCAGATGGCCCTGTTCCAGATCAATGGTTGTGGTGGTGCCATCGGTGGTTACCCAGTCCGGCAACATGCCATAGGGATAGCGGCCCTTCGCCTCGCCCTCAATTGCCACGGTCATCTCACCCGACCGGTTGTCACGGCTGACATGGGTTTTATGCGACCAGAAATCCGCCAGCAAAATCGCCGCATTGTCCATCCGCGCACGCGACGCGATGCCCGCCACATCGAAAGCCACAAAGATATAGGCCAGATACCCGATAATCGCGGCAGGCACCGCAAAGGCCATCAGGCGGCGACGGTGAAAGCGCCGGGTCACATCCAGCATCAGGGTTGCGTCGGACATATCAGTGCCCCTTTACCATACGGTTGCGGTAATGGCTGGACGCCTGATCAATCGCGACGATTGTCAGGAACAGCAAAAGGAAAATCGCCACCACCTGATCATACTTGCCGCCACCCCATTGCATCGCGATCTTGAGATCATAGCCAATGCCACCCGACCCCACAAAACCCAGAATGGCAGATGCGCGCACGTTAATCTCAAACCGCAACAGCGTATAACTTAGCCAGTTTGGCGCCACTTGCGGAATGATACCCAGCCACATTTTCTGGCCCCAAGTGGCCCCAACCGAGGTTAGCCCCTCGACTGGTTTCAGATCGGCATTTTCGGCCACCTCGGAAAACAACTTGCCCAGCGCACCACCGGTATGGAGGGCGATGGCAATCATCGCAGGCACCGGGCCGCCTCCAAGGATGTAGATCAGCACCAGCGCCACCACGATTTCCGGGATTGCACGGATCACGTCCATGATGCGCCGGAAAAACCCGGTCAGGCGCGGCCAGCGGGCAAGGCCGCGCGTGGATAACAGCGCAAGAACTCCGCCCATCAACGCACCGATCAGGGTGGATACGGCAGCGATGTTGATCGTTTCAATCAGGGATGGCAAAAATTGCAAGAACAAACCCGGCAGATTGGCGCGGTTGGCCCATGCCTCGGACACCACCTCGGCAGGGAAATCGCCCAATTGCGACAGGCCGGACCAAAACCCACCCGCATTGCGGTATTCGGCAACCTGAAAGCCAGATGCCATCATCGCCACAAACAGCACCAGCAGGATGCCGCCATACATGCGCTTGCGGCGCACCAAATGCAGATAGTTGGCCTCAATTTCAGCGGTAACTGGCGCGCGGGCAAGTTTCGGCTTTGGCCCGAGGGCAATATCCACCATCGTCGTGTAGCCCCCATAAAATTGCCGGGCCCCTGTCACAGGGCCCGGCGTGTCGTTCTAAAAATTTACTGGTCGGAAAGTTTGCGCGCTTCAACAATGCCAAGGTAGGCATCGTGCGTCACTGGCACGAAATCCTTCGCTTCGCCCGCAGCCACGCCGTAAGCACATTCTTTGTCCACTTCGTGCAGATCGGCGGTCAGCGCGATTACCTTTTCCTTCACGTCCGCCGGTAGCGCCTTGCGCACAACCATCGGGCCTTCCGGGATCAGGGTCGAGCGCCAGATTTCTACGACATTGTTCATGTCGATCAGGCCCGCATCAGCGGCCTTGCGGAACGCGCCGGAATTGTAGCCATCTTCCCACGCGCCAAGACCGTCAGCCCAGCTGACACCGGCCATCACATCACCGTTGTTGACAGCAACGATCGTCTGTTCATGCCCGCCCGAGAATTTTACTTCTGCAAAATACTCTTCCAGCTTGCCAAATTTGGCCATCAGTTCGGCGGCAGGAACAAGGTAGCCCGACGTGGAATTTGGTTCAGCAAAAGCAAAGGTCTTGCCCTTGGCGTCTTCCATCGAGGTGATGCCAGAATCTTTGCGCGCAAACCCAATCGAATAGTAACCGGTTGAATCGTCTACGTTTTGTTTGGTCAGAACGGCTTCTACAGCCTCGGCATCTGTTAGGTAAATCTTGGCATAGGCCGATGCACCAAGCCACGCCATATCCAGCGTACCGCCCAGCAAGCCCTGGATCACGCCGTCATAGTCAGCAGGGGTGAACACCTTCACCGGCACGCCAAGGGCGGCTTCAATGCCAGCGCGGTAGCATTCGTTCGAGGTCATACGGTCTTGCGCGTTTTCGCCGCCAAGGATGCCGATGTTAAACTCGGCAATAGCATGGCTTTCGGCCAAGGCAGCGCCGGTCATCGCGGTGGATGCCACAAGGGCAAGTGCAAGCTTTTTCATCTATCGTCTCCGGTTGAAGCGGCCCGTGGGCCAGCGTTGGGGTGGAAATCAGGCAAGCAACCGCTCTGCATACGCGCCGTCCCCGGCGTCGATTGCAGTTGAGGTTGTGCTTTCGGAAAAACTGGCATCCGCGCCGTAGATGTCGCGCGCAACGCCAGTGGTCAGTTGGTCGGGCGTGCCATCAAAGACCACGCGCCCATCGCGCATGCCGATCACCCGGTCGCAGTAACGCCGCGCGGTATCCAGCGTGTGCAGGTTGGCAATCACCAAACGGCCATCTTCATCATGAATACGCCGCAGCGCATCCATCACGATCTGCGCATTCATCGGGTCCAGGCTGGCAATTGGTTCATCCGCCAAGATCACCTTCGGATCTTGCATCAAGGCCCGTGCAATCGCCACACGCTGCTGTTGGCCGCCCGACAACGCCTCGGCGCGTTTTGACGCCTGTTCGGCAATGCCCAGCCGATCCAGTATTTCGATTGCCTTGCCGATTTCAGCGTCAGACCACAGGTTGAACATGGTCGACAGCGTGGATTTGCGGTTCAGGATGCCATGCAGCACGTTAGACGCCACATCCATCCGTGGCACCAGATTGAACTGCTGAAAGATCATTGCGCATTGGCCAAGCCATGCGCGCTGTTCGTTTCCTGTCAGTGCAAGGACGTTGCAGCCTTCAAATTCCAACACGCCCGACGATGCGTCTACCAGTCTGTTCATCAACCGCAGCAACGTGGATTTGCCAGCACCAGAGCGGCCGATGATGCCGATAAAGCCTGATTTCGCGATATCAAAGCTGACGCTGTCGACAGCAGTTTTGCTGCCAAACACACGAGAGACATTTTTGACGGACATTAGCATCGAGTATCCCCGCTCATTTAGACTGGGAGTAGCGATGCGGCGTGACAGTTCTTCGTCAGAAAGATGAAGTTATTGCTATGCTCCAAATTTTCCCGAAACTGGGCTCAAGTATCATGCATGGGTGTTTTGGAATCCAAGCTTCGTATCGCGATACCCTGCAGGTGGGGCTTCCGATCCTTGGGCCATTTTGTGTAAGATGAGCAGGCTCCAAGGTCATTTAAAGCAGCGACTGAAAGACCTCGATAACTCTGCAAGCACAGCACATTTTCCCGACCATGGCCAAAATGAACCAAGGCCGCATTTCCAGTGGCTGGTTCTGAACCTTGGTATGTTTGCCGTGGATAGGAAGGGAAGTACGGTTTTCACATCAGCAGGCGTCCGGTGGAGACGTAAAAGTTTAAGAAATCGCTTGGTTGGATCATTTCTGGAAGGTTTGTCTCAGCAAGAAGATATCCCAATTTATCAGCAGGATAGAGATTTACTGGCCTTCGCCTCATCATAATTCAAAATAATAAACAGAAAATAGTTTCTATTTAACCTGTCGAAAAGCTCACTATACTAAAGTTTCTGTCAGATAAGTTGTATGCAGATTATAACGATCTGATAACGGCCTGAACGCGGCTGTTCACTTTAAGGGCCTTGAACACACCATTCACGTGAACCTTTACGGTTCCTTCCGCCAAATGCAATTCCCGTGCAATGCCTTTGTTTGATAACCCTTTTACCATAAGTCGAAGTACCGCTTGTTGCTGTTTTGACAAATGGGTCTCCGCAATAACAGTGGAAGCGGCAGACACACCAATTTCGTTACCATCAGCGTTATTCACCATTGGGGTTTTAAGTTCTTGAATAGTATTAAAATCTACTGCTTGGTTAACTGCCACCGCCGGAACATAGATACCGCCGCGCAAAACGATCTGAATTGCTTCAGTTATTTCTTGCGCTGGTTGAGATTTCAACACACACCCCAAAGCCCCAAGCGCCAGGCACCCAAAAATCATTTCACGGCTAAAGTGAGCGCTGACCAAGAAAATCTGCAGATGTGGAAATTTACTTTTCAACATCGAAATAGTCGTCGGTCCAATCATCCCGGGGGCAGCAACATCAATAATCGCGAGTTTGGTTGTTTGCGTCTGATCAAGTTTGTCCAGCGCATCCTGAAGGGTGCCGGTTAAAACTGAATCGTGACCAGTTTCCAGTTTCTCTACCAACGCCTGCAGTCCAAGTCCAAACAGGGGATGACTGTCAAGTATTAATATAGACTGCTGACTGTGCAAACTTACGCGCTCCATACAATGCCTTACTCGATAGATGTGACACAAAAAATACAAAATAATCTGTGCAAAATTGCACATTGAATGCAAAAGCATGAGTTTTTCAAACTATAATTCCATAATTATTTACTTCCCTGCAGCACCTGTCAATCGCCTTGCCGCGCAAAACAGATTGTTTCAACACAGGCCACAATGGGCCAATTATGATCCGGCAAATGTCGACAAATACAATTTAAGGTTGCATTATACTATTTGAAATACTCTAAAGGATGTATTTTACCTGACATGCAATTGCCTTTGAAGTTTTGCAGTGTGATCAGACAAAGGAAATATTCTGCATTGGAACTTCGAAACTGTGTTTTTTGCGGTCATTTTAAAGAATCACCCCCTTGCCGCAGATCGTAAGAATGGGCGCGTGCACAGGGCTGAGGTCGCGAAAAACACCGCAGTGTCGTGATACCTGAAAAGAATGGTCGCCGTCGTGGGCAACTTGTTAGGCCCAAAGTGCAGACCGATAGAAAAATCCATCTGGGCAAGGATTTTCCGGAAGATCAACCCAATGAACTGCACCATCACCAAGCTGCCATTCTGCGAAACATCCTACACGTTTGAGATCACCGTCTTCATTGGCCCAACCTAAAGCGTTCGGCTTAATGCGTTCGGACTAGTCCAATCATGGCAAAACTATGTCTTTTTGCCGACTTTTCTTTGGGCGGTTTTTCGCGCACCCTAGGGGTCGCTGTTTTTATATCTTGACTCCGCAAAATCCTTCTTGGGTTCCGACAACATTTCATCAGGGCAATTGCGGCTCGGCCTCGTAAGTTCGGTAGAAAATCGTAACCAAAATCAGGGAATTTTTTATTATGGTTCAGTACATTAGGTCAGACCTCGACTTCATCCTTCAGCAAATCCGGATCGCTGAAGACCACACAGCAGCAGGCGGGACGCGAGAAGCGCTTGTTGCTTTGGTTGGAGACACGCAGCAACCGCTGGGAATCAGAACGGTTAACGGCACATTCAATAACTTGCTGCCCGGGCAGACAAACTTTGGGTCGGTTGACCAACCCTTTGATCATTTGGTGACGCCGCAGTATTTGCCGGGCTATGAGCCCGGTGTAGGCGCCCTCGGTAACGTCGGCGGTGTTGTTCAGCGCCTTGATGCGGGTGGCTTGCCGATGTTTATGGATCCGACGACAGGCCTTCAGGTGCCGATTGGAACGCCGGGTGCGGTCCCCGTGATGATGGTGGTTGGTGATTCCACACCGCGGACGATTTCGAACCTGATCGCTGACATGACCAGCAACAACCCGGCGGCGACTGCAGCCTATGATGCCAGTGTTGCGGCAGGTACGGGTGCGACGCGGTCCTTCATCCTTGATGATTTGGGCAATCCGACCAGTGTTTACCTCTACACCATTCCCAACGTATCGCCAGACGCCGGGCTTTCCGCGCCTTTCAACTCCTGGATGACGCTGTTTGGGCAGTTCTTTGATCATGGCCTGGATTCCATCAACAAGGGCGGGAATGGCAAGGTCTATATCCAGATCAATCCGGGCGATGATCTTTACGACAAAGGGGTAGATGGGATCGTCGGCACGCCGGATGACGGCCCGAACTTTATGGTGCTGACCCGCGCTTCGCTGGATACAAATGGCGATACCACCAACTCCACCACGCCATTTATCGACCAGAACCAGACCTATGGATCGCACGGATCGCAGCAGGCGTTCCTGCGGCAATACGTGCTTGATGGCAATGGCGACGTGGCCGAGACGGGCAAGCTGATTGAAGGCGCAGCGGGCGGCATGGCCACCTGGGCCGAGGTCAAGGCGCAGGCCTTGAATGTGCTTGGCATCGCGCTTGACGATATGGATGTGCTAAATATCCCGCTGCTTGCAACCGACCTTTACGGAAATCTTCTGCTTGGGGTGAATGGCTTTGCGCAGATCGTGACAGCGACTGGGCTCATTGAAGGCGGCCTTGGTGCGTTGGCCGTAGATGCAACTTTGGCAATCCGCTCAGGCCATGCCTTCCTGCTGGACATCGCCCATGGGGCCGATCCTTCGCAACCCGTCTATAATGCCGCCCTGCTTAACCAACACTTCATCGCAGGCGATGGCCGTGTGAACGAGAACATCGGTCTTACTGCTGTTCACCAGGTTTTCCACTCCGAACACAACCGACTGGTTGACCAAACCAAGGACGTCATTCTGGCGGAAAATGATCTCGCCTTCCTGAATGAATGGCTTGACGTTGATCTTGCCGCTTTGCCGGTTGGCGCGGCAGCAATTGCTGCACTGGTCTGGGATGGGGACCGTTTGTTCCAAGCGGCCAAGCTTGGCACGGAAATGCAATACCAGCATCTGGTGTTCGAAGAATTCGCGCGCAAAATGCAACCGGGTCTGGGTCTGTTCGGGTCTTATGATGCGACAATCGACCCTGCGATCACGTCAGAATTTGCCAACGTGGTTTACCGGTTTGGCCATTCCATGCTGAACGAAAGTGTCGACCGTTTCTCGGCAACCGGCGTTGACAGCAGCATGGGGTTGATCGAAGCGTTCCTAAATCCCTTTGCATACACCAATGGCGGGGCACTTTCTGTGGATCAGGCATTGGGCGACATTGCCCGCGGCATGACCCGGCAGGCAGGCAACGAAATTGATGAATTCGTGACTGATGCACTGCGCGACAACCTTTTGGGTCTGCC
>JANOFE010000127.1:0-17975 GCA_031413495.1 Pseudorhodobacter sp. | reverse complement strand
GCTGCCAACAGAGAGCCAAGGTACTTTCGCCTTTTACGCAGCAAACGGCCGCTTTTCCATCAAACCAGACGTGATGTAATGATGTAGCGAATGGTAAAGGTTCGCCTTAGCTTCGAGGTGGCCGTTGCCTTTTCTGCTCGACCTATCCGAAGTAATGCGATTGTGTTTCGGATGCATATGGCCGGATGAACAGTGTATTTCTGAAAATTTTTAAAAATTTGGTGAAACACCGCGCGGGCAAGAGTGGAGTATGTAGACGCGCGCCGCGATTTTTCCCGCACCCCCACCCCGTCGAAGCACTCCCACCCCCCTCTGGCTTAAGGCGAAGGGGGGCAAGGGCATATGTCACACTTGGGGCATCTACCGACCGGCGACGGCATCGACCGGACAGGCGGCTTGATCAAACCGGGCGCCCTCTGTTTCGCCATGTACTTCCCGGTGTGACCTGGCGATTACCGCATCCGCGCTATAGTCGATCCTGTCATCGTCTGGCTTATCCATGGTCATGGCGATCAGCTTCCACACGTCAAACGCGGTGTGGGCATGAAGGGTCAGGGCGTGGCGTTCGAGGCCCGCCCGCGCTTCACACAGAGCGTTAGCTGTAGCATCCTCATCGCTGACGTTTTCGAAAGCCATCAAAGCAGTCCATGCGGCGAAGGTTTCGGCGATAGTCTCGGGTTTCGATATCCGAGGGGATGGGACTTGGTGCAGGTTCATTTTGGTGTCTCCAGTTTTGGCGCACAGGCCCAATTACCAGCCAGCGAACGCAGGCCGAGGGAAAGGTATCAAATCCGGTTTGATGGTCGAAATGTGGGTTGAACCAAGGCCGCCATCACTTTTACCCATATATATCAAATACTTGAGAATTGTGATTGGCGGAAGCGGTGGGATTCGAACCCACGGTGGGCTTCCACCCACGCTCAGTTAGCAACCGAGTGCTTTCGGCCTCTCAGCCACGCTTCCGTTGGTGATCACTTAGCAATCCGCGCTTTGTGGGGCAAGAGGGAAAGGATGGCGCGGATCACCTTCGGTAGGGTGGGCATTGCCCCCGCGCCCTCCGGTGCGACCGACAAAGGTAACCCAATTGCTGCCCACCGCGCGTCAGCACAGATAAAGCACGCAAAAAGCACGGCTATCACACAGCCCAATTCTCCAAAACTCAGCCATGACCAAAGTGTTCGCAACACCCCAAGCCGCAGATCAGCCGCTGAACAGGAAATGCAGAACATCGCCGTCCTTCACCTCATAGGTCTTGCCTTCTACCCTAAACTTTCCTGCTTCCTTGGCCCCCGCCTCGCCATTTCCGGCGATGTAGTCAACATAGGCCACGGTTTCAGACCGGATGAACCCCTTTTCGAAATCGCCATGAATAACACCCGCCGCCTGCGGGGCAAGCGTACCTGCCGAAATGGTCCAGGCGCGGGCTTCTTTGGGGCCAACGGTGAAATAGGTTTGCAAACCCAGCAGCGCGTATCCTGCCTTGATCAGCCGGTCCAAACCCGCCTCGTGCAGGCCCATTTCCTCTAGGAACATCGCGGCCTCATCATCGGCAAGCTGCGAAATCTCTTCCTCGATCCGGGCAGAAATAACAACTGATGCAGCCCCTTCGCGCACTGCCATTTCGGCCACGCGGGCAGATTGGGAATTGCCATTCGCGGCGCAGGATTCTTCCACATTGCAGACGTAAAGTACTGGTTTAGATGTCAAAAGTTGCAGCAATCGCCAGCTGCGTTGATCATCCTCGGCAATTTTGACAGTCCGTGCCGGGCGGCCCGCTTCAAGTGCTGTCAGCGCCATGCGCAGCAACCGGTCCTGATCGCCCGCGTCTTTATCACCGCCGCCGCGCAACTTGCGGGCAAGGTTTGCCAACCGCTTTTCGATTGATTCAAGATCGGCAAGCATCAGTTCGGTTTCAATGGTTTCGGCATCGGCTACCGGATCAATCCGGCCTTCGACATGGGTGATATCGCCATCTTCAAAACAGCGCAGCACATGGGCAATTGCGTCGCATTCACGGATGTTAGCCAGAAACTGGTTGCCTAACCCCTCCCCCTTGGACGCGCCGCGCACGAGGCCTGCAATATCAACAAAGGTCATCCTTGTCGGGATGATCTGTTTGCTGCCCGCAATCGCAGCAAGCTTGTCCAACCGGGTATCAGGCACCGCCACTTCGCCGACGTTTGGTTCAATCGTGCAGAACGGAAAATTCGCCGCCTGCGCCGCTGCGGTGCGTGTCAACGCATTGAAAAGCGTCGATTTTCCGACATTCGGCATGCCCACGATGCCCATCTTGAAACCCATAGCCGCTCTCCTTGGTTGGTGCGTCTTTTAGGGGGGCTATGCGCAAGGTTCAAGCATTGCCATGACCGCCGTTTGACAGGCATTGATTTTCTGCCACGACCCGTGCAAACCCACGGTGGATTTGTAAGGATGGGCCAGACGATGACCAGAATAGACGATACCTTTGCGCACCTGAAAGCGCAGAATAAAAAGGCCTTCGTCGCCTATATAATGGCGGGGGATCCTGACATTGAGGTGTCGCTTGCCGTGATGAAAGGTCTGCCTGCCGCAGGCGTCGATATCATCGAACTTGGCATGCCCTTCACCGATCCGATGGCCGATGGCCCGACCATTCAACTGGCCGGTCAACGCGCACTGGAAGCGGGCATGACGTTGCAAAAGACCCTCGATATGGTCGCCGCCTTTCGCAGTTCGGACACGACGACGCCGATTGTCATGATGGGTTATTACAACCCGATCTATTCGCGCGGGGTCACGGCCTTTGTGGCCGATGCCAAAGCCGCAGGTATTGATGGGTTGATCGTGGTCGATCTGCCGCCAGAAGAAGACACCGAGCTTTGCCTTCCCGCGCAGGCCGCTGGCCTGAATTTCATCCGCCTGGCCACGCCGACAACAGATGTAAAGCGCCTGCCGAAAGTGCTGCAGAACACCTCTGGTTTTGTTTATTACGTGTCTATTACCGGCATTACCGGGGCGGCTGCGGCCCGCCCCGAAGATGTCGCCCCCGAAGTATCCCGGATCAAGGCGGCAACAGACTTGCCGGTGATTGTGGGCTTCGGCATCACCACGCCAGACGCGGCACAAGGGATCGCTGCTATTGCCGATGGTTGTGTTGTCGGATCGGCGATAGTCAAAGATATCGGGTCAGGGATGCCCGTGGCAGAGGTTCTGGCCCGCGTCGCGGCGCTGGCTGCGGGCGCGCACAGGGGCTGATTGCACCAGATTTTCTGCAAGCGTGCTGTCTCTGAAACTATTGGCCAACCATTTCCGTTATATCGATAAGACCGATGTTCTAAGGGAGGTGAAGATGCCGGAAACGGATAAAGGGCCGCTGATTTACCGCCAATCGCGCTGGACACGCGCAACCCATTGGGTTTGGGCGGTTTGCCTGTTTTTCCTGATGTTGACCGGCCTGCAGATTTTCAACGCCTTCCCTTCTTTGCACATCGGGGCAGAAAGTGGTTTTGACTATGACAATGCCATTTTAGAAATCGGCGCGCGGCAGGGAACAGATGAAAACCTTGTCGGCTTTACCCGCGTTTTTGGCCTTGAGATTGAGACGACAGGTCTTTTGGGGGTTTCTGGCCCCGACCAAGACGTGCAGGCTTTTCCGGCGGCGCTGACCATTCCCTCTAACCGTAGTCTGGCCACCGGGCGCGTCATCCATTTCTTTTTCGCATGGGTTCTGGTGGGGACGCTGGCTATTTGGGCAGTGGCGTCCGCTTTGAACGGCCATCTGCGCACGCTGGTGCCAACGCTGGCTGATTTGCGCGGCCTGCCGCAGGATGTGGCGGATCATGCCCGCCTGCGGTTTCATCACACCCGCAATTACAACGTTCTGCAAAAATTGGCCTATGCATCGGTTCTGTTTGTGGCCTTGCCGCTGATGATCCTGACCGGCCTGTCAATGTCGCCCAGCTTTAACGCGGTAGCACCTTGGTTGCTGGACCTGTTCGGGGGGCGGCAGACGGCGCGGACCATCCATTTTCTGATGATGGTCGGGCTGATCGGGTTCTTCGTGGTGCATATGGTGATGATTTTGGCGGCAGGCCCGATCAATGAACTGCGGTCGATTTTGACCGGCTGGTACCGGATTGATCCTGAAAAAGGAGGCGATGATGTATAATCGGCGCGGGCTTTTGTTGGGTGCTGCGGCCCTTGGACTGTCGGGTTGCAAAGTGCTGGACGGGGCAAATGAAAAAGATAGTGCTCTGCGGGGCGTGTTTGAATCTGTCTCGAACCTGACCTACCGGGCGCAGCGATTGCTGGGGGGCGGGCATACATTGGCCCCGGAATATACCGAGGCCGACATCCGGCAAGGCCAACGGCCGAACGGATCGGTTGATCCGGATGGGGAGGACTATCTGACCCTCTCGCAGTCAGGGTTCGCTGGCTATGGCTTGACAGTGACAGGGTTGGTTGAACGGCCTCTGACAATCCCATTGGCCGGGCTGAAAGCGATGCCGTCGCGGACGCAAATCACACGGCATGATTGCGTAGAGGGGTGGTCTTGCATCGCGAAATGGACGGGGGTGCCTTTGTCTGCCGTCCTGAATGAGGCGCGGCCAAAGACGACCGCCCGGTTCGCGGTTTTTCACTGCTATGACGTGCTGGAGCGCAGCTTGTCGGGGGAGGTGAAGTATTACGAATCCATCGACCTGATCGACGCCTATCATCCGCAAACGATCCTCGCGTATGGGCTGAACGGGGCCGATCTTCCGGTCGCGAACGGGGCACCCCTAAGGCTGCGGGTGGAGCGGCAGTTGGGGTATAAGATGGCGAAATATGTTCACACGATTGAACTGGTTGATAGTTTCGCGACCTATGGTTTGGGGAAGGGCAGCTATTGGGCGGACCGGGGGTATGAATGGTATGCGGGAATTTGAAAAGGCGTGGTAACACGTGTGTTACATTCTTTATATAACTGATTATATTGGATATTAATGTATCCGTTAATGATTTTTTTAGAATTTTCGCATCGTTTACCTTGTTGATATGTTCATTTTATGTTCCTATCCCTCGATCCTTGGAGGGCGCAAAAATGGGAACGGGGACTCGACTGAATGAGACGCTGACAGCATTTATCAAACGCCAGCCGCTGTTTTTCGTGGCAACTGCGGACCTTACCGGGCGGGTCAATCTATCGCCCAAGGGCATGGATACGCTGCGGATTGTGGATGATACCCGCATCATCTGGCTGAACCTAACCGGCAGCGGCAACGAGACGGCGGCGCATGTGCGCTCGACTGGGCGGATGACCCTGATGTTTTGCGCGTTTGACGGTGATGCTTTGATCCTGCGGCTGTATGGGCAAGCGAAGGTCTATCACCCGCGCGATGCGGAATGGCAGGATATGGTCGTGGCATTCCCGGAAATTGCGGGCAGCCGTCAGATTTTCGATCTGATGATTGATCTTGTGCAGACATCCTGCGGCACCGGGGTGCCGATTATGGAGTATCAAAGGCCCCGCGCGGATACGGAACTGGTGCCGTTTTATGCCGAGATGGGGGTTAAAGGGGTGGAGGAGTATTGGGAAAGGAAGAATGCGATGAGTATTGATGGGAAGCCGACCGGGGTGTTTGAGGGGTAGATGAGGGGGGGTGGATGGGGAGGACGGGTTGTTGCTGGGGGTCAGCTTTGAGCCCATTGCGGCCATTCAGTCTGCGTTCTTTTGCCCGGAATCAAGGGCGAAGCCCGCCGGGCCGCGCCCGACCTCCCCCCGGGAGGGCGCGATTGCAGCGACGCCAGCAGAACTTCTGCGGGAGTGGCTGTACCATAAAGCGCCTAAACCCATCGTTGCCGCGCCCACCCGAGGTCGGGCACGGCCCTGTGCTCCTTATGGCCCCACGACTGCTTCGAGCCCTCTACGATCATTGCGTGCACGTTGCATACCATCGGTAGAGACACGTCAGGAAAGCTGAGTTTCCTGCCATTCCCTTATCGCACGGGTCAGATTTGACAATGCAAACCCTCGACTGGCCCTGACATCCAGAAGTGCAAACTCTTCAGAGAACTTCACGACATCTTGTCCGTTTAGGATGAACTCATACTGTCCGCCCTCGTCGTCATCTTCCGGATCATATGCCACGACACGCCAAACTCCGAGAACTTCTCCATCTCGGGTCAAGACATCGCCGCCAGCTAGTCTTAGTTCGTAGCCGCTCCTCATCCACTCATCGTGGCCGACGAAGTTTATTGGGTAAATCAAATCCATGTGTAGCAGGATAAATCACACAATGGGTCGCGCAAGTCTTTTCTAATCCGAATCCTGCGTGACGTGGCCAGCCCTTCGCGTCCGTTTTTACGCTAGGGGGCGGAGACTAAAGCACTCGCTCCAAACGAAAGCTCCACTTGCCCGGAAACAAGGCGCGTATGCGCCGCCGGGCCGCGCCCGTTCAGGGGGCTTACGCGGCCCCACTGGGGCCACGGTCCCCCTTCACCCCAGACGGGAGGGCGCGTTTGGGGGGTTGCCAGCAGAACTTCTGCGGGAGGGGTTGAGGGGTAAAGTGCCTAAGACGGGCGTTGTTGCGCCATCCCGAGGTCGGGTGCGGCCCTGTGTTTGGAGGTGGGTGGTGGTGCGCAATGAATGCGCACCCTACGGGATTTGAGCGTCGCGGGGTGAACCCCGCCCTACGTTTCCCCCGGCCCGGCGTTTGCGGGCCGTGCGTTCAGCGCGGACGATCATCCACGGATTGATCGTCCGGGCGCGCTTCAGCCCTTTTTCAGATGCTTGCTGCCCAGAAGTTCCGCGATCTGCACGGCGTTCAGGGCGGCACCTTTGCGCAGGTTGTCACTGACGCACCATAGGTTGATGCCGTTATCTATCGTGCTGTCTTGCCGGATGCGGCTGATGTAGGTGGCGTAATCGCCTACACATTCGATGGGTGTGATGTAGCCGCCGTCTTCGCGTTTATCGATTACCATGATGCCGGGGGCTTCGCGCAGGATATCGCGGGCTTCGTGTTCATCAAGGAAATCGTGGAATTCGATGTTAATGGATTCCGAATGGCCAACGAAAACCGGCACGCGCACGCAAGTGGCGGTGACTTTGATGGATTTATCGAGGATTTTCTTGGTTTCGGCGACCATCTTCCATTCTTCTTTGGTGGACCCGTCATCAAGGAACACGTCGATATGCGGAATTACGTTGAAGGCGATTTGCTTGGGGAATTTGTTGGGGGCAACCTCTTGCCCATGCACGTAGATGCCTTTGGTCTGATCCCAAAGCTCGTCTATGCCTTCTTTGCCTGCACCGGACACGGATTGGTAGGTGGACACCACAACGCGTTTGATCCGCGCGCGGTCATGCAATGGCTTTAGCGCCACAACCATCTGCGCGGTGCTGCAGTTGGGGTTAGCTATGATCATCTTGTTTTTGTAGCCGATGATCGCGTCAGCGTTCACTTCCGGCACGATCAACGGCACGGCGGGATCGTAGCGGTAGAGCGACGAGTTATCGATCACCACGCAGCCCGCTGCGGCGGCCTTTGGCGCGTAGATTTTGGTTGCGTCTGATCCGACAGCGAAAAGCGCGATATCCCAGCCGGTGAAATCGAAGGTGTCGAGATCTTTGGTTTTGAGGGTTCTGTCGCCAAAGCTGATTTCCGTGCCAAGCGATTTGCGCGAGGCGAGGGCCACGATTTCATCAACCGGGAACTCGCGTTCGGCGAGGATATTCAGCATTTCACGGCCAACGTTACCGGTGGCACCTGCGACGACGATTTTATAGCCCATTTGGACACTCCTTCAGTATGGCAGCGGCTTTAGCGCAATGGCGGGCGGGGGGAAAGAGGCTTAGTCTGTGCGATCTGCGCTGAAGGCGTAGATCGCGGTGCCTGCTAGCAAAAGAAGCGCAAAGAACAGGAAAATGGCGCTGTAGGGGGTTTCGGGGGGGATTTTGGGCAGGGCCGCGTGCATCCGGCCGGTGATGATTTGGGCCACGCCGATGAAGCCGATGCCGAACAGGTTTAGCAGCGTGACGCCGCGGCCTATCAGATGCGCGGGCACAAAGGCGCGGCCATGCGCCATGACCATCGGGAAAGACGCGCCAAACAGGCCTACGGCGGACAGCAGTGTTATGGTTTGCCAACCGCCGAGGGTCGGCATGGCCCATAGGGCGATAAGGCAGGCGGCGGCGCAAAGGTTGCCGATCAGCACCACCCATTTTCGGGTGCCAAAAATGCGGTCGAAGGTGCCGTAGGCGAAGTTGCCTGCCACCATTGCAAGGCCCATGATCAGGGTCACGCGGCCAATGCCAGCGGCGTCGGCTCCGAACACATCGGTGTAATAGGGGCCAACCCACAGCCCGCGCAGGGCGGCGATGGGGGCATAGTTGGCGGCCATCATCGGCAGGATTAGCCACAGGGCGGGCATGCGCAGCAGGTCCATCAGCGAGCCTTCGGCGGCACCCATGGCACGGGGCGGGTCGCGCACAAGGGCGGCCACTGCGATTGCGATAAGGGCGGTGAAGATGGCGAGGGCCATGACGCTTTGCCGCCAGCCGAAATGCTCGGCTGCGGCAGCGAGGGGGAGGGAGCCTGCGATGTTACCCAAGCTGCCGATGCCGACCAAGGCACCGGCGAGGGTGCCGAAGATGGCGGGGGAATACATCCGCGCGAACAGGAAATAGCTGGCCATCAGAACGGGTGCGCAGCCGATGCCGATCAGGGACATGGCGAGTTTCAGATCGAAGGGTGTGGTGGCGGTGGCAAATAGCAGGGCTCCGCCCGCACCGCCGATGAGCAGCAAGGTTGAGGCTGTCCAGCGCGGGCCGATACGGTCCAGCGCCCAGCCGATGGGGATTTGCATGAGCGTGAAGGTCAGAAACCACAGGCCGGATGCAGCGGACAGGTCTTGTGCCGTGGCCCCAAGATCGGTTTTCAGAACGGGTGTCAGCACGGCCAGAAACGCCCGGTAAAACTGGCTGAGCATATATGCGGCAATCAGAGCGGCGATGCCGATTTTCATGCGGGCTGCGCGGTAAGTGCACGCTCGCGGATGGGCAGGTGCAAGATGACGGACAAAGCGCCCACGCCAATGCCAACCCACCAGACGGCGGTGTAGTTGCCGGTGATGTCGTAAAGCCTGCCGCCCAGCCAGACGCCAAGGAACGACCCCACCTGGTGGCTGAAGAACACAAATCCGTAAAGCGTGCCCATGTAGCGCAACCCATATATCTGGGCGACAAGGCCCGAGGTGAGCGGCACTGTGGCAAGCCATAGTGAGCCCATGACGAGGGAATAGATCACGACGGTTTCTGGGGTCATCGGCGTCAGAATGAACGCGACCGAAGCCACAGTGCGCAAGGTATAGATGCCTGCGAGCAGATATTTCTTGGGGAAGCTCTTGCCAAGCCAACCCGCCAGAACCGAGCCGCCGATGTTGGCCAAGCCGATCAGCGATATGGCGACGGCCCCTAGTGCAGAGGTGCTGGTCAGGCCAAGCCCCGCCAAGAAGCTGCCGGGTGTGATGGGGCTGCACATCTCCGCTATGAACGCGGGAAAGTGGGCAGTGATAAAGCCAAGCTGGTAGCCGCAGGAGAAAAAGCCGAGGGCGATCAGGGTGAAGGACGGGTCGCGGAAGGCGCGATTGAGGACGGTTGATAGCGGCTCATCCAGTTCGGTTTTGGCTTTTAAGGGCGCGCGCAGGAATGGCAAGGCAAACAGGACGCACAGGATGAGGGCGGCGAAGATCAGGAACACGGTTTGCCACGCGTAATGTTGCAGCAGGGCTTGGGCAATCAGCGGGCCGAACACCTGGCCTGCGGAGCCGAGGCCAGTTGTGATGCCAAGGGCCAAGCTGCGGTTTTCTGGCGATGCGGCGCGGCCGACAATGGCAAGGATCAAGCCAAAGCCGGTGCCCGCGATGCCGAAACCGACGAGGATTTCAAGAAATTGGTGTTGGCCGGGGGTGACGGCGAAGCTGGAAAGCACAAGGCCCAATGCGTAAAGGATGGCCCCCGCAATGATGGCCCGCCTGTCACCAAAGCGTTCAGATATGGCGCCAAAAATAGGTTGGCCGACGCCCCAAGCGAGGTTTTGGATGGCGATGGCCATGGAGAAATCGGCGCGCAGCCAGCCGAAATCATTCGCGATGGGCAGTTGGAACACGCCAAAACTGGCGCGGATGCCGAAGTTCAGGATCAAGATGAAGGAGGCCGCGATCAGGACAGGCGTGAACAGGGGGGATTTGGTCATTTGGCGCGTCCTGCAATGGGATGCGCACGCTTGCCCGTTGGGGCGGAATGGTCAAATCAAATCTGGTGATAGCGGCTATGCGTTTTGGGAAAGGGTCGGTGCGATTTGAACTTCAGTTTGGTGAAAAAACCGCGTTGGAGCCGTGCAGATTGGGCCTTTGCCAACCCGCCCCTTTGTAAGCCCTAACTATCGCGAAACATCGCCCGGTAACGCGGCACGAAAAAGGCGGTGAAGGCCTTTACCTCGGGTCTTCGGTAAGCGGCGGGGTTGACCACCAACCAGATCGGCACATCGGTTTCTGGTGGAAGCTTAAGGCAATGGATAAAATTGTCGTTGTTGCGCAAGCTCGTTGGAAAAGGCCCTAGCCCGACCCCCATCAACACCGCCGCCTCCATAGCCTTGGGGTGATCGCAGGTCATGGCGATCTGATCCGGATCAATTCGCGCGAGCAGCCATTTGCTAAATTCATAACTTGCAAGCAGCCCCTCATGCACAGCGAACGTGTGGCCGCTGAACTCGGCCTCGGATGATGGCAAGGGTTGCTTGGCAGCATAGCCTTTTGAGGCAAAAAGCGAATAGCTTAGGTCCCTGATCTTGCGACAAATCAGCGACGGATCGTCAATCTGTGCGGCAATCCTTAGCGCAACATCGGCCTCACCCGCACCAATATCAATTACGTCATCGCTGGCGACAAATTCGAAATGAACGTTGCTGTGCAAGGCGGTGAACGCCTGTATCACTGATGAGAAACGATGGTTAAACGCGTCTTTGAAGGCCGTGATCCGAATGGTCCGCGATTTGCCGGCCGTCAACTGCCGGGCCTTGTTGGAAAATTCGATGGCTGCGTTTTCCATCAATTCTGCGTCGTCGATCAAGGCGCGCGCGTCCGGCGTTGGCTGGAACCCGCGCGTGTTGCGCTGAAATAGCACAAGGCCCAGTGCATGTTCCAATGCGTCTATCCGCCGGGCCACGGTGGGTTGGGCCAGCCCAAGGGATTTGGAGGCGGCCAAGGTTGATCCGGCGCGCACCACCGCCAGAAACACCCACAGGTCTGACCAATCGCGAAAATCACTCTGCATTTATGCAGAGCAACACAACGTCAGCGCGGATACCAGTCATTTTATCGGTCCCCTAGCGTGATCCCACACACGCTTGGAGGACCGACAGATGACATACACGATTTTGAATCTGACGCTTTCCCATCTGATCAGCCTGTTTCGCGGGCATTCCGCTGTGCAACCGCCCCGCCTGCCCGAGCCACAACCCGAATCTTCGTGTAGTGCAGATCAGACCTGCGAGGATCGCGCCTTTCTGATGGACATGCTGGATCGCCATCCAGAGGCCCTGCAAGGCGACTACGGAATGATGAAGTTTATGGACCTTTACAGGTACAGGAGAGGGTGATGGACAGCAGTCCGGTGTTTCGCAACTGTTCGCCAAACCATGGTGGTGTTGATTTCATGACGCTTGCGACCGCGTGAACCATGCAGTGACTGGCCAAGGGTTGCAGTTGTTGTGCACCCTGCATAGCCTTGCTTCATAGCGGAAAAAGGGGCGGATATGCGGGATTGGTGGCGGGGGTCGGTGACTTATCAGGTGTATCCACGGTCGTTTCAGGATTCTGTTGGCAATGGGATTGGCGATCTGGCGGGGATTACCGCGCGGCTGGAGTATATCGCGCAGCTGGGTGTGGATGCGATCTGGCTGTCGCCTTTCTTTACCTCGCCCATGGCGGATATGGGGTATGATGTATCGGATTATACCGATGTGGACCCGCTATTTGGGACGCTGGCCGATTTTGATGCGTTGATAGCAAAGGCGCATGAATTGGGGCTGCGGGTGGTGATTGATCAGGTGATCAGTCATTCATCGGCGCGGCATCCGTTTTTTGTTGATAGCCGAAGCAACCGGGATAGCCCAAAGGCCGATTGGTATGTTTGGGCAGACCCGAAGCCTGACGGATCGGTGCCGAACAACTGGCTGTCGGTGTTTGGTGGCACTTCGTGGGAATGGGATACGCGCCGTAGGCAGTATTATCTGCACAACTTTTTGGCCAGCCAGCCGGATTTCAACTTTCACAATCTTGATGTGCAGGATTGGCTGCTTGGCACCATGCGGTTCTGGCTGGATCGGGGGGTAGACGGGTTTCGGTTGGACACTGCGAATTTCTATTTCCACGATGCGCAGTTGCGGTCTAACCCACCGCTGGCCAGCAACGATCCCACGCCAGCGCTGAACCCCTATGAGATGCAGGATCATCTGTATTCCAAGACGCAGCCGGAGAACCTTGTGTTTCTGGCGCGGGTGCGGGCGTTGTTGGACGAATATCCGGGCCGCGCGATGGTGGGCGAGGTGGGGGAGAGCCAGCGTGCGGTGCAGGTGATGGCGGTTTATACGGCGGGGTCATCGCGCCTGCACATGGCGTACAGTTTCGATATGCTGGGGCCGCAATTTACGGCGGCGCATTTTCGTGGAAAGATCGAGGCGTTCTTTCAGGGCGCGCCGGATGGCTGGCCTGCCTGGGCGTTTTCCAACCATGATGTGATAAGGCACGTATCGCGCTGGGCCGCGCATGGGGAAACGGACGCCGTGGCAAAGCTGGCTGCGGCGATGTTGCTGAGTTTTGAGGGGACGATCTATTTGTATCAGGGCGAGGAGCTGGGGCAGACGGAAACCGAGATTGAGTTTCATGAACTGACTGATCCGCCGGGGATTACATTCTGGCCGGAGTATAAGGGGCGGGATGGGTGTAGGACGCCGATGGTTTGGGATGGATCGGCTGAGGGTGGGTTTACCAGCGGTCGGCCGTGGTTGCCCGTGAAAGCGCCGCAACTGGCGCGGAATGTGGCGGCGCAGGATGGCGTGGCGGGGTCTGTGTTGGAGTTTTACCGCACGATGCTTGCGTTTCGGCGCGGGTCGGACGCGTTGATGCAAGGGCGGACACGGTTTTTGGACGTGGCGGAGCCTGTGTTGATGTTTGAGCGGGTGTTGGAGGGGGTGAGCATGATCTGTGTGTTCAACCTGTCGGTTGACAGCGTTTCTGTTTCGGCAAAAGGCGAGTTACTGGGGCCATCACAAGGGGCTGTGATGGTGGCGGATGAATTGATGTTGGGACCGAATGGCTTTGGGTTTCTTGGCTGAACACTCCCGCCAACCAAGGGTTTCTTGCATGATTTGACACGCGTCAAATCGGGCCGCGCCTGCCTGCCGCGGCAGGCGCGTTTCACGCACCAGCCAGACAGGAGCGCCCCGATTTACCACCGCTGGTTTGCTGCATTGCTTCCCTTGCTTTCCGGCTTGCGCCTTCAAGCAACGAACCGAAAAACACTGCCCCGCAGTGTTTTCAGATCGGTCCGGGGGCCTTAGCTCTTGCCGATCTGATGCATGTTACATCGGGCAAGATCGCAGTTTTATAGCAATTCCCAATAGACCCCCGCAGCAGGAATCACAGTGCCGCCCCATTCCATTTCGACCGGGTTGTAGTTGAACCAGAAGCGGTGGGTTGGGGTATCGCGGCGGCGCAGGCCTTCGGGGAGGATATCAGTTTCCAACCCGATGTTTTCGCAGGCGGATAGCAGGATACGGTCCAGTGCTTCGTCGTCGGGCCATCCGGCGAGGTAGTGGATGGAGCCCTTTGCCATGATGGAGGGGAAGCCGTCTTCGGTGGCTTCGACCACTTCGGCCGACCCTTCCAGTTTTTCGCGCCAGTGCAGGAAATTGCCGCCCTGCGCCAAAGGCACAGGCAGGTCTGGCGGCAGACTTTCGGCGCGCATCACGCGGGCATCGAGGCCGGGCAGGTTGGGGGCCAGTGGCACCGGGGTGGCGAAATCGGCGGTTTTGGCGTTGGTGCGCGGGCCGAGAAGGGCGTGGCCTTTGTAGGTTTTGAGGGCGTCCAGCAAAGGTTGGGTCAATGTGGCCACACCGGGGGCGAGGACGAGTTTGTATTGGCCAAGATCGCCAGTATCGGGGGCGATGATATCGACGTTTAGCCCAAGGCGGCGCAGGCCTTTGTAGAAGGCGAAGGTGAGGCGGAAATAGTCGAAATCGCGGCCTTGGGGTTGGGTTTCCCATGCCCATGCGGAGGCATAGTCGAACACCAACGCCACGGGTGCGTTCGCGGTGCCTGCGTCGGGCATTTCAGCCAGTTCGCGGGCGACTTGGGCGGCTTCGTCATGCGCGGGGGCGGCGATTGAATCTGATCGCAGCAGGCCTGCATGCATTTGTTCTTGGGCAAACGGGGCTTGGCGCCAGCGGAAGTAGCAGACGGTTTCTGCGCCGTGGGCGAAGGCTTCCCACGCCCACAAACGCGCCATGCCTGGCAGTGGATCAGGGTTGAACGGAGCCCAGTTTACCGGACCCGGTTGTTGTTCCATGATCCACCAGCGGTCGCGTCCTACGGCGCGGTAGAGGTCGTGGTGGAAGGCTTGCAGGTCGGGATCACCTTGGCGGGCGAAGCGGCGTTTATGGTCTGGTGTGACTTCGAGGCGGTCTGACAGAAAACCAAGCGGATAGCTGTCCCATGACGCGATATCGAGGTCGGCACCGGTGCCGAAATGGTCAAAATCGGTGACGCGGCCCATGTAATTGTGCGCGATGGGATAGGTCGAATGTTTGCGGATGATGTCGGTTTGGATGCGGTTGAAGCTGATGACTTGGTCAGATGAAAAGCGGCGGAAATCCATCACATGCGATGGGTTTGCCTCCGTCACCGTCAGGTTGGGCAGGTTTATGTCATCAAAACTGTCATAATCCATCGACCAGAACACGTTGCCCCAAGCGCGGTTCAGGGCGGCGGTGGATTGGTATTTCTGCGCCAGCCAGTTGCGGAAGGCTTTCAGTGCCGAGGCGGAATAGCTGAGTGTGGTATCGTGGCAGGCATATTCGTTGTCGGTTTGCCACGCGGCGACATGGGGGTTCTTGCCGTAGCGTTCGGCCATCAAGGTGGTGATGCTGGCGGATTCGCGGCGGTAGCCTTCGTGGCTGAAACAGTAGTGGCGGCGCGACCCGAAACCGCGGGTTTGGCCATCACGGCCGACGGGCAGCATATCGGGGTGTTTGGCCAGCATCCAGCGCGGCGGCGTGGCGGTGGGGGTGCCAAGCACGACTTTCAGGCCAGCACTTCCCAGCACGTCGATGGCGCGGTCAAGCCACGCCCAATCCATCCGGCCCGGTTGCGGTTCCATCCGCGCCCAAGCGAATTCGCCGATGCGCACCCATGTCAGGCCAAGGGCGGCCATGCGGGCGGCGTCTTCCGCCCATTGGGATTCGGGCCAATGTTCGGGGTAGTAGCAGACGCCAAGGGTGCGTTTCAGGGTCATAGGATCACTCGGTTTTCAGGTTGGCCGCGGGTTGTGGTGGGGGCGGAAAATGTCATGCCAGCGTTAGGGTGGCTGGCGCGGGCGGTGACATCCATGCCTTGCAGGGCGGTGGTGCAGAACAGCGTGGCAAGCCCCTCGCCACCGAAAGCGGGGCAGCTGGTGTGCGGCGCGTCGAAGGCGACTGTTTGTTGGGGCGTACCATCAGGCGCAAAAGCCCGCACACGCGCCCCGCCCCATTCGGCGAGCCACATCGTGCCTGCGGCGTCGATGACTGCGCCGTCGGGTTCTGGGGTGTTTGCGGTCAGGTCGAGGAATACCTCCGCCTCGCCTTTGGGCCAGCCATCGGCATCAAGGGCCACGAGCATCACCTTGCGGGCGGCGGAATCGGAGAAATGGGCAAAGCGGCCGTGGGCGGGAAAGCAGATGGAATTGGGAATGCTGATGTTGGTGTACAGGCGGCGCAATTCGCCCCGGTAGTAGCGGTAGATGGCACCTGCGCCGGGTTCGGCGGCTTTGCCCATGGTGCCGATCCAGAAGCCGCCGAAGGGATCGGCGCGGCCATCGTTGGAGCGGGTGTTGGGGTTTTCAGATTCGAGGGGGGCGATTTCGCGTTTGGTGCCGGTTTCGAGATTGAAACGGAACAGCGCGGATTCCGACGCGATCAGCAAGGTATCGCGGTCTATCACGCCTGCGGCGGAAACCAGTTCGGGGAAGTGCCATTCCTGCGGGCCATCTGGGCTTTGCGTCAGCAGGCGTTTGCCGAGGATGTCGAACCAGAACAGCTGTTGACGGTCCGGGTGCCAGAACGGCCCTTCGCCAAGGTCGCAAGCGCGGCTATCGAAAACGGTGGTCATGCGGTTGCTGCTTCGTATGCCGCCACGATTGTGGCCGCACGGGTGGCAATTTCGGCGATGGTCAGGCCTGGGGTGTAGATGGCGGTGCCGATCCCGAAACCATCAACCCCTGCGGCGATCCATTCAGCGAAATTGTCGGGGCCGGCACCACCCACGGCATAAACCTGCGTCATGCGCGGTAGAACGGCGCGGATGGCCTTGATGCCCGATGGGCCGATCAGGCTGGCCGGGAATATCTTTAGCCCGTCAGCCCCGGCTTTCAACGCGGCAAAACATTCCGTCGGGGTCATGACGCCGGGCCAGCTTGCCAATCCGGCGGCTTTGGTGGCGGCGATCACGTCCACGTCGCAATTGGGCGACACGATCAGGGTACCACCCGCATCGCGAACTTCGTGTACGTCGCGGACGCTAAGCACAGTGCCAGCACCAATCTGCGCCTGAGAGCCAAAACCGCGCACCATGGCACGGATCGAGGTCAGCGGATGCGGCGAGTTAAGCGGCACTTCGATACGGGTGATGCCCGCCTCGATCAGCGCTTCGGTGACGGCTTCGGCCTCGTCTGGCGAGATGCCGCGCAGGATGGCGATCAGAGGCAGGTGGGTCATCGTGTGACCTCCATCATGGTTTTATGGGCGAGGGTCAGGCCCGCAAGCACGGTAGCATTTGCGGGGATGATGCTTGGGGTATTGCCTTGGGCGGCCAATGCGCGGGCATAGGTGGCTGAAAGAGCGTCGGCCCCGATGATGGCGATGGGTTGGCCAAGCCAATAGGGTTTGGCGGCGGCAAGTTCGATGCCGATCAGCAGGCCCGACAGGCGGGCGCGTGCTGCCGGGGCTGCAAGGCCCGTAAGCAAGCCTTCGGCGCGCAGGGAAAACAGGTTAGCCGCGATTTTTTCGGGCCGCGACAGCGCGTCTGACAGGCCCCCGTCAAATGCGGCATCTTCCCAACCGCCGCTTGCCATGCCGTGGCGCAGGACGGATTGGGTGGAGAGCAGGGCAAACATCTCGCCCGTCATGAAGGTTTGGAAGCTGACCACCTCGCCCGCAGAAACGTGGACCCATTTGGTATGGGTGCCGGGCAGACAGAACACGCCGTCAAAGCCGGGGGTCAGGCACAGCGCGCCCGCGATTTGGGTTTCTTCGCCGCGCATCACGTCTGCGGGTTTGTTTTGGCGCAGGCCGGGCACAATGCGCAGGATGATGCGGGGGTCTGTGGTGGGAACCAAAACAAGTGCTGATGGATCAAGCGGGCTGCAGGGAGCTGTGCGATACGGGGCCTCGTGCCAACCTTGGCGGGAACCGACCATGCCGCAGGCAATAACGGGCGTCGGGTGTTTGGCAGATAGCCAAGGCGTGATAAGCTTGATCAGCGCGGCTTCAAACGCGTCACGAGTGAGTTTGCCCATGCCGTCTTCGGACATGGTTTCGGCTATCGCAGTGCCTTTGTGCATGGCAAAAGCGCGCAGATTGGTGGTGCCCCAATCGACCGCGATCCAATTAGGAGTTATGTCTTGCATCATCCGGTTACCACCACGCCGCCATCTATGACCATGGCTTGTCCCGTCATCATTTTTGACGCGCGGGAGG
>JANOFE010000126.1:0-1039 GCA_031413495.1 Pseudorhodobacter sp. | reverse complement strand
CCCGTATCATCACCCGCCAGCCCAAACCCACGGCGCGGCCCAGGAGCGAAGTCACCGTTTCTTCGGCGGTGGAGCGGGTGAGTTGGTAAAACATGACCGCGCCCATCATGCGGCCTTTGGATGGGTTGCAAGATGAGTATTTAGGCGAAGAAAAAGCGCAAGAAAGCCTGCGGTCATTTCGGTTCCAGCATGTCCTTGATAAGGCGATTGAGTGCCATGACACCCCAGCCGGTGGCCCCTTTGGGGGCAAGGGTGGTGTCGGATTTGACCAGGGCGGTGCCCGCGATATCAAGGTGAATCCACGGAGTTTCAGGTTTTACAAAGCGCTGCAGGAACTGGGCCGCGGTGATGGCCCCGCCATCGCGCCCGCCGACATTCATCATATCAGCAATGCGGGATTTCAGTTTATCATCATAGGCTTGGCCCATTGGCATGCGCCATGCGCCTTCGCCTTCAGCGGCTGCCGCCTTGAGGAACGCGTTGCAGAGCGCATCATTGTTGGAAAAGACGCCAGTGTTTTCATGGCCCAAGGCGACGATGATAGCCCCGGTCAGGGTGGCGAGATCAATCATGCCCGTCGGGTTGAAGCGGTTTTTGCGCATACCACATCACATCGGCCAGCACGAGGCGACCTTCGGCATCGGTGTTTATCACCTCGATCGTGTCACCCTTCATGGATTTGAGCACATCACCGGGGCGGATGGCGTTGCCGTCTGGCATGTTTTCGACGATGCCGACAAGACCCACGACGTTGGCTTTGGCGCGCCGCATGGCAAGTGTGCGCATGACGCCGGAGACGACGCCGGCACCGCCCATATCCATGGTCATTTCTTCCATCCCGCCAGCGGGTTTGATGGAAATTCCGCCGGTATCAAAGACCACGCCTTTGCCGATCAGGGCGAAAGGTGCCTCGCCCTTTTTGCCGCCATTCCATTGCATGACGACCATTTTGGTGGGGCTGCGCGAACCTTGGCCAACGCCCAAAAGGGCACCCATACCGAGTTTTTCGAGATCGTCTTCCTCAAAAATCTCCACCTCC
>JANOFE010000125.1:0-24729 GCA_031413495.1 Pseudorhodobacter sp. | reverse complement strand
CGCCGGAACACCCGTCCGCACCACGGGCCGCGGGGCCGTCAAATCCTTCCACTGCGTCAGCGCCCGGTTCACCGCCCCATTCGGCGGCCGTGCCACGAACTGCCCGTGGCCTTCCTGCGTTTTCACAACCCCGTCCTCAATCGCCACATGCCCGCGCGTTAGCGTAAACCGAGGCAACCCAGTCACCACCTTCCCCTCGAACACATTGTAATCAATCGCGGATTGCTGTGCCTTCGCGGTGATCGTCTTCGATTTATGCGGGTCCAGCACCACAATATCCGCATCCGCCCCCACCAAAATCGCCCCCTTCTTCGGATAACAATTCAGGATTTTGGCGATGTTTGTTGACGTAACCGCAACAAATTCGTTCATCGTGATCCGGCCCGTCGCCACGCCATGCGTCCACAGCATTGGCATACGGTCTTCCAGCCCCCCCGTGCCGTTGGGGATCTTGGTGAAATCCCCCACGCCAAACCGTTTTTGCGCCGTGGTGAACGCACAGTGATCCGTCGCAACCACCTGCAACGACCCCGCCGCCAAACCGGCCCACAGGCTATCCTGATGCCGCTTGTCGCGGAACGGCGGCGACATCACGCGCCTAGCTGCATGGTCCCAATCGGGGTTGCGGTATTCGCTGTCGTCCAACGTCAGATGCTGAATCAACGGCTCGCCATAGACGCGCTTACCATTCATCCGCGCCCGCCGGATCGCCTCATGCGCCTCCTCACAACTGGTATGCACGATATACACTGGCACCCCCGCCATATCGGCAATCATGATCGCGCGGTTGGTGGCCTCGCCCTCCACTTCGGGCGGGCGCGAGAACGCATGCGCCTCGGGGCCAGTATTGCCTGCCGCCATCAACTTGCGCTGCAACTCCGCCACCACATCGACATTCTCAGCATGCACAAACGGCATCGCGCCCAGTACGTCGCAGCGGGAGAACGACGCAAACATCTCGTCATCATTCACCATCAACGCGCCCTTATAGGCCATGAAGTGCTTGAACGAATTGATCCCCGCCTCGGTGACGGTTTTCATGTCGTTGAAAATCTGCTCCCCCACCACCAGGTAATCGCCATGTGATAGCTGTAATCACAGGTCGCCCGCCCCGATTTGTTGTGCCACATCTGCATGGCATCCATCAGCCCCTGCCCCTGCCCCGGCAGCACGAAATCCACCACCATCGTGGTGCCACCCGACAGCGCCGCCCGCGTCCCGGACTCGAAGTCATCCGCCGAATAGGTGCCCATAAACGGCATCTCCAGATGCGTATGCGGATCAATCCCGCCGGGCATGACATAGCAGCCCGATGCATCGAGAGTCGTATCGCCCTTGAGGTTGGGGCCGATGGCGGTGATCTTGCCGTGCTCAATAGCGATGTCGGCGGCGTAGGTGAGGTCCGCGGTGACGATGGTGCCGTTTTTGATGATGGTGGTCATTTTCTTTTCTCCCTCTGTCCTACATTGCAGCGTAACAGCCCACGGCGTCGCCCCAAATATTAAAGGTCTCCCAAGGCGCATCGTTCTGGCGCTGGATCAAAACAAACTGATCACGCGCTGGGCAGTAAGCGAGTTTGCAGCCAGATTCTTCCTTTGTAAGACCTACACACTGAAGTTCTTCAGGTTCCTCCATTCCAATTTGCATGACGCTATCCCGCAGAAGCACTGCAACAAAATGCGGCGCCACTCTTGCCGCCCGCAAACGAGCCAAAATGTTTGAATACTTCTCTCCCGACCAAGGCCTGCCAAAGGTATCCTTCTCCACCAATGAATAGGCGCGCGGATCAAAACTAAAGATCTCCTGGTCCAGTCGAGCGTTGGCAGTAAGTAGTTGCTGCGTCACCAGGAATTCACCCCACCACCCCCGCCACTTCCAGTACTGCGTGCAGCAGCACATCCGTCCCTGCCGCCGCCCATGCCTCCGAAATCTCCTCCGCCTCATTGTGCGACAGCCCGCCCACGCAGGGGCACATCACCATCACCGTGGGGGCAACCCGGTTGATCCAGCAGGCATCGTGGCCAGCGCCGGAGATGATATCCATGTGCGAATACCCCAACCGCTCCGCCGCCCCGCGCACCACGCCGACCAGCCCCGTATCAAACGTCACCGGGTCGAAATGCCCGACCTCTTCAATCGCGCACCCCAGCCCCAATTCCGCCGCCACCGCCGCCACCGCGCGTTCCACCTCGCCGCGCATCGCGTCCAGCTTGCCCTGATCGGGCGACCGGATATCCACCGTGAACACCACCCGACCAGGGATCACATTCCGAGAATTCGGGAACACATTCATCTGCCCCACCGTGCCCACTGCGCCCGGTTGATGCCCCATGGCGATCTGATGGACCCGTTCCACTACCCGCGCCATGCCAAGCCCGGCGTTCGCCCGCATCGACATCGGCGTAGACCCGGTATGCGCGTCGACCCCGGTCAGCGTCACCTCCAGCCACCACAGTCCCTGCCCGTGAGTCACCACGCCAATGGACTTACCCTCAGCCTCCAATATCGGCCCCTGCTCAATGTGCAGTTCCAGCATCGCGTGGATTTTCCGCGCGCCGACAACTTCGGAGCCGACCCAACCAATCCGCGCCAACTCATCGCCAAACCGCTTGCCGTCGGGGTCAAGCCGCCCATAGGCATAATCCTGCGTATGAATCCCCGCAAACACCCCGCTCGCCAACATTGCAGGCGCAAACCGCGCGCCTTCCTCGTTCGTCCAGTTGGTAACCACAATCGGATGCCGCGTCTTGATCCCGGCGTCGTTCATCGACCGGATCACCTCCAGCCCGCCCAACACTCCCAAAACCCCGTCATACTTGCCGCCCGTCGGCTGGGTATCCAGATGCGACCCCATATAGACCGGGTCCAAATCTTCCGTCCCCGCCCGCGTGGCAAACATATTGCCCATGGTATCCACGCCCATCGTGCAACCCGCCGCTTCGCACCATGATTGAAACAGCGCCCGCCCCGCTGCATCCGCATCGGTCAACGTCTGGCGATTGTTGCCGCCCGCAATTCCGGGGCCAACCTGCGCCATTTCCATCAGACTGTCCCACAGCCGGGCAGAATTGATCCGCAGATTTGCACCCGGAATGGTCATTCTCATCTCCCCAGCAGCCGAGGTCTTCATGCCCCTTGCCGCGACTCGTTTCCTGACCGTATGGTCAAATCACAGCGCACCACAACCTGACCATCCGGTCAACGAAAATCTGGGGCAATCGAATGGCCACATCTGCCCAAATAACGCGCCTGAAACCCGGCAAACGCACCGATATCAGGCGCGAAAATGAAAGCCTTATCCTAAAGGCTGCTGAAAAGGTCTTTGCCGAGGCGGGCTTTGGCGGGGCCACCATGCAGCTGATTGCCGATCTTGCAGGCCTGCCCAAAGCCAACCTGCACTATTATTTCCCCACCAAAGAGGCGCTCTACCGCCGCGTCGTCCAAGACATTTTCGAAATCTGGCTCAACGCCGCCGCCTGTTTTGACAATGCAAATGGCCCGGTAGACGGTATTGGTGCCTATATCGACGCGAAAATGGAAATCTCGCGCCGCCACCCCGATGGGTCAAAGGTCTGGGCGTCCGAGGTGATGCACGGCGCCCCGGTGATCCAAGACTACTTGGAAACCACCCTGCGCGATTGGACCGACGGCCGGATCGCCGTCATCCAACGCTGGATCAATGACGGCCAAATGGCCCCGGTAAACCCGCGCCACCTTTTGTATATGCTCTGGGCCACCACCCAGCATTATGCCGATTTCGGCCACCAGATTGAAACGCTCAACGGCGGCGGCCCGCTGACCGACAAGCAATGGCGCGAGGCGAAAGAAAATGTAAAGGCGGTGATCCTGCGCGGCATCGGCGCTGTTTGATCCCACCTGCACCACCGTTCGTACCCCGCCGCACACTTGGTCCCACACTTAAAACTCGCACAATCAAGAAAGGACGCCCGATGACGATTGCCGCGCTGACCGCCGAACAGGCACGCCTTGTTCTGCCGCGGTTCAACGAACACGATGCTCTGACACTGGGCAATATGCTTGCCACCCTTGCCCAGACCGAAAATCTGCCAGTTGTGATCAACATACGTACGGCGAACCGCACGTTGTTTCAGGCAAGTATGCCAGGCACTGCGCCGGTGCTTGAGGCCTGGGTGCGTCGCAAAAGCAACGTGGCTTTGATGTTTCAGAAATCCTCTTTGCAGGTCGGCACTGAGCTGCGCGAAAAGGGGTCCACGCTTGCCAATGACGGTTTGTCGGCTGCCGACTACGCCGATCATGGTGGTGCGGTGCCAATAGTGGTGGGGGGTGTCGGTGTGGTTGCGGTTGCAACGGTCTCTGGCCTGCCGCAGCGCGAGGATCACGCACTTGCAGTCCGTGGGATCGAGGCGTTGTTGAAAACTCTGCCGGGGTGACGCGGAACCATCATTGCACGCCCGCGTTGCCTTATCGTTCCCAAACCATGAGGCTGAAAATGACCGATACCCAAAAAATCGAAACCGCGTTCTGGAAATCGCTGCGCTCTGACATGACCGTCATGTTGGTGCTGTGCGAAACCGTCGACGACCGTGCCCGCCCGATGACCGCGCAGATTGACGGCGATGAAAATCGTGGTCCGGTCTATTTTTTTGGTGGCAAGGATTCGTCCCTGTTTCAAAAACTGGGCTCATCGTCCGCCGAGGCCGAATTTACGCTTGTGCCAAAAGGACATGATCTGTTTGCAGCAGTCGAGGGAGTTCTGTCTGTCTGCCACGACCACACGGTGATTGACCGTCTGTGGAATCCGTTTGTTGCGGCTTGGTATCCCGGCGGCAAGGACGACGCAAACCTTGTTTTGTTCAAGATGAATCTTGGCGACGCCAAGGTTTGGCTAAACGGAAATTCGCTTGTCGCCGGCATAAAGATGCTGTTCGGGGTGGATCCGAAAGAAAACTACAATGACAAGGTCGCTGCATTGAAACTGGGCTGATGATTGAAGCGCGCGGTGTGTTCGCCGCGCGCTATTTCAATTCTACTTCGACAAAGCTCATCACTGTCTCGCCATCGTTGACCACGTTATGCTCCACCCCTTCCATGCGGCGGTAGGCATCACCTGCAGGGACCAACACCTTGCGGCTTGTGCCACCCGGTTCTTCCAGCAGCATATGGCAATCGGTGACGGCGGTGATCACGTAATCATAGCTATGGCGGTGCCAGCCTGTTTCGGCGCCGGGTTGGAAATCGAAACGGGTGACGCGGACGCGGGCATCGTCGATCATCTGTGTGGGGGTGCAGGCGAGGCGCATTTGGGTTTTCTTTCACGGGTAACACGTGTGATACATCACGCAAGTCTTTGCAATTAAACGACATAATATTTATTAGTAACGATTTTTAACGTGTTCCCACGCGTCGGTTGAGCCGGGATCAGCCCGGCCCAGCACAATTACGGCAGGGTTTTCAGCACATCCGCCAGCGTCCCCATCAGCACATCAATCTCGCCCTTTGAAATAATCAGCGGCGGCGACATTGCGATGATGTCGCCTGTGGTGCGGATCAGGATGCCTTTTTCATAGGCCCGCAAGAACGCTTCAAACGCCCGTTTTGTCGGCGCGCCCGGAATGCCTTCCAACTCGACTGCGCCGATCAGGCCCATATTGCGGATATCAATGACGTGGGGCAGCCCTTTGAGGGAATGCAAAGCCGCCTCCCAATAGGGGGCAATGTCGGCGGCGCGTTCAAACAGCGCTTCTTCGCGATACGTCTCCAGCGTGGCGATGCCCGCCGCCGAAGCAATCGGATTACCGGAATAGGTATAGCCGTGAAACAGCTCGATCATATTCTCGGGCCCCTGCATGAAGCAGTCATGGATATCCGCCGTCGTCAAAACAGCCCCCATCGGGATCACGCCGTTTGTGAGGCCTTTGGCGGTGGTCATCATATCAGGCAGCACATCAAAATGCTGCGCAGCGAAAGCGGAGCCGAGGCGGCCAAAACCGGTGATAACCTCGTCAAAAATCAACAGGATGCCGTGCTTTTTGGTGATTGCCCGCAGCTTTTCGAGATAGCCTTTGGGCGGCAGCAACACGCCGGTTGACCCGGCCACAGGTTCCACAATCACCGCAGCAATTGTCTCAGCCCCGTGCAGCGCGACGATCCGTTCCAGATCATCGGCAAGGTTTGCGCCATGCTCTGGCTGGCCCATCGAATAGCTGTTTTGCGCGGGCAAATGCGTGTGCGGCAAGTGATCGACGCCGGCCAGCAAAGTGCCGAACACTTTTCGATTATTGACGATGCCACCCACGGAAATACCGCCAAAATTCACCCCGTGATAGCCGCGTTCGCGCCCGATCAACCGAGTGCGCGCGCCTTCACCCCTTGCACGGTGATAGGCGATGGCCAGTTTCAGCGCGGTTTCAACGGATTCAGACCCGGAATTGGTATAGAACACATGCTCGATACCCTTGGGGGCCATGTCGATGATGCGGTTGGCCAGTTCAAACGCCGCCGGGTGGCCCATTTGAAAGGCGGGGGCATAATCCATCTCAGCCGCCTGCCGCGCAATCGCCTCGGTGATTTTGGGGCGGCAGTGGCCTGCGTTGCAGCACCAAAGACCCGCCGTGCCATCCAGCACCTGACGGCCATCCGATGTGGTGTAATGCATGTCCTTGGCGCCAACAAACATGCGTGGTTCTTTCTTGAACTGCCGGTTCGCGGTGAAGGGCATCCAAAACGCATTCAAATCATTCGGGGTGGTCTTGCGATCAAGCGCCATTTGTAGTGACTTTCTGGTTCCGCCCGGCTGCTTTGCATGCAAGAGGGGCATTGTTTTTCCCTGATTTCTTGGGCGTCACGCTAATCACATAGATCGCCGCGTCAAGGGGGGCAAGCCGCTGATACAGCGGCAAAACAGGTTGTTCCCGCCAATTAATTGATCTGGCGACATGCCGTTAGCGCCATCATAAAGTGGCACAGGCAAGGGATCAGTGTATGTTTGCAAGTTTTTCTAAATTGCTGCAAATCTAGGCAACAGTTGCGCCACCCAATGAGGAAACATGAATGCCCAACCCCAGACCCCGGACGCGGATCCAAACGAAAAACCGCGAAACCATTCTGGATGCTGGGCTAGAGGTGTTTTCAACCCACGGATTTCGCGGCGCAACGCTGGATCAGATTGCTGATGTGGCAGGGCTGTCGAAGCCCAACCTGCTTTATTACTTTTCGTCGAAGGAAGATATTCATAAGACCGTTCTGTCACGATTGTTGGACACTTGGCTTGATCCCTTGCGCCGTATGAATCCGCAGGGTGACCCGACAAACGAAGTGCTGGGCTATGTGCGCGCCAAGCTAGATCTTTCACGTGATTTCCCCCGCGAAAGCCGGCTTTTTGCAAATGAGATTTTGCAAGGTGCGCCCCGCATGCGGGCCGCAATTGAAGGGGACCTAAAGGCGCTGGTCGCAGAAAAATCGGCGGTGCTTGATACTTGGATGGATCAGGGGCGCATCGCACGGGTGCATCCTGTGCATCTGATCTTTTCGATCTGGGCGCTGACGCAGCATTACGCCGATTTCGATGTTCAGGTGCGTGCTGTTCTGGGGCCGGGGCATGACCCGTTTGCCGAGGCCGAGGATTATCTGGAAACGCTGTTTCGCAAGCTTCTTGCCGTGTAATGCCACGTGCGATCTGCCAATTTTCGCTAGGCAGAGTGCGGATTTTGTCTGATGGTCGCCTGCGGGTGCCACGTCTATGGGGAACATATGTTTGAGATGAGAAAAGCCGCACAGACCGCCCGCGACATAAGCGCTGATGACGCAGCAAAGCTGGTACAATCTGGCATGTGGATTGATTTCAGTGCCGTGCTTGCGCAGCCTGATGTGTTCGATGCGGCCCTGGCGCGCCGCGCGTCAGACCTGCAGAACGTGAAAATCCGCGCCTGCCTATCGACCCGGCCCCGCGCCGTGCTGGAGGCTGACCCGGACGCTAAGCATTTCTTTTGGTTGAATTCGCATTTTTCCGGCTACGATCGGCGCAAACATGATGCGGGTATTGCGAACTACCTGCCGGTAAACCTTGGGGAAATACCCGATTACTACCGTCGTTTCATTGACCCGGTTGATATTGTCATTATAAAGGTCCGCCCGATGGATGTGGACGGCAATTTCAATCTGGGGCTGGCCAATCTGTGGCACCGCGCCATTGTGGAGCGCGCCAAACTGGTGATTGTGGAGACATCAACCGCTGTGCCTTTGGCGCTTGGGGTGGGCAACCATGTGCATGTCAGCGAAGTGGATTACATCGTGCGGGGCGATGATCATCCGCTGGCCGAACTGCCCAATGCGGCGGCGACTGCGGTGGACCGCGCCGTGGGGCAAAGGATCATCGGTGAGATCGAGGATGGCGCCTGTTTGCAAATTGGCATCGGCGGTATGCCAAATGCGGTCTGCAGCCTGCTGGTGGAAAGTGCGGTGCAGGATCTGGGCGTGCATACCGAAATGCTGACAGACGGCATTGTTGATCTTTACCGCGCGGGCAAGGTCACGGGTCTGCACAAAGCCATGGACAAGGGGAAAATCGTCTACAGCTTTGGCCTTGGGTCGCGGGCATTGTATGACATGGTGGATGGTAACCCCGATTTCCTGTGCTGCCCGGTCGATTATACCAACCTGCCGCATATCGTGATGCAAAATGACCGCATGGTTGCGATCAACAACACCACCCAGATTGATTTGCAGGGTCAGGCCGCATCGGAATCTGACGGCTTTCGCCATATCAGCGGCACTGGCGGGCAATTGCAATTTGTCCGCGGGGCCTATGCGTCAAAGGGGGGGAAGTCGTTCATTTGTTTGTCGTCGACCTATGACAAACGGGGCGAGCGGCGCAGCCGAATTGTGCTAAGCCTGACGCAGGGCAATATCGTCACCACCCCGCGCAGCGACATGATGTATGTTGTCACCGAATACGGGATGGTGAACCTGAAGGGCAAATCCGTGCCCGAACGGGCGCTGGCGTTGATCAGCCTTGCCCATCCCGATTTTCGCGAGGGTCTGGAACGCGATGCCTATGAAAATCGTTTGATCCCGCGTGGATTTTTCTGAGGGATGCCATAGGTGTTACGCAAGGGTTTTGATCAAATCTACGCAAACCCTTGCCGTCGCCGCGCAGCACGAGTATCAGCACGCGGTTAGCAAAAGGTCTGAACATGGCGTCGCAAACAGCTGAGACTGCGGAAGAAGATACCCATGAGGCGCATCCGCCACAGAAACTATGGGTGCTGACGCTTGGCTGTATCGGCGTTGTTTATGGCGATATCGGAACGAGCCCGCTGTATGCGATGCGCGAATCCCTGCATGCCGCCAGCCATGATGGATTGACGCGGTCAGATGTGATCGGGGTGATTTCGTTGCTGATCTGGACGTTGATCCTGTTGGTGGCGTTCAAATATGTGACCCTGATAATGCGCGCTGATAACCGTGGCGAAGGCGGCACACTTTCGTTGGTGGCGCTAGTTCAGCAGGCATTGGGGCGCAGGCCCGTGTGGCTGCTTGCCGTGGGGATGGTGGGGATATCACTGTTCTTTGGTGATGCAATCATCACGCCGGCGATGTCTGTGCTGTCTGCAGTGGAAGGGATGACATTGGTCGCGCCGTCATTCTCGCCCTTTGTGGTACCCGTCACGTTGGCCATTATCGTGGCGCTGTTTTTGGTCCAAAGCAAAGGCACAGCCGCAGTTTCTATACTGTTTGGGCCGATTATGGTGGTTTGGTTCGTGGTCATGGCGATCATGGGGATTTGGCATATCGGCGATGATGTTGGGATTTTGTCTGCCTTGAATCCGCTGCATGCAGCTGGCTTTATCGTAAACAACGGCTTTGCGTCATTGATTGTGCTTGGATCTGTCTTTCTGGCGGTAACCGGCGGCGAGGCGCTATATGCCGACATGGGGCATTTTGGACGCAAGCCTATTCGCCTGGCCTGGGGGATTTTGGTGTTCCCGGCATTGACGCTTAGCTACCTGGGCCAAGGGGCCATGGTTCTGGCGCGGCCTGAGACGGCGAAAAACCCGTTCTTTCTGATGGCACCGGACTGGGCCTTGTTTCCTTTGGTTATTTTGGCAACATTTGCCACCGTCATCGCCAGCCAAGCGGTTATCTCGGGCGCTTTTTCCATGATGAAACAAGCGGTGCGGATGGGTCTTTTGCCACGGCTTGAGATTCAGCACACATCAGAAAGCCAGTTTGGCCAGATTTATCTGCCGAAGGTGAACATGATCTTGGCAGTTGGCGTGATTTTACTAGTGATCATTTTCGGATCATCCAGCAATCTTGCCAGCGCATATGGCATTGCGGTGAGCGGAGATATGGTGATCACGACAATCCTTGCGTTCTTTGTGTTTCGCCGGAGCTGGAAATGGACTTTCTTGGGGACGGCAGCCGTGCTTGTGCCAATCCTAACGCTGGAAACCCTGTTTCTTGGGGCCAACTTTTCCAAAGTTCTGCAAGGTGGATACGTGCCGTTGATCATTTCAGCGACCATGATTTTGCTGATGTGGAGCTGGGTACGCGGAACCAATTATGTGCAGATATTGTCGCGCAGGGGGGCGACCACGATCGTGGCGCTGTCTGAAATGCTGGCGAAAAGCAAACGATTGACGATTGTGCCGGGGACAGCCGTTTTCCTGACATCGGACCCCGACAACGCGCCTGCGGCCTTGATGCATAATCTGAAGCATAATCAGGTGCTGCACGAGCATAACATGATCGTGCGGGTCAATGTGGCGACCCGGCCCTATGTGTCGAACGCCGACCGTGTCACCATTCAAAAGGTCAATGATCGGTTCACCCGCATTGATCTGGAATTTGGTTATATGGAAGAGCCGAATGTTCCCAAAGCGCTGACCCTTGCGCGCAAGATGGGGGAAAAGTTTGACATCATGTCGACGTCATTCTTCCTGAACCGGCGGTCGTTCCGGTCTGCCAAGACGCAAGGCTTGCCGATCTGGCAGGAAAAAATGTTCGTGGCGATGACCAAATCTGCCGCCGATGCGACCAGTTTCTACCGCTTGCCGACGAACAGGGTGATCGAGTTGGGGCAGCAGTTGAGCATCTGAACCGCTATTCGGCGGCCACCGACGGGTTGTTGGGGTGAGTCGTCCAATTGGCATAATCGCCAACTTTGGTGCCTGTGCGCGGATCAACAGCCCCTTTCGGCATTTCCACCATGGTGATGCAATTGTCCACCGGGCAGACGTTGATGCACAGATTGCAGGCCACACATTCATCTTCCATCACTTCGAATACGCGGTCGGCGGACATGGAAATGGCCTGATGGCTGGTGTCTTCGCAGGCGGCGTAACAGCGCCCGCATTTGATACAATCATCCTGGCTGATCTGCGCTTTGGTCACATAATTCAGGTTCAGGAACTGCCAGTCGGTAACGTTTGGCACGGCTTTTCCGACCAATTCGGAGGTGGATGTCATGCCTTTGCCATCCATGTAATCGGACAGGCCGGAAATCATTTCCTGCACGATCTTGAAGCCGTAGGTCATCACGGCAGTGCAGACCTGCACATTACCTGCCCCCAGTGCCATGAATTCTGCCGCATCGCGCCAAGTGGTGATGCCGCCGATGCCGGAAATCGGCAGGCCGTGGGTTTCACGGGAGCGTGCAATTTCAGCCACCATGTTAAGCGCAATGGGTTTGACCGCCGGGCCGCAATAGCCGCCGTGCGTGCCTTTGCCGTCGATCATCGGTTCTGGCGCGAAACTGTCGAGGTTGACGGACGTGATCGAGTTGATGGTGTTGATCAGCGACACTGCATCCGCCCCGCCGCGCATCGCAGCCTCGGCTGGTTTACGGATATCACTGATATTGGGGGTTAATTTTACGATCACGGGCATGCGAGTGTGCATTTTGCACCAACGGGTGATCATTTCGATGTATTCGGGAACCTGGCCCACAGCACCACCCATGCCGCGTTCGGCCATGCCGTGCGGGCAGCCGAAGTTCAGCTCGACCCCGTCGGCCTCGGTATCTTCGACATGCGCCAGAATGTCCTTCCACGAGTCCTCATCACAGGGCACCATCAGACTGATGATCATGGCGCGATCTTTGTAATCACGCTTCACCGCCTTGATTTCACGCAGGTTTATTTCCAGCGGGCGGTCGGTGATCAACTCGATGTTGTTCAGACCCAACAGGCGGCGGTCAGCCCCCCAGATGGCCCCATAGCGCGGGCCGTTCACGTTCACCACAGGCGGGCCCTCAGAACCAAGCGTTTTCCACACAACCCCGCCCCAGCCCGCCTCGAATGCACGGCGGACGTTGTATTCTTTGTCGGTCGGCGGGGCCGAGGCCAGCCAGAACGGGTTGGGGGATTTGATGCCGATGAAATCTGTGGTCAGGTTTGCCATTTTGTGTGTCTCCTCACGCCGTCAAGCTTGCATGAATATCCATTGCAGCATCGCGGCCTTCGGCCACTGCAGTGACCGTCAGGTCATTGCCACCGCTTGCACAGTCACCGCCTGCCCAAACACCGGGCAATGATGTGCGCCCTGCCCCGGTGACGGCGATTTTACCTGCGGCAATCGTTAGCCCATTTGGTGCATCGTCCAGCGTTTGGCCGATGGCCTTGAACACTTGATCGGCACGCAGGCGGAAGGTTTCACCGCTGGGCATCAGACCAGCATCCGTTTCCACCGAATAGGCAAATTCCACTTCGCGCACTGTGCCGTTGCCATGCACCGCCACCGGCATTGCATTGCAGATGATCCGCACGCCGACAGAGGTGGCATGGTGCTGCTCGTAGGGTGACGCGCTCATCTTGGATTGCCCCCGCCGGTAAACGATGGTGACGTTTTCTGCGCCCAGAAGTTTGGATTGCACGGCCGCATCGACAGCAGTCATCCCGCCACCGATGACAACAACATCGCGGCCAACGGGAAGCTGTGATTTATTGCCCGATTGGCGAAGATCGGAAATGAAATCAACGGCGTTCACAACGTTGGCTTTGTCTTCGCCGTTACTGCGAAGGGCGTTTACGCCACCAAGCCCCATTCCAAGAAAGACGGCATCATGGCTGGACCGCAGGCTATCAAGGGTTAACGCCCCACCCAAAGCTTTGCCGGTTTCAATCTTTATGCCGCCGATTTTAAGCAGCCAATCCACCTCGCGCTGTGCGAAATCATCGGTGGTTTTGTAAGTTGCAATACCGAATTCGTTTAAGCCGCCAAGTTTGGGGCGGGCATCGTAAATCACAACGTCATGGCCCTTCATCGCCAAACGGTGGGCGCAGGACAAACCGGCAGGGCCCGCACCGACAACCGCCACCTTTTTGCCCGTAGCCTGCGCACGCGTGAAGGGATGCAAACCTTTTGTCATCAACCCATCCGTTGCAAAGCGTTGCAAGCGACCGATTTCGACCGGCTTGCCTTCGGCAGCTTCACGCACGCAGGCCTCTTCGCACAGCTGTTCAGTCGGGCAAACGCGGGCGCACATGCCGCCCAGAATGTTCTGCGCGAAAATGGTTTTTGCTGCCGCATCTGGCGTGCCAGTGGCGATTTGCCGAATGAACAGCGGAATGTCTATCGACGTGGGACATGCTGTAATGCAGGGCGCATCATGACAGAAATAGCACCTGTCAGAAGCGACCTGTGCCTCGTGCCGGTCGTAGGGGGCGATGACATCGGCGAAATTGGCGTCATAGGCTTTTGCGGGCAAGCGCCCCGGCACGACACCGGGGGTGAGCTGGCTATTGGACATCGGGGCGGACCCTCTCCGTTACACTGGCTTTACCAAACGCTGCCACAGGTCCATAATTTTATCAAATGGTAAATTTTTGATTATTGCGGTTTTGTATCGCTGCGAAGTTCCCGGCATGTTCTGCCCAAAAACTGTGCAGACATGGGTTTAGTGCAAGTCTTGCTTTTCAGCCCCGGCAGGCTCGCGTATAAGGGCGGATAGCTTGCGGCGGGGAAATGCCAAAAGCAGGGCGCAAAGACAAAAACATAGCAGGCACAATCGCCAAACCGAGGACGGCATGAGCAAACATTCCAGCGAAGCAGATGTGGCTTTCATTCAGGCCCTTGCAGAACTTTTGAACAAAAATGATCTGACCGAACTTTCGGTGAAGCGTGAATATGGCGAGGATGACAGCCTTGATGTGCGTGTCGTCAAGCAGGCCAATATCGTGACAACGACCATGGCCGCACCGGCACAGATGATGATGCATGCGCCGATGGCCAGTGGTGCGGCACCGGTTGCTGCAGCAGCGGCGGAAGACCCGGCGCAACATCCGGGGGCTGTGACATCGCCCATGGTTGGCACGGTTTATTTGTCTGCTGAACCGGGTGCAGCGGCCTTTGTGACGGTCGGTGCAACTGTCACTGAAGGGCAGACCGTGATGATCATCGAAGCCATGAAAACCATGAACCAAATCCCCGCCCCGCGCGCGGGTGTGGTCAGGCGCATTCTGGTGGCTGATGGCAACCCGGTGGAATACGGCGCACCTTTGATGATCATCGAGTGAGGCGCAGATGTTTGAAAAAATACTGATCGCTAACCGGGGCGAAATAGCGCTTCGGGTGATCCGCGCTGCCCGCGAAATGGGGATCAAATCGGTCGCGGTGCATTCCACCGCTGATGCGGACGCCATGCATGTGCGAATGGCGGACGAAAGCGTTTGCATTGGCCCTGCGCCATCATCGGAAAGCTATCTGTCAAAGGCCGCGATCATTTCGGCATGCGAAATTACTGGCGCACAAGCCGTGCATCCTGGTTATGGGTTTCTGTCGGAAAACGCGGCCTTTGCGCAGGCGTTGCAGGACCACGACATCACGTTCATTGGCCCTACGGCAGAACATATCCGCATCATGGGGGATAAGATCACCGCCAAGGAAACCGCGAAAGCGCTGGGTATTCCGGTGGTGCCGGGGTCGGAAGGCGGCGTCGCTGATTACGAGGCCGCGATTGGTGTGGCCGAAACCATTGGCTTTCCGGTGATCATCAAAGCCACGGCTGGCGGAGGCGGGCGTGGTATGAAAGTGGCGCAAAACGCGGAAGAGCTGGAAATTGCCTTTCGCACAGCGCGGTCGGAATCAAAGGCCGCCTTTGGCAATGACGAAGTTTATATCGAGAAATACCTGCAAACACCCCGCCACATTGAAATACAGGTGTTCGGCGACGGCAAGGGTAAAGCCGTGCATTTGGGCGAGCGGGATTGTTCGCTGCAGCGCCGTCACCAAAAGGTGTTCGAGGAAGCCCCCGGCCCCGCGATCACCCCCGCTTTGCGCGCCAAAATCGGCAAGGTTTGCGCCGACGCGGTCGCTAAGATCAACTATATCGGTGCTGGCACGATTGAGTTTCTGTATGAGCACGGCGAGTTTTTCTTCATCGAGATGAACACCCGTTTGCAGGTTGAACACCCGGTAACAGAGGCGATCTTTGGCGTCGATCTGGTGCGCGAACAAATTCGGGTGGCGGCGGGTCTGCCGATGTCGTTCACCCAAGATGAGCTAGAGATTAACGGCCACGCGATTGAAGTGCGCATCAATGCCGAAAAACTGCCGAACTTTGCGCCCTGCCCCGGTAAGGTGCGGATGTTCCATGCCCCAGGCGGATTTGGCGTGCGGATGGATTCAGCCCTTTATTCCGGCTATTCCATCCCGCCCTATTACGACAGCCTAATCGGCAAACTGATTGTGCATGGCCGTGATCGGCCCGAAGCCTTGGCACGGTTGCGGCGCGCTTTGGGGGAATTGATCATCGACGGTATCGAGACATCGGTGCCTTTGTTTGACATGCTTTTGGCGGAGCCTGACATTCAGAATGGTGAGTACAATATCCATTGGTTGGAAAAGTGGCTGGCCGTTCAGTTTGGATAATGAGCCGGTCAGAAAAAGGGTGTGAGCGATTGGAAAGGCACCCCAAATGAAAGTGCCGAGCGGATCAGAAATCACACCGGAAACCCTGCTGCGCGCCTATGCTGCAGGCATTTTTCCAATGGCTGAGGGCCGGGATGACCCCACTATTCACTGGGTTGACCCAAAGATGCGCGGGATTTTTCCTTTGCACAATTTCCACATTAGTCGCAGCCTTTCACAGGAAATAGCCAAGGATAATTGTGTTATTCGAACAAATTCCGCGTTTTCGGATGTTGTTGATGCCTGCGCTGACAGACCCGAGACCTGGATCAGCGCCCCGATCAAGGCATTGTATCAATCGCTGCATCACGCTGGCTTTGCGCATTCCCTTGAGGTCTGGCGCGGGACGGATCTGATGGGGGGGGTTTACGGGGTTTCTTTGGGAGCTGCGTTCTTTGGCGAAAGCATGTTTTCGCAGGCGACAAATGGGTCAAAGATCGCGTTGGCTTATTTGACGCACCGCTTGACTGCAGGTGGATACCGGTTGTTCGATACCCAATTTCTGACCCCGCATTTGCAAAGCCTGGGCGCTGTTGAAATACCCCGCGAAGACTATCATCGGCAACTGACCTTTGCGCTGCACAGCAGTGCCAGCTTTTATCCGCCCGGCTATTCGGTGACGGCAGCAGGCGTTTTGCAGCGCAACACCCAGACGTCATAGCGGGCGTGATCCAGTGCCGACAGGGCCGGGCTTGTGGCGATCATCCAGCCTAAAAACACAGGCTCTTCTTGCAGGCTGTCACGAATTGTCAGATGTGCGAAAGCGTTGGATGCCGGATCATTCACCGGATATCGGCAATCATCCAGTTTGATGGCCAAGCGGCCATGGGTTTGCGTTTCGCCGACCGCGATTTCAATATCTTCCGTAATGCCGGAGATTTTATCCAACCAGCGCAGCGTGCCGCTTAATGCTGATGTCACATCCTGTGAAAGACCCATATTGGGCCATGCGAGCAGTACAATGCAAAAAAACAGCTTCATTCTGTGGCTGCCACGGGTTCATCCGACCCGCCACTGACAAACTTCATCAATAGGGAAATCAGGCTTACTGATCCTTGGGTGTCTTCAATCTCAGCGCCCGGTTCTAGATTGGTTTCTGATCCGCCTGGCACAAGTTCAATGAAATTGCCCCCCAGCAGCCCTTCGGAGGAAATCAGGATGGCGCTATCATCAGGCAGTTGCAGACCCTTTTGCACGGAAACCGTTGCATCCGCAAAAAACGTCTTTGGGTTCAGTTCAAGGGCTGTGATGGTGCCAACCTTGACCCCCGCCATACGCACATCAGACCCTAAGGAAATACCTTCGACCGACCGGAAACTGGCCTTTAGATCATAGGTATTAGCAGCGCCAGCAAAGCCGGTGCTTTGCACCGCGTAAACCACAAAACCAATCGCCGCTGCCAGAACAGCAGCACCTGCAAATACTTCAGTTTGGTTTTCGGCCATTATTCGGGCTGCCCCATTATTCCGGTTGCCATGCCTCATAATCCTTGCGCGCAGCAGGTTCTGCACGCCGTATGGACCCGGGCGGGGCATAGGCGGCGTCGGACCCTGTCAGATTTTCGATATGCGGCTTTTCCCAAACCTTATGGGCCAGCGGCGTGTGGGTCGGCGGTTCGTTCCAAGTGAAATGCAGCCAGCCATGCCAATCCGGCGAGACGCGAGAGGCCTGCATTTCGCCGTTATAAATCACCCAGCGGCGTTTTGCGTCTGCCGTTTGGTAATAGACATTGCCCTGATCATCAGACCCGACACGGATGCCGCGGCGCCAAGTAAACAACTGCGTGCCAAGGGTTTGGCTGTTCCACCATGTTAGCAGGCGTTTCAGGAAATACATCAACTCGGCCTCCGGGGTTCGTTGACCCTGATATGACCGATTGGAGGCCGAAGGTCCAGACAACAGCGTGGGATTGGGCAAAAGTCAGGGTGGGAGGCGACGGCAAGAATTTTCGTACAAAAAGTCTTGTGATGGTCAGGTTACCCCGCCGTCGCTGCCTCTTTCTTTTTCGGCTCCGACAGCACATACAAAGGTTTCGCGCCGTTATTCACGGCCTCTTCCTTGACCACCACCTCTTCGACATTATCAAGTCCGGGCAGTTCGAACATGGTATCGAGCAAGATATCTTCCATGATCGACCGAAGGCCCCCGCGCGCCAGTTTTGCGTTTGATCGCGCGTTTGGCGATGGCGACCAATGCGTCTGGCGTGAAGGTAAGCTTGGTGCCTTCAATTTCGAACAGCCGTTGGTATTGCTTGACCAAGGCATTTTTCGGTTCTGTCAGGATGGTCACAAGCGCGGGTTCATCCAGATCTGTCAGGGTGGCGATCACCGGCAGACGACCGACAAATTCCGGGATCAGACCGAATTTCAACAGGTCTTCAGGCTCCAGTTCCTTGAACAATTCGCCGACGCCGCGTTCTTCCGGGCCCTTCACATCGGCACCAAAGCCGATGGCGGAACCCTTGTTGCGGTGCGAAATGATCTTTTCCAAACCCGCAAACGCGCCGCCGCAGATGAACAGGATATTCGTCGTGTCCACCTGCAGGAATTCCTGCTGCGGATGCTTGCGCCCGCCCTGCGGCGGCACAGAGGCAACAGTGCCTTCCATGATCTTCAACAGCGCCTGCTGCACGCCTTCGCCGGATACATCGCGGGTGATAGACGGATTGTCAGACTTGCGGGTAATTTTATCAACTTCGTCGATATAAACGATGCCACGCTGCGCGCGTTCAACATTATATTCAGACGCCTGCAACAGCTTCAAGATGATGTTTTCCACATCTTCGCCAACATAGCCGGCTTCGGTCAAAGTCGTCGCATCGGCCATCGTGAACGGCACATCCAGAATGCGCGCCAGCGTTTGGGCCAGCAAGGTTTTGCCGCAACCTGTAGGCCCAATTAATAAGATGTTGGATTTCGAAAGTTCTATATCCGTTTTCGACGAATGGTTAAGCCGCTTGTAATGGTTGTGCACAGCCACTGACAGCACGCGCTTGGCATGCACTTGCCCGATGACATAATCATCCAGCACATTGCAAATTTCGCGTGGTGTTGGCACGCCGTCCGATGATTTCAGACCCGTGGTCTTGGTTTCCTCACGGATGATGTCCATGCAAAGCTCGACGCATTCGTCGCAAATGAACACGGTTGGACCCGCGATCAACTTGCGCACTTCATGCTGGCTTTTGCCGCAGAACGAACAATAGAGCGTGTTCTTGCTGTCGCTGCCAGAATTGTTAGCCATCGTTATCCTCTGCAGTTCGCTGGCCTGTACACAGTAGCACAGGCCAATCGCCCCTTAACTTAAGCTTAAGCCAAGGCCAAGCCCACCACAATGTCAAAGTGCCCATGGCGCGGATACGCCATCGGCTGTGATCAATTACTTGGCAACATCTTCTGCTTTGCCACGGTTTTCCAGAATTTCGTCAATCAGACCCCATTCTTTGGCGTCTTCAGCGGACATGAAATTGTCCCGCTCAAGGGCGGCTTCAACGGTGGCATAATCTTTGCCGGTGTGTTTGACATAAATCTCGTTCAAGCGGCGTTTTAGCTTTTCGGTCTCGCGCGCGTGGATCATGATATCCGTCGCCTGCCCCTGATAACCGCCCGATGGTTGGTGCACCATGACACGGGAGTTCGGCAGCGAAAACCGCATGCCGGGATGACCTGCCGTCAACAGAAGCGAGCCCATCGAGGCGGCTTGACCAATTACAAGCGTCGACACTTTGGGTTTGATGTATTGCATGGTGTCGTAAATCGACAACCCGCTGGTCACCACGCCGCCGGGGCTGTTGATATACATCGAGATTTCTTTAGACGGATTTTCCGCCTCAAGAAACAGCAACTGCGCACAGATCAGCGACGACATGCCGTCATGCACCGGGCCGCCAAGGAAAATAATCCGTTCTTTCAGCATGCGGCTGAAAATGTCATAGGCACGCTCGCCCCGGCTGGTTTGTTCAACCACCATCGGCACGAGGGTGTTCATATAGTGGTCTACGGGATCGCGCATGATGGCTTGCCTCTGATCTGCTGAATTTGCTTATCGTCACTTTGCTTGCCAGAGTCTTAGTGGCGCGCGCCGGGGGCTTCAAGGGCTGCCACGCAGATCGCAGGTTTGATGCCTGCGCTTTTGACAGATTGTAACCCGGTTCTGGCAGTGGCGCTTTGTGGCAACAGGCTGGACGCTATGCTGGATTATCTTCAAAAACCCGCGACGCCAGAACAATTCTGGCCAAGGCCGTAACAAAGCAAAGCCCGCCAAAGCCCCAAGCAAGCGGCGCAAACAGGCCCGGCCAAATACAAATCAGCACAAAAAACATAATTGTTTCAGTGCCTTCCAAAATGCCTGCGGTAACGTAAAGCGATTTCACGCCCCTTGTTTCGGTTTTCAACCCGCGCTTGGCTGCCAAAATAGCAAAGGACAAAAAGCTTGCCCCATTGGCATAGAAAGACAGCAGCAAGAAAGCGCCCGCAACGCCGTTTGCCGTTGGGTCACGCAGGGCAAAGGCAAAGGCGATCGCACCATAAAAGATAAAATCGCACACAATATCCAGATAGCCGCCAAAATCAGTGATCTTTGATGCGCGTGCTACAGCCCCATCAAGGCCATCCGCGACACGGCTGGCCAGAAGCGGGATCAACGCAAGACATGTTGATTGCCCTAAGCCAATCAAACCAGCAGCCAGCATGCCCAAAGCAAGGCCGATCAACGTCACTTGATTGGCCCGCATTCCAAATTTTGCCAATGCGGCACCCGCCTGGTTCAAGCCAGGATCAAGTTTGCGCCGCATAAGCCCGTCCAGCATTGCGTTTCTCCGACTGCGATGGCTGTTTGGGTGAACGAACTTCCAACGGCATGCAACATCCTGTCAGCCTGTTCACGCTTATGTGGCCACAGAGCGTAACCAAAAATCCGCTTCTCAACCCGAATCATCGGCGATAATCCGCGTACAGCACGTTCTGCCAGCAACCGTGGCATGCAGTTGGATTTTATTTTCTCGAAACAATTCATTAGTCCGCTGCGGTTTATATGAATATTGGAAACGCTGTGACTCGCCTTTTGGTTGTGCCTGCCAGTTTCCGCCATGCCTTCCGGTTCTGGCCTTCCAAGCGCCACAGTTTCGGCCAGATTTGATGAAGATTCGACCCCAAGACGTTCTTCACCTCGGAGCCGAACCATGCACAAACAATCCGCAAAAGCTGCCGCCATCCTGATTGCTTCATTTATGTTGATACCTGCCGCTGGATTTGCATGCTCTATCCCAGAGGCCTCCGAAGCGCTGCAGACTGAGGCGCTGAAGCACGTAAATGCCGAACGCGCACAGGCCGGTCTTCGGCCATTGAAATTCTCTCGTACATTGGACAAGGCCGCGCAGGGTGCGGCTTGCGATAACGCCAATCGGCATGAAATCAGCCACGTTTCATCAGACGGGTCGCATTTACGTGACCGTCTAAAGCGCGTCGGGTATCGGTTTCGGTCGGCTGCTGAAAACACCGGGCGTGGCTTTCGGTCTGGATCGTCTGCCGTGCAATGGTGGATGAATTCGCCAAAACACAAGTCCAACATCCTGATGCGCGGCGTCAAGGAAGTGGGTCTTGGCATTGCCTTGTCGGATGCGCCTGACAACAAACTGCACTGGATTTTGGTGATGGGCGAAGGCAAGTAACCCTACCGCGCCAGCACCAGTTCAGCTTTCAATCCCCCCAACGCTTCGCTTTCCCCAAGGCGAAGCGTTCCGCCATGGCTGCGCGCGATATCTGCAGCAATTGACAAGCCAAGCCCCACACCGCCGCCTTTGTTGGGGTCACGTGCCCCATCAAGACGGGCAAAGGGCAACACCGCCTCTTCGCGTCGGTCTTTCGGTATACCGGGGCCATCGTCTTCGACGGTATAGCGCAAAGACCGCTCACCAAGGGCCACTGACAGGCGCGCTGATGTGCCATACCGCACCGCATTACCAATCAGATTTTCTAAGGCGCGCGTGACCGCCGCTGGGCGAAGACGAATGGTGCCATGCCCTGTTTGTTCCGCCAAAACAACAGGTTGTCCCATCCGTTGCGCATTCTCTACTGTGCGCAGAGCAAGCGCCACCGGATCAACATCTTCGGCAGTTTCCATCGCGTCGCCGCGCACAAAGGCAAGAAACTCATCAACAAGACGCTCCATGTCGCCCACATCCTGCAACAGGGCCGTCGTCTCATCTTCCTGCGGCAACAGCGACAGCCCCAGTTTCAACCGTGTCAAAGGGCTGCGCAGATCATGACTTATCCCCGACAGCATCAAGGTGCGCTGTTCTATCTGGCGCTCGATCCGGTTCCTCATATCGAGGAACGCAGCACCGGCTGCGCGCACCTCCAGCGCGCCACGTGGTCGGTACGCCTGATGCCGCCCCTTGCCAAAGGCGTTGGCCGCATCGCCGAGCTGCTTGATAGGACGCAGTTGATTGCGCAGGAAAAGATAGGCGATAAACGTCATCAGCGCAGATGTTACAAGCATTAAAACCAGCAACTGATGCGGATTAGAGGCCGAAACGCGCGTCCGATCAACCGTTACCATCAAGGGGCCAAATTTGCTGTCAAAGGCAAAACGCGCAACTCTGGGTCTGTTTGGCAGATCGCTTGCCACAAGGTCGGGGAAACGGCTGCGGATTGTTGCAATCACCGCACGCCCCGACCAATCCCAAAAATCCCGGGTGTCGCCTGGCACCGCACGCGCCGCTGGCAGAACTATTTCCAAGTCCAGATCTTTCGCAATGGCATCCAGTTGCGCCTGCGCCTGCGGCAATGTCGAGGCACTTTGCAATTGGTCGCGCAAATGCTGCACTTCCAAGGCGACACTTTGTGTCATCTGTTCGGTCACGCGTTCGAAATGGCGTTGAATGAAGGTCACAGACACGACAATCTGAATCGTGACAACAGGCACGATCAAGATCAAGGCGGCGCGGCCATAAAGGCCTCGTGGCATCAGATGTTTCAAGGACCCAAACATAACGACAGCCTAGCTGCGGTCTGCGTCGGGGGAAAGCGATGGTTGAAGGTGGATGATCTGACACACAAAGCCCAATGCGGCGCAATTCACCCCGCGGTACGCTGTGTGGTGGCCCCCAACCCATCCATGATGACCCAAAATGGGACCAATACCTATATTTTAGGGGCGGGCCGGGTTGCCGTTATAGACCCGGGCCCAGAGATCGGCGCGCATCAAGATGCAATCCTTGCAGCTTTGCACCCCGGCGAAAGCATCAGCCACATTCTGGTGACCCATGCGCATTTGGATCATTCCGGCCTTGCACCCAGCCTGTCACGTGCCACGGATGCCCCGGTTTATGGGTTTGGGCCCGCCAATTCTGGCCGCACTCTGGCCATGCAACAGATGGCAGATCAAATCCGGTTTGGCGGCGGCGAAGGTGTTGATCACGCATTTACGCCGGACATTACCTTGGCCGATGGTGAATGGCTTAGTGCAAGCACGTGGTCGGTACAGGCCATCCATACCCCCGGACACATGGGCAATCATCTGTGCTTTGCTTTTGGCGACATCTTATTTTCCGGCGATCATGTGATGGGATGGTCCACAACACTGATTTCCCCGCCCGACGGCGATATGACCAGCTATATGGAATCCTTAAGAAAACTGGCGATGCGCCCATGGGCAGCGTTCTTGCCCGGCCACGGGGCCGCTGTGACAGAGCCGGGCCAGCGTCTTGAAATTCTGGTGGTCCACCGCAAAGCCCGCGAAACGGCCATTCTCGCAGTATTGGCCAAACAGACCACCGACCTTGCCACCCTCACCCGACTTGTTTATTCAGAAATTGATGCCAAATTGTTTCCCGCTGCACAGCGCAATGTCATCGCACATCTTATTGATTTGGAAGGCAGAAACTTGATTGTCGCCAAGCCGTTTCTGGGCATTAATGCAGTGTTTGCGCTTGCCTGACACCGCATAAGCAAATTCCTTGCAATGCCCCTTTACGCCCCAAGATCAGCTTGTTATAGACCCCTCGTGTTCCGGCGTAGCTCAGCGGTAGAGCAGTTGACTGTTAATCAATTGGTCGTAGGTTCGATCCCTACCGCCGGAGCCAATAAATCAAAGATTTAGCTGCGCTGCAGTCCTGCCAGCCTTACGCAAAGTAAGGTTGGCGTAGGGTTCAGTGGTAGGTTTTCACCCAGCCGCCAGCCCAAGCGAGCTTAACTCTGCCCGCAGGTCCGATGTGCCACCCGTGGGTCGCTTCTTCGGGGTTTGCGTAACCCTGACCTGAGGTACAGATAGGGTCATGCTATCTGAACGGGTCTGACTGTGGGGGTGGATTATAGATTTAAGTCGTTGTATTCGCTTTGCATGCCCTTGTGCTTCGTGCGAATACCGCCTTTGCACGAACTGGCAATGCAGCACCACTGGCCGCCCGGCGGGGTGCGGTTGAAACCGGGCTGCACGATGGCCTGCGCTGGTATCGTGGCACCTGTCCTACATCCGGCGGCTTTCTGATCGGGATCAGCAGCACCGGGCGCAGCAGCAATTGGTGCTTGGATTTGGGCAAAGCCTTTACGATGGCACATCGCCCGGGGCTGTGGTGTTAGGCGCTGTAAAGGGCAGGTTCGCATAAAGGCCGCTTTACAATCCGCAACCGCGCCCCACCTTCCTGCAAGTGCCGCCGGAAAGATAAACTGTGACAGATCAGCCGTCAAAACGAGGTGCGGCCTCCGTGCCAACGGGCCGAACCACCAGATTATTCCATATGGGCGGTATTGCGGCCGGGATTGCGGGCAATGTGGTTGCGGGTGGATTGCGGCAATTGGCAACCGGCCAGCGGCCAGATCTGCCCAACCTGCTGCTGAC
>JANOFE010000124.1:0-1204 GCA_031413495.1 Pseudorhodobacter sp. | reverse complement strand
GGGACAACAACGGCACTGCGATCCCCGGCGCGACGAACGCCACGTTCACCTTCCTCAACGCGCATGAAAATCGACGGCATAGGCGAGGTAAGATGTGGGGATGAACTGGGTATGGCCCATGGCCCCCGCCCAACTGCCGGTCATGCCTGCGGGCGATACATCGCCGTTTTGCAGGATGCGCAGCGCAGCAATCAGTTGGGATTCAAAGAATTCACCGCGCCTGCCGTCATAGGCAAGGGTGGCGAGGGCCGAGATCACCGGCACCGACCCGCGCCGTTCGCCGTAATAACTCTCTAAGCCCCAGACGGCGGTGACAACATGCGCTTCAACGCCGAACTGCGCCTCGATGGCTGCCAAAGTTGCGGCGTGGCGTTGCAGGGCGGCACGACCCTTGGACACCCGTTCATCCGAGGCGGCAATGGCGAGGTAATCTTGCAGGCTGCGCGAAAATTCGGTTTGGTTGCGGTCTTTTACAATCACATCAGGCAGAAATCTTGCCCCGCGAAAGGCCGTATCAACGGTTGATGCGGCAATGCCAGCAGACCCCGCGCGGGCCTTAAACCCGGCAACCCATGTGTCAAAACCCGCGTTTGGCACAGCACGCAATGCCGGCTCGGCGGATGCAGAGGGTCGCCCCAATGCGGGCCCGGTGCCGCCGCTGCAGGCCGATAGCAGGGCTGCCGTTAGCCCCAAAGTGACCGCGCGCCGTGTTGCCTGCATTTTTGCCCATCCGTTTATCATTGCTTTGCGGGCAGCCTAACCGATTGCGACGCACCCGGAAAGCACCGGACAAAGGGCACGTCACTAGCCCCCGGCAGGATCGGCGTAGAGTTGCGCATTTATCCCCATCAGTACCGCTTGACTCTGCCGCCCCCGAAAGCGCTAACTTCGAAAATGACTTTGTCTGACATTCTGCCAAATGAAAAAAATGTATCAAAAATGGGAGTTCATGATGTTTATCCGAGCGCGCCTTATGGCGACGGCGGCGGTTGCCGCTTTTTCCCTTTCCATAGCAACCCCGATCTGGGCGGAAACCCCGGCTGACACCTTCATTCAGGCCTGGACGCTGGATGATATGATCAGCCTTGATCCGGCGGAAGTGTTCGAATTTTCCGCGTCCGAGATCATTGGTAACTCTTACGAGCCGATCATTGGCTATGACATCAACGATGTGTCCAAGATTTTTGGCGTGGTGGCCGACACT
>JANOFE010000123.1:0-3487 GCA_031413495.1 Pseudorhodobacter sp. | reverse complement strand
TTCGGATTCGATCCATTTTTGTGCTGCTGCCGCATCGGCAAACGCAGCCTGAGACCCCGCAATAACGGCTGAAACCGCCACTGCGGAGAGAAGATACTTCCGCATCCTTTCTCCTCCCTGAGATATGATGGGCCAGTTTTTTTCTGGCTTCGCTATAAACAGATCATGTGGAGGTTTCTGTCAAACTAAATTGTTAGTAGTTGACGGTAATCTTGGCAAAATCGTTTGTAACATATTGATATAAAGATATACATTTTTGTGACTTGGCCAACTGTCGGTAACGTCCGTGCGCAGTGAAACTGTCCTTCGTGATTCGAAACACCGATGCTGCAACTGCGAAAAATTGTGCCTGCCCTTCAAAACGAGTGGGCTTAGGTAGCTTTGGAACAGCAAGCACGCGTCGGTCGGCGATAGCGCGCGGCCTCGTGCACCGATTGAAACGCAACCTCGGCAAAACCAATGCTGCCAGACCAGCGGCCCCACTTGGGTTGAGGCTTGCATTGCCGACTTGAAGCTGCGCGTTGGCACCGCCTTTTATGGCCCTTGCTGGCAGCGTGCCGATGGGCCCTGCAGCCAATAACCCGAACCAGATTGGGACGGCACCTTGGGTATTTCCGCGCGGATTTTGCGCCAAATTCAATGATATGCCGACAGGCACACGCAGGAGTTTGGCAGATGGAAGATTTTGGAATATCTATTTCAAAATTGGGGTGGGGCGTAGTATTACGCTAAGGCGACCTGCGACAGAGGCCAGACAAAAACGAGCCGCCATTTGTTGATACTTTTCGTCATGGACAGGCTGAACAATGCCCCATAGAATTAATATTCCACATGCCCGGGCGAAAGATCGTCTGGCGAATTTCACCCGGAAAAGATCCTTTATGACGTCAGACGCCGCACCGATCAGTGTAGAAGATTTTCGAAATCGGCTGATCGCCGTCTCGGAAACCCTGCCGAAGCGTCTGCGCCAATGTGCGGATTACCTGGCAATGAATACCGACAAGATCGCGGTATCGACTGTCGCCGAACTGGCCGAAGCGGCTGGCGTGCAACCGTCTGCATTCATGCGATTTTGTCAGCTGTTGGGGTTCTCTGGCTTTACCGAACTGCAAAAACTGTTCCGGCAAGATTACAGCAAGCGCTGGCCGAACTACTCTGTTCGGCTGGATGCTCTGCGCTCTGATGCGGCGCGCAACCCATTGAACCTGATGTCAGAATTCGTCACTGCCGGGCACGCATCGCTGGATTCTTTGGCCGAAAGCGTCGATGCAACCGCATTGCAAAGCGCCGTCGATATTCTGGTTTCAGCACCGACAATCCATTTGATCGGCGTAAAGCGTGCATTTCCTATTGTCTATTATCTGGCTTATGCACTTGGCAAAATGGCCGTTCCCGCCCAACTGCATGATAGGTTCGGCGGCGTCGATCAGCAGCATTTGCTAAGGCCCGGTGATGCACTGATCGCAATTACCTACGCCCCCTATGCGCAAGAAACGCTGGATGCGGCAAGCTTGGCCGCCGCCCGCGGTGTCAAAGTTGTGGCGATTACGGATGCGTTGAATTCCCCGCTGCACCGGATGGGCGACGCCACCTTACTGGTCCGCGAAGTAGACATGGGCGATTTTCGCACCCTGTCGGCTTCGTTCGCACTTGCGATGACTTTGGCAACCGCAGTTGGCACGCGGCGCGGTTGATACGAGCAGAGTTTTTTGTTTGTGCGCTGAACTTTCTGTTTGCCTTTATGTAAAAATAGAATATAAATTCCATAAATCTTAAACATGGGGACAGCAATGTTGGATGTGATCACCATTGGGCGGTCTTCGGTGGACCTTTACGGCGGCCAAGTGGGTGGTCGGCTGGAAGATATGGGGTCGTTCCAGAAATATATTGGCGGGTCGCCCACCAACATCGCCGCGGGCACCGCACGTCTTGGCCTGAAATCGGGGCTGATCACCCGCGTTGGCGACGAACATATGGGCCGTTTCATTCGCGAAGAACTGGCGCGCGAAGGTGTGGATGTGCGCGGCGTTGTCACCGACCCTGCACGCCTGACCGCATTGGTGTTGCTGGGCATCCGCGATGACACGCAGTTCCCGCTGATCTTTTACCGCGAAAACTGCGCCGATATGGCGCTATGCGAAGATGATATTGATCCCGCTTTTATTGCCGAGGCGCGCTGCATCACTGCCACCGGCACGCATCTGTCCAACCCACGCACAGAGGCTGCGGTGCTGAAAGCCCTGCGTCTTGCAAAGGCCAACGGCGCGCGCACGGCGCTTGATATTGATTACCGCCCCAACCTTTGGGGCCTGTCGGGGCATGGCGACGGTGAAAACCGGTTTATCGCGTCAGATGCGGTCAGCGCCAAGCTGCAAACAAGTCTGCATTTGTTCGACCTGATCGTCGGCACCGAAGAGGAATTTCATATCGCCGGTGGCACGACAGATACGATTGCCGCCCTGCGCAAAGTGCGGTCGATTTCCACCGCCGTTCTGGTGTGCAAACGCGGGCCGATGGGGGCGGTCGCCTTTGAAGGCGCAATCCCGGACAGCCTTGATGACGGCCTTGCTGGCATGGGCTTTCCGATTGAGGTGTTCAACGTTCTGGGCGCAGGGGATGGCTTTATGTCCGGCCTGTTGCGCGGTTGGTTGAAAGACGAGTCCTGGGCCACATCGTTGAAATTCGCCAATGTCTGCGGGGCGTTTGCGGTATCGCGCCATGGCTGCACCCCTGCCTATCCGTCCTGGGAAGAACTGCAGTTTTTCTTTGATCGTGGCATCGTGACCCCCCGGTTGCGGCAAGACAAGGACCTGGAACAAATCCATTGGTCCACCAACCGCCGCCGTGAATTCCCGTCGCTTAAAGTGTTCGCCTTTGATCATCGCAGTCAGTTGGAAGCTTTGGCAGACGCCGCAGGCGCGGATCACAAACAGATCGGTGTCTTCAAGGAACTGTGCCTGACCGCAGCGACAACCGTGGCGAATGGCCAACCCGGCTATGGCCTGTTGTGCGATAGCCGCCTTGGCCGGGACGCGCTGTACCGCGCGGCGGGTCAGGGCCTGTGGATTGCACGGCCCGTGGAATGGCCCGCCTCGCGCCCCCTGACGTTGGAGCCTGAAATCGGGCCCGATTTTGGTGGGCTTTCTGAATGGCCGCTGGAACATGTGGTCAAGGCTTTGTGCTTTTACCACCCGGATGACGCAGAGGATATGAAAGCAGCGCAAGAAGACACCGTGCGCCGCCTGTTCCATGCCTGCCGCCGTAACCGATTGGAAATGCTTCTGGAAATCATCCCGTCCAAGGCGGGGCCGGTGAACGATGACACGTCGGCGCAAGTGATCCAGCGATTTTATGATATCGGCATCTACCCCGATTGGTGGAAGCTGGAACCCTTCAAAACTGATGCAGCATGGCGCAATGCCTGTGCCACCATCAAAGCGAATGACCCCCATGTGCGCGGTATTGTGGTGCTGGGGCTTGAGGCATC
>JANOFE010000122.1:0-36069 GCA_031413495.1 Pseudorhodobacter sp. | reverse complement strand
CCCCGCGCGACGGTCGCGAGGCGGATGCCTTCCTTACCGCCTGCAACAAGGGTTGAACCAATGGTCTTTTCGTCTGAAACCTTCCTGTTTTTGTTCCTGCCGCTGTTTTTGGTGATTTATTACCTGACACCGACACGCGGCAAATCCCTGGTCATCCTGTTTGCGTCTTACCTGTTTTACGGCTGGTGGCGGTTCGACTTTCTGCTGTTGTTGTTCCTGACCACGCTGTGGGCGTTTGGCATCGGCCTGATGATCCGCAACAACATCGGTACGCAGCGCGCGCAGCTGTGGTGCACCATTGGGGTGATCGGCTGCCTAAGCGTGCTGGGTGTGTTCAAATATCTCAACTTCTTTATCGACAGTCTGGCCGAATTGGTGGGCACCGATGCGGCGGGGCTTGGCGTGCATTGGCGGTTGATCCTGCCCATTGGCGTGTCGTTCTATGTGTTCCATTCGATCAGCTATCTGGTCGATGTCACCCGGCGCGATGCCGATGCCACGCTGAATTTCTTTGATTTCGCAGCCTTCATTGCGCTGTTCCCGCAACTGGTGGCAGGCCCGATTCTGCGGTTCAAGGATCTGGCGAATCAGTTTCGCCACCGGACCCATTCCCTGCAGATGTTCGCCGATGGCACGGCGCTGTTCATCATCGGTTTGGGCAAAAAGGTGATTTTGGCCGATTCAGTGGCACCCATTGCCGATGTGGCTTTTGCCACGCCGGACCCGTCGCTTGCGCTCGCGTGGCTGGGATCCGTCGCCTACATGATGCAGCTTTACTTCGATTTCTCGGGCTACAGCGATATGGCGATGGGGCTTGGCCTGATGATGGGCTTTCACTTCCGCGCCAATTTCAACATGCCCTATATCAGCCGGTCGATCACCGAGTTTTGGCGGCGCTGGCATATCAGCCTGTCGGTCTGGCTGCGCGATTACCTGTATATCCCGCTGGGCGGCAACCGCATCTCGGAACGCCGGACCTATATCAACCTGACGCTGGTGATGGTGCTGGGCGGCCTGTGGCATGGGGCGAATGGCACGTTTCTGGCTTGGGGTATCTGGCACGGCGCGTGGCTGGCGCTGGAACGGCGCACCGGGTGGGCAAACCGCACCAGTCTGGTGGGGCTGTTCCAAACCTTGCTGATTGTCATCATCGGTTGGGTCGCCTTCCGTGCCGCCGATATGGGGCAGGCGTTGGATGTTTATGCGGGCATGATCGGGTTGCACGGTGTCGCGATGCCCATCGACGTGGCGCTGCAGATCAGCAGTGAAAGCCTGATGCTGTTGGTGCTGGCGATGGTGGTGGCGGGCACCGAGCCGCAGTTGAACGCCATCGCGCGGCAGATGTATTTCACGCCAACCAGTCCACAGATCGGCGGCGCAGAAAACGCTGGGGCTGGAACGCTGACAGCCGCCACCTCGCTGCTGCCAACCCTGCTGATTTCCGCCATCGGCGTGATCAGCATCATGAAGCTGGCCGAGGCGAGTTTCTCGCCCTTCCTGTATTTCCAGTTTTAGGAAAGTGACCGCTATGCAAACCCTATACCGAATGTCCCGCTACGTTCTTCCGGTGGTGTTCTTTGGCTACGCGCCGTTTGCCAATCTGGCGTATTTTGAGGAACCGGGCGGCGAACTGGCCCCCTTTGATATGGGTGTTCTGAAAGGCACGCTGACCGCCAGTTTCGATCATGCTTACAAAACCGCGATGCCACACCGGGATGCATCTATCGGGCTGATCGGGGCCACGCGGTATTTGCTGGCTGGCGAAGGCCGCAAGGGCGTGATTGCGGGCAAAGATGGCTGGCTGTTCACCGCCGAGGAAGCCCGGCCATTGATGCCCGACCTTGGCCCAAGTCTGGATCAGATAGCACAGGTGCGCGAAGATCTGGCGGAGGCCGGGGCGATGCTTGTGCTGGTGCCGGTGCCTGCCAAAATGGATGTGGCAGCACACCATGCCGATGCGCCGGAACTGTCCGCCAACATGGCAGGGCTTTACGCCAGTTTCATCGACGGATTGCGGCGCGAGGGGATTGATGTGGTCGATACGCGGCCCGCGCTGATTGCGATGGACCACGCCGCACCCGCTTTCTTTGCCACCGATACGCATTGGACGCTGGAAGGTGCAAAAGCCGTGGCGCAAAACGTGGCTGCATCCGGTTTCGTAGCGCTGGGCGACAGCGAAATGAAGGTCGAGCCACAGCCCGCCCGCGCGATCACCGGCGATCTGGTGTCTTATGTGACGACAGATGCGCTGGCCCCGATGATCGGTCTGGCCCCCGAGCATGTGGCCCCATACATCGCAACGACCGCCGCCGACACCGACCTTGGCGATCTGTTTGGCCCGCAGTCTGTGGATATTGTATTGATCGGCACCTCTTATTCCGCCAACCCGGATTGGAGCTTTACCGAGGCTTTGAAACTGTCGCTGAAGGCCGATGTGCTGAACGCCGCTGCCCAAGGGCAGGGCCCGGTGCAGCCGATGGTCGATTATCTGGCGTCGGATGGGTTTCGCGACAGCCCGCCAAAGGTGGTGATCTGGGAATTCCCGCTGCGCTATCTGACCGATCCCGCGCTATGGGCAGCCCCTGCTGATCCGGTGGAGCTGGCAAGTGCCACTTGACCTGACCCATCTTGTGCTTATTGCGGCATTGGCCGTGATACCCGTGGCTCTGCCGGTGCAGGCCCAAGGCAACGGTGTGTCGCGCACCGACCAATTGCCAACCGAACATCTGCGCAATCTGCGCAAAAAGATGAACGCGGGCCGCAGCCTTGCCACCCGCGATCTGCGCGCGTTGGCGGACGCGGCCGATGGGCTGGCCGCGTTCAAATATGGCAAATGGTTGGAAGATCAGGGCAAGCCGCAGTTGCTGCCGGATGCCGCGCATTATTATGCCATCGCGTCTTACACCGACCGCGATTTTGCGGTGCGCCGTCTGGTGGCAATGCTGACCCTGCCAAATCTGGAACTGACCGGCCCGCGCACCAACGAGGCGCTGGATGCGATGACCCATCAGGCGCAAACCGGCAATGCAGACGCGGCCATGGCGCTAAGTCAGATGTTTGCGTCCGGCACGCCATTTGGCAAAGACGCTGACGCCACCCGCCATTGGCTGGAAGTTGCTGCCAAAGCGGGGCGCGGCGATGCCGCCGTCAAACTGGCACTGGCCTATATGATGCCGACCGATGGCGCAGCACCCGATCACACCCGCGCCCGGGAGGCATTGGAACTTGCCGCGGCACAGCCCGATCCGGGCACCAAAGCCATGGCAAAAACCCTGATGGCACGGTTGGGCACAATGCCTGCCCCACTTGTTTTGCCCGTTGAAGGAGTTTCCGAATGACCCATACCCGCAGCACCCTTTTGGGCGCGGCTTTTGCCGCTGGCCTGACCCCGATACTGGCGCAGGCCGAAACCCCCACTGCGTTTAACTGTGACGCCTATGAGTTTTCATCAGCCCTGCCTTCGGTCGAGGGCAAAGACGGCGTGTTCTTTCGCACCTTCGCCGATCTGCGCCTGCAACACCCGATGGATCAACGGACCATTTCATTGCTTGGGCGATTGACCAAGGTTCTGGACGAAAACGGCACCACATTGGTTTACGTCACCATCCCCGCAAAAAGCCAGGCGATGGCACAATATTTGCCAGACCATGCCGCCGACTATGGCTTTAACCCCGAGATGGCCGAGATGATCTATACCGATATCGTGGACCGCATGTCGGCGGTGGGCATTGTGGCCCCCGATATCATGACGGCACTGCAAAACGTGAAAGGTGACGAGCGCGCCTTTTTCGGGGCCGATTTTCACTGGACATCCGAAGGCGCGCGGTCTGCCGCCCAAGCGATTGCAACGGCGATCAAGGCGCATCCGGCTTTTGCCGAACTGGCACTGACAACGTTCGAGTCCAAACCGCAAGGCAAGCAGGTGGCGTTTTCCGGCATGCGTCGGACCCTGCAAAGCTTTTGTCGCGACGCCCTGCCACCCACCGAAACCATGGCGTTCAAAACCACGCCGGTCGAAACCGTTGGCGCAGAATTGGGTGCATTGGATATTTTTGCAGGTTCCGGTGCGGCGGTGCCTGCGGTGTTGGTTGGCACGTCTTTTTCCGACAGCTCGATCAACAATTTCGTGGGGTTCCTGACCGAATACACCGGCCTTGATATCGTCAATTACGCGATCACCGGCGGCAACCAGTTTGGTGCCATGACATCTTATCTGACATCGGATGAATTCCGTGATCAGCGCCCGCGGTTCCTGATCTGGGAAAACCCGATCTACAACAATCTGGCGCAATACGGGTCTGCCCCGCTGGAAGAACTGATTGCGGCGGCGGGCACCAGTTGCACCCAGCCGCTGGCCGTTGAACGGTTGGATGACTACACGCTTGTCGCGTCGCTGGCGGGCCAAAAGATCAGCCCGGACGATGCGATTTTTGCCGATTTTGGCGCAGAAGGCGCGCGGGTGGCCAATTTCGAGCTGCAAACCACTGATGGGATAACCCGCAAATCCAAGATTGAGCGCGGACAACGCCTGCGCGGCACCGGCAATTTTTACTTTGGGCTAAGCCCGTTTCGCCATCCCGGCTTTACCCAAGTATCGGTGCGGTTCGACCGCCCCATCACCGACACCACCCAACTGACTTACTGCACAGGCCCTAAAGGAGATGCCTCATGACGATCAATCGCGGCTGGATCAAAGCCCTTACCCTGACCCTTGCTGCCACAGCGGCGTGGCCCGGCCTTGCCCAGGACGGAGGTCTTTATGAAGACGTGCCAGACCCGAACGCAAGCTTTGTGCGCGTGGTGGCAGTTAACCTGACCAATGCAGTGGTGCAAAATACAGCATTCAACGACATGGCATCCGGCGTGTCGGGCTATGTGGTGGTGAATGAACCCGGTGAAATTTCGATCACCGCCGGGGTTGACGAAACCAAAGTAACGGTTGAAGCGGGCAAATACTATTCCTTCGTTGTGGGTGCCGATGGCACCAAAACACTGGTGCCGGAAAACATTTCCAGCAGCCCGGCGCAGGCAGTGGTGACGGTTTTCAACCTGTCTGACAAACCGATGATTGATCTGTTCGTGCCCGCCGCCAGCGCCGTCGCTGTGCCGGGTGTTGGTGTCAATTCATCTGCCTCTGTCGCGTTGAAAGCGCCGCTGACGCTGGATTTCGAAATCCGCGAAGGCGACATGGTTTTGGCATCGCTTGCGGCTGTTGATCTGGAACGCCGCGCTGGTGTGGCCATCGTGTTTCGCGGATCAGGCGGCGCTTATGATGTGGTGATGGAACCCAGCACAATCGCGAAATGATACGTTCCCCGCAGGTGGCCCGTATGGGTTGCTTGCGGGATCTTTCCTAAGCCTGCCTTCTGAAAGGATATCCCGATGCAGATGCCATTTGCGATCAAAGCCCCGCTAAAAACACTGACCACACGGTTCTGCGTGCTTGGTTTCAGCCTGCTTGCGGGATCAATGGCCTTTGGCGAAACGGTATCCTTGGTGTTTGAGCCCCCGGAAATTGCCCGTGACCCGATCTGTATCGCCGGTCTTGCCGATGAACAGCTGGAGGCGATGTGGGCAGGTTGGACCGGTGATGTGCTGCCAGACCGCGCGCCGGATCTGATCCGCCGCGATATGAAACGGCTGATGGAACTGGACGCGATCAAGTGGTTTTCCAAGATCGAAAAGGTCTATGCCCTGATGCCAACGGTGGACAGCCAGTTTGGCCCCGACAAGGCGATGCTGGAACGGGCAGCACTTCTAATCGCCGCTGGCCGTCTGAAGGAACTGACCAATCAACGTCTGGTCGATCAGCTGATGTCATCAAAACAAGGCGGCTCGCCGCGCATGTTGAACACCCTGTCGGACTATTTGATGCAAGGTATTGGTATCAAGCAGGACAAGGAAAAAGCGGTGTCGATGCTGGTGGCTGCGGGCTATGGCGGCAACGCGGATGCACTGTTGAAAATTGTCGGGCTGCAACAGGCGGGCACCGTTGTTCCGGGCTGGGACGTGCCGCAGGATATTGCCGTGACAATGGCCTTTGGCGCGTTGGTGGGTAAACTTGACCCGATGATCTGTGACCGCGTATCGCGCATCGCGCGCGAGTATATGAACGGTGAGATTGTGACGCGCGACATGGCCATGGCGGAAACATGGTTCAAATTCGCCGCCGATCTGGGCGATACATCATCGGCGTGGAAGATCGCCGAAATGCACATGCGGTCGGAAGATCTGGTAAAATCCAATGATGTGCTGGTGGATTATCTGACCAAAGCCGCCGATGGCGGATTGCCCTTTGCCCAGGTTACCTTGGGGCGCGCTTACGAATTGGGTGCATTGGTGCCGCAAGACACCAACCGCGCCCGCACCCTTTACGCAGCATCTGCCGAGTTTGGCGACCGCGCCGGTGTGGTGCGCAATGTTTTGTTCCTGCAAGCCGAAGCCAAGGCGAACAGCGCCAAGTTGCCTGCTTACCGCGCCGCCCTTGCCGAATTGGCCAAACGCCCCGATGCGCCCGGTTGGGCCTTTATCGGCTTGGCTGAAGTGGTGCTGGAACAAAAAGGCCGCTGGGCGGGCGAGGCCGAGGCCACGGCGCTGCTGGAAAAAGCGGCAGCCCTAGGCGATGCGGACGCCGCGAAACGCCTGACCCCGATCCGGTTTCGCCATGCCAAAACCCCAGATGAGTTTTATGCAATCATCGACGAGGTGATTGAAACTGTGCATCTGCAAGGCGAAATTGACCCGATGAATGGCCTGAAAAGCGCCTTTACCTGCCGCGCCCCAAATGCGCCACAGCGCGAAGAGGCAAACTACTGGCGCGATATCAGTGCGGCAACGGGAACCAAGACTGTGGAATTTTCGCCTGAAGACTTGCTGCAACTGATTGCACGGCCTGACGTGCAGGAAATGGCACGTCTGCAATCGCAGGCCTTGTATGGCCGCCCCACCGCTTTGGCACAGTATATGGCGGTGCTGGACCGCACCGATGCGCCGCCAGCACAGATTGCCTTCTGGCAGGACTATGCGCAGCGCTATGAAAAAGTGTCGCTGTCGCGTGGGCGGTTGGAGCGCAAGTTTGCCGATATCGGCCAGAACATTGGTGATCCGGGAACCTATTTTCGCATGGCGATTGCCGAAGGCGATGTCAGCGCCGGGGTTGAATTGGCTGAAACCCTGATGGAAGCCAATCCGCAGGCTTTTGGCCCCGAGGCGACGGCGGCGCTGTTGCCGCTTGCAGCACAGGGCGTAGGTGCTGCCTTGGGTCTTTTGCCACAAACAGACCCTGCACGTTTCCCCGATGCCCGCGCCGTTTATGACGCCTACGCCCCGGTGATCGAGGAGCGTGGCGATTTTGACGCCGTGCTGTTGGCTTTGCCGTTTTTGGAGACGCCAGCTGCCGTTGAAGATTACAAGGCCCGGGCTACCACGTTGACAGATTGCAGCTTTGATCAGGTGATGCTGATGGTTCGCGCTATGGGCGCAATTGGTGATACAGAAACCTTCGCCAAATGGATGAGCATTGCCGAGTTTCTAAGTGAAAGCGACAGCTGGCGCATGGTCAAAATGGGCGACACGTTGCGCCAGTTTGGCGATGCCCGCACAGTGACCGACCAGATTGATTTCTTCGAGGTTGGCTATAAGGCGGGTAGTATTACCGCCATCCACCGTTTGCTGGAATCCTTTTCCAAGCCCGGCACGCCGACGTATAATCCGGGGCGTTCTGCCGACTTGTTTGTAGATCTGGTCGGCCGGATTGATGCTGCAGATGTGCCCCATACCTTGAAACGCATTGCGGCGGCCCCGCCTGCGATCAGCGCAGATGTTTATTCCCGCATTGATGTAGAGGCGCTGTACCGCACCTCGGCGGATGGCGGTTCTGCGGTGGCAATGCTGGAACTTGGCAAAATCATCCGCGACCGGGCCATTTCCGCCGACGAGTTGGCGGTGGCGACCGATTGGATTGGCAAATCCGCCGAATTGGGGGAGGTTGAGGCGATGGTGGCTTATGCCGATGCGCTGGCCTTTGGCATTGGCATTGATACGTCGCGCGAAAAAGCTTTGGTCTGGCTTGGCAAAGCCGCCGAGGCCGGAAACGAAGAGGCCGCTGCAAAGGTGCGTGGTTTGACGCTTGAGGTGCGGGTATCGCAATGATGGGTTTTGGAAAATGCTATGGCTTGGCAATTGCCGCAGTGCTGATGTGCCATGCCACAGCCAATGCAGACGTGGGTGCAGACGTGGGCGCTGCGGAAGAACCGGTTTGCTTTGCGCCTTTTGCCCCGGTGACAAAGCTGGCCTACCCAAGCCGCTATACCAAAGACAGCAAATCGCGGTCTGACTTTGATGAAAAGGCGGATGCGGCGGTTGATGCGGCGCTGAAGCCTGTCGATGATTTTATCATCAAACTGGCGACTGAAGCCAACAATTCACTGACCAGCCCCGACGTTAAAGCAGTGCTCGCCGCCGATTGCGTGGTTGACCGTATTCACGACTGGGCCGTTGCAGATGCCCTTAGCGCGCTGGAAAGCGATGGTGCGCAAATGTCGGTGCCAAGCAGGGTGGCGGCAATTGCTATCGCCTATGCGCAGGCCTTGCCCAAAGCGACACAGGATGCCCGACAATCGGTGATCGAGGCATGGCTGCGCGCCCGCGTGCAGGCCAGCATGGTCTTTTTCGATACCAAAGCACCCCCCCGCGCCAGCAAAAACAACCTGCGCGCTTGGGCGGGTTTGGGCGCGGCGCAGGTGGGGTTGATCCTGAACGACCCCGTGATGATCGACTGGGCAGTGGCGTCTGTCGAACGGGTGGCCTGCACCGCCAATGCGGATGGTAGTCTGCCCAATGAGATGTGGCGCGGCAAACTTGCGTTGCACTATCAGATACACGCGGTTGGGCCGTTGGTGTTCACCGCGGCGTTGCTGAAAGACAAAAATCCAGGTCTGCTGCAAGCCTGCGATGGGGCCATCATCCGCGCGGCGCAATTCGCTGTGGCCGGCGCAAAAGACCCCAAAATTGTGGAACCGCTGGCGGGCGATAAACAGAAATTTGATGCCGATCCGGCAAAACTGAAAGCCTTTGAATTTGCTTGGATCACGGCATTCCTGTCTCAGGTTGAGGACCCGCAGATAAAGGCATTTGCACAGAATTTTGATAGCTTGAGCAATTCCAAACTTGGTGGCAAGCAAAGTCTGATCTGGAATTAGATCTGCATTTGCCGCAACACTCTGGGTCTGGCTGATCGCTGCCAGGCGATGCTATGACTTGCCAAGCCAAAGCTAGGAAATCAGGTCATGCCCAAAGCCACATTTACCGGGGTGCATTGCGTTCTGTTCGCGCTGTTTGATGCAAGCGGGCAGCTTGACCGCGCCGCGATGGCAGCACAGGTGGATTATGTCCGGCGCGCCGGGGCCGACGGGCTGGTCGTGTTGGGGCTTGCAACCGAAGTCGGCAAGTTGACCTACACAGAGCGCTGCGACATCATCGCATGGGCGCGCCAAGATGCCGCTGACATGCCACTGGGTGTTACGATCAGCGGCAATTCTGTGGCCGAGCAACACAGTTTGATTGCGGTTGCCGAAGCTGTGGGTGCGGATTGGTTGATCCTGCAGCCGCCGCTTTCTGGCAGCTATGGGGCGACGGAATATGTGAACTTCTTTGCCGATGTCGGTCAGGTGGCCAGTCTGCCATTCGCCATACAAAACGCGCCACAGTATTTGGGGCGGTCGTTGTCAGGGGATGATATTGCAGCATTAAAAGCCCGTTGCCCGGGTTTTATCATGATCAAATCCGAAACCGGCCCGGTCGATTTGGCCGCACTTGTGGCGCGTCAAGGCAAGAGCCTGACCGTGCTGAACGGCCGGGGCGGCATGGAAATGACAGATTGTCTGCGCGCCGGATGCCAAGGGTTCATCGTGGCCCCGGATGTTTTGCCGGGGGTGCGGCACTGCTGGACCGCATGGCAAGCGGGCGATCTGGCGGCATCCGAGGCCGCCTATGCCGCCTTCCTTCCCGCCGCCATCTTTGGCATGCAATCACTGGAAACACTGGCCTGCTACGGCAAACGCGTGTTTGGATTGCGGGCGGGGATCACGATCCACGACCGCGCGCCCGCACTGCGCCCCGATGCCTTTGGTCTGGCAATGGCGGCGCGCTGGGCCAAGACATAGGTCGCCAAAACGGGATTGGCGGCAGGCGGCTGTTCAACCAACCTTTGTGCCATTGGCGTCATCACTGCGTCAAACCGGCGCTGTTCTGCCAGCCATCCACTTGATGTATATCTTTGGACTGGCCCTTTTGGTTTTGCAGATGGCGCAAGACCACAATCTGACGATATATTTGCGGTTAAGGCCGTATCTTCTGGCCCGGCCCTGAAAAACATGCTTGCCTTTGCCGCCCCTGAACCGGAAGCAGTGGCAACAGCCCCCCTATGAGGAAAACATGACGTTCAAACCCGCCAAATGGCCCCGCGAATTGCGTTCTCAGCACTGGTTTGGCGGCACGTCGCGCGATGTGATTTACCATCGCGGCTGGATGAAAAATCAGGGCCTGCCGCATGATCTTTTCGATGGCCGCCCGGTGATTGGCATCCTGAACACATGGTCGGAACTGACGCCCTGCAATGCGCATCTGAATGATCTGGCCCAGCGCGTGAAGCACGGGATCTATGAGGCGGGCGGTTTCCCGGTTGAAGTGCCGGTGTTCAGCGCCAGCGAATCCGCCTTCCGCCCCACCGCGATGATGTTCCGCAATCTGGCAGCCATGGCGGTGGAAGAGGCGATGCGCGGCCAGCCTATGGATGGTTGTGTGCTGTTGGTGGGTTGCGATAAAACCACGCCGTCGCTGCTGATGGCAGCGGCGTCAACCGATCTGCCGTCCATCGTGGTGACGGGTGGGCCGATGCTGAACGGTTATTTCAAGAACGAACGGGTGGGTTCCGGCACCCATCTTTGGAAATTCTCCGAAGCCGTCAAAGCGGGCGAGATGACGCAAGCGGAATTTATGGAAGCGGAAGCGTCGATGTCGCGTAGCCCCGGTTCGTGCAACACCATGGGCACCGCCAGCACAATGGCAAGTATGGCCGAGGCTTTGGGCATGGCGCTGTCTGGCAATGCCGCTATCCCAGCGGTGGATAGTCGCCGCCGGGTGATGGCGCAGATGACCGGGCGGCGCATCGTGCAGATGGTGAAGGATGATCTGAAACCATCCGACATTCTGAAAAAAGAAGCGTTCGAAAATGCCATCCGCACCAACGGTGCCATTGGCGGATCCACCAATGCGGTGATCCACCTTCTGGCCATCGCGGGCCGCGTCGGCATTGATCTGACACTGGATGATTGGGATCGTTGCGGTCGCGATGTGCCGACAATCGTCAACCTGATGCCATCGGGCAAATACCTGATGGAGGAGTTTTTCTACGCAGGCGGTCTGCCTGTGGTGATCAAACGCTTGGGCGAAGCGGGGCTTTTGCACAAAGACGCGCTGACGGTTTCGGGCGAGACGATGTGGGATCAGGTCAAGGATGTGGTCAACCACAACGACGATGTGATCCTGCCCACCGACAAGGCGCTGACCCAATCCGGCGGCGTGGTGGTTCTGCGCGGCAATCTGGCCCCCAAAGGGGCGGTACTGAAACCCTCTGCCGCGACGCCATCGCTGTTGGTGCATCGGGGCCGTGCTGTCGTGTTCGAAGACATCGACGATTACAAAGCCAAGATCAATGACGAGGCTTTGGATGTTGATGAGACCTGCATCATGGTGCTGAAAAACTGCGGGCCAAAGGGCTATCCCGGCATGGCCGAGGTCGGCAACATGGGGCTGCCGCCGAAGGTGCTGCGCAAGGGCATCACCGATATGGTGCGCATATCTGATGCGCGCATGTCCGGCACCGCTTATGGCACCGTGGTGCTGCACACATCGCCCGAAGCGGCGGCGGGCGGGCCGTTGGCCGTGGTGCAAAACGGCGATTTCATCGAGTTGGATGTCCCAAACCGCCGCCTGCATCTGGATATTTCCGATGCTGATCTAAGGGCGCGGCTGGCAAAATGGGCACCCCGTACCGCACCGCCAGAATCGGGCTACGCCTTCCTGCACAACGCGCATGTGATGGGGGCGGATACCGGCGCCGACCTTGATTTCCTTCATGGTTGCCGCGGCGCGCCAGTCGGCAAGGATTCCCACTAATGAAAGTAGCCCTCGTCGGTATCGGCAAGATCGCGGTGGATCAACACGTTCCCGCCATTGCCAACTCCCCCGATTGGGAATTGGCCGCCACCGTCAGCCGATCTGGCAAAGTTGACGGCGTGCAGGCCTTTACCGATTTCGCCACCATGCTGGAAGCCCGCCCTGATATTCCGGTCATATCCCTGTGCCTTCCGCCGCAACCGCGCTTTCCCTATGCCGAGGCGGCACTGAAGGCGGGCCGTCATGTCATGCTGGAAAAGCCCCCCGGTCAAACATTGGCCGAGGTGCATGCGCTTCAAGCGCTGGCCGACGCCAATGGCGTATCCCTGTTCGCGACATGGCACAGCCGCATGGCGCATGGCGTGGCGGGGGCCAAGGCTTGGCTTTCTACCCGGAAGGTCAACGCTGCGCACATCACATGGCGCGAGGATGTCCGCAAATGGCATCCCGGTCAGGATTGGGTGTTTGCGCCCGGCGGTATGGGGGTGTTTGATCCCGGCATCAACGCGCTGTCGATCCTGACTGAAATTCTGCCAGACCCCGTGCATCTGACCGCCGCAACCCTGACCTTCCCCGAAAACCGCCAGACGCCCATCGCGGCGGCGCTTGCCTTTAGCGGCAATGTCACCGCCGACTTCGATTGGCGGCAGACCGGCCCGCAAACCTGGGATATCGAGGTGGAAACCGACGGTGGCCGTCTTACCCTGCGGATGGGCGGCAATGTGCTGGAAATTGACGGCAAAGCTGTGGCGGGCTTGAACACCATCATGGGCGAATACCCGGCACTTTATGCCCGCATGGCGCAACTGGTCGCCACCAGCACCAGCGACGTTGATCTGGCCCCAATGGTGCATGTGGCGGACGCCATGACGTTGGGCGCGCGGGTGTATGCGGAGGCGTTTCATTTTTAAGGTACAACGCATTCTGACACGGACGCTGATCTGTTTGCCCGATTTGACACGTGTCAAATCGGGTCGCGACTGCCCGCCGGGGGCAGGCGCGTTTCACGCACCGGCCCGGGCAGTCACAACCCGATTTACCGTCGGTTGGTTACTGCCCCACATCCCTTGCCCAACGGCGTTCCGCCTTATGTGCAACGAACCGAAAAACGTTGCCCCGCAACGTTTTTAGATCGGCTCGGGGACAATTGGATAGAACACGGTTTTATTGGCCATTCCGAAAGGCATCTTCCCCTTTTACACATTCCCGCTATCGCCGTACCCATCCCAAGCTTACCGCTTGACGCGGCACCTTTGCTTCAAGACGGTGCGCGCCAGACCTGAACCCCGAGGATCACATGCGCACACTCACCATCGCGGCCCTGCTGGCAACTACCCTTGCCCCCATCGCACATGCCGAAACTGGCGATGGTGCAGCCCTGATCGCAATGCCTTGGGACAAGATCGTTGAACAGGCGCGCGGTGGCACGGTGAACATGTTCATGTGGGGCGGGTCTGACAGCATCAACCAGTATGTGTCGGGATACATCGGCGGCATCCTCATGGCGGATTATGGCATCACCCTGAACCGCGTTGGCATCACCGATACGGTTGAAGCAGTGAATGTCGTGCTGGGCGAAAAAGAGGCGGGTGTGGCCGACAAGGGCGCGGTTGATATGATCTGGATCAACGGCGAAAACTTTCGCACCATGCGCCAGGGTGATCTGGTCTGGTGCGGCTACACAGACGCGCTGCCGAACAACGCGCTGATCAACTGGGAAAATCCGGCCATCGCCAATGATTTCGGGGTGCCGGTCGATGGTTGCGAAGTGCCATGGTCCAAAGCGCAATTCGCCTTTGCCTATGACAGCGCCACCCTGACCAATCCGCCCAAATCTATTCCCGATCTTATCACGTGGATCAAGGCCAACCCCGGCCAGTTCACCTATCCCGCTGCCCCCGATTTCAACGGCGCGGTGTTTGTGCGGCATGTGTTTTACCATGCCGCCGGGGGTGCTGAAAATCTGCTTGGCCCTTTTGATCAGGCCAAATTTGATGCCGCTGCCAGCAAAACATGGGCCATCCTGAACGATCTGGAACCCTATCTCTGGCGCGAGGGGAAGACCTACCCCGCCTCGATCACCGCCCTTGACCAGCTGTTCGCCAACACCGAAGTGGCGCTGACCTTCAACTACGACGCATCGCAATTTGGCTTGGCCGTGCAGAACGGCAGCTTCCCCGAAACGGTGCGGTCGTATGGCCTGACCGATGGCACCATCGGCAACACCAACTACACCGCCATTCCGTTCAATTCCCCCAACAAAGCCGCCGCAATGGTGCTGCAAAACCTGCTGCTGTCTGGCGCGGCGCAAGTCGAAAAAGCCACGCCCGCCGCATGGGGTGCCGCCCCCGCGATTGAGGTTGACAGGATGACAGCGCAAGATCAGGCACGCTTTGCCACCATCGAACAGCTGCCATCGGTGGTGTCCATGCAGGACTTGGGCAAAGCCGCCATGCCAGAACTGCAAGCAGACTGGATTTCCGCCATCGAACAGGGTTGGATAGCAAACGTCGGGCAATAACTGAAGGATCACCACCAGCATGCAGGACCGCCTGAAAATCGCCCTGCTGCTGGCCCCGGCGCTGATCGTCATCTTGGTGCTTTTCTTTGGCGGCCTTGGCGTGGGGTTGCTTCGGTCTTTCAACTACATGCCAGTCATCGGCTTGAACGACCCGAACCTTGACGCCTACCGCAGCCTTCTGTCCTCGCCCGAGGTCTACCGCTCTTTCGGCCTTACGCTTTATATCGCAACTACCTCGACCGTGATCGCAACTGTGCTCGCGGTGGCCACGGCGCTGCTGTTGCGGCGCAGTTTTCCGGGCCGGGCGGTGGCAAGCTTTTTGGTGCAATTGAACCTGACCATTCCGCATCTGGTGGGGGGGATTGGTATTCTTTATCTGTTTTCACAATCGGGCAGTTTTGCACGACTGGCCCACGAATACGCAGTGATCGCCAAGCCCGCGGATTTTCCGGCCTTGATCTTTGATCCCTACGCCATTGGCGTAATCCTAACCTATGTCTGGAAAGAAGTCCCCTTCATCACCGTCATCACATTGGCCACCCTTCAGGCACTGGGTGATGATCATGAGACGATTGCCCGCACGCTTGGTGCCACCTGGGGCCAAGCCTTTCGTCATGTGCTGTTGCCGCAGATCATGCCGGGGGTGCTTGCCGCCTCGGCCATCGTGTTTGCTTTCACATTTGGTGCCTACGAAATCCCCGCCCTGCTAGGCGCAAGCCACCCGCAAGCCCTGCCTGTCATCGCCTACCGCAGCTTTACCGATGCTGATCTGGCCGCAAGACCCCAAGCACTGGCACTGGCCATGCTGATCGCCCTGATCAGTGGCCTGATGATCGTCGTTTATAGCCGCGCTCTGCGTGGCAAAGGGCGCGGCTAAAGCATGGCCCGCTTGCGCAGAGTGTCTGCTGTTCTGCTGATCATCTGGCTGATCTTGCCGTTGATCCCGCTTGCCATCTGGTCTTTTGCGGGTGTCTGGCGCTATCCGAACCTGCTGCCGCAGATCTGGTCGTATCGCCCTTGGTCCTTTGCTTTGTCTGACCAGTCAGGCGTGCTGTCCAGTCTGGCCCTGACCGCTGGCATTGCACTTGCCGTGACTTTAATAAGCGTCGTCATCGGCGTGCCCGCCGGCCGCGCCCTTGGCCTATACACGTTTCGCGGCAAAGCCTTGGTTGAACTGATCATCCTTGCCCCCATCATCGTGCCGGGCATCGCTGTGGCCTTGGGGCTGCAGACGGTGTTCATTGGCCTTGGCCTGAACAATACGGTGACGGGCGTGGTGCTGGTGCATTTGATCCCGACCTTGCCCTATATGGTGCTGGTCATGGCAGCCGTGTTCGCCGCCTACGACCCCTTAGCCGAGGATCAGGCCCGCAGCCTTGGCGCATCACCCGCCCAAGTGTTTCGCCATGTCACCCTACCCGCGGTCCTGCCCGGCATAGTGGTGGGGGCGATGTTCACCTTTCTGGTGTCTTGGGGCCAATATATCCTGACCCTCACCATCGGTGGCGGCCGGGTGCAAACCCTGCCTCTGATCATGTTCCAATTCGTGGTATCCGGGCGAAATGACATTACCGGGGCCATTGCGATGATCTATATCCTGCCCGGCGTCTTGATCCTGATCCTTACCGCGCGCCACCTTACCGGCCGCAGTGCCGCCCTGACCGGATTTGGGCGATGACCAGCATCCAGATTACAGGCCTTTGCAAAATTTACCCCAATGCGGCCCACCCCGCGCTGAGCAACCTATCCCTGAACATTCCCGCAGGTAGCCTGACCGCACTGCTTGGGCCGTCAGGTTGTGGCAAAACCACCGCGCTGAAAATCATCGCGGGGTTGCTGGCCCCCACATCGGGCGATGTGGCCTTCAACGGCAGCTCCGTTCTGGGGCAGACACCTGACACAAGCGGAGCAGTGATGGTGTTTCAAAACCCCTTGCTGTTTCCCCATATGACAGTGGCTGAAAACATCGGTTTTGGCCTGTCCATGCGTCACCTGCCCAAAGCCGAAATCGCCGCACGGGTGGCGGAGATGCTGAGCCTGATCCAACTGCCCAACCTTGGCCCGCGCCGCCCATCCCAACTGTCGGGTGGTCAGGCCCAGCGCGTGGCCCTTGCCCGTGCGCTTATCCTACGCCCGCGCGTGTTATTGCTGGATGAACCGCTGTCGAACCTTGACGCGACACTTCGGTCTGAGATGCGCGACCTGATCCGCAGTTTGCAACGCAGCCTTGGCATCACCACCATCTTCGTCACCCATGATCAGGAAGAAGCCGTGGTGCTGGCCGATCAGATCGCCCTTATCCTTGACGGGCGATTGCTGCAATTCGGCGCGCCGGAGGCCTTTTTCAAACGCCCCGCCACCCAAACCGTCGCGCGGTTTTTTGGGGCCAACAATTTCATCCCCGGCAAATGCCAAGGCGGTCTCTTTACCTCGGCTTTAGGCGCACTTCTTTTGCCGCCAGCCATGCCTGAAGGCCCCGCCACCCTGATGATCCGGCCCGAAAACATTCAGCTGGGGGCGGCACCCACCAACACCCTGCAGGCAATCTTAATCAGCCGCACCTATCTTGGCAGCCAGACCCGCCTGAACCTGCAAGTGGGCGAGGTGCAGCTGGAGGCATCGGTAAACCCCGACGCCGCAGCGACGCTGACTGCTGGCGCGGCCCTGCCGATCAATCTGCCCCCACAAACCCTATGGCTGCTGCCCTAAATCAGCACAGGTGCCAACCACGGCAAGCCCGGCATCCAGCACCAGCAAATCCGCTGCATCGCGCCCGATAAGTTGTGCCAGATCGGGCCTGCCAATCACCCGCGTAGGCACTGTCACCGCCATGCGCAGTGCTGTGGTCAGGTCTACCCCAAGCACGGTTACCAATCGCGCAACACTTTGCGCCATTGTGACATGCGCCCCGGCAAGCGACCCTTCGCCGTTCAGCAACCGCCCGTCGACCAGACAGATTTCTTGCCCATAAAGATCAAAACGGTCCGATCCACCCACCGTTGGCATCGCGTCCGATACCAGAAACATCCGGTCCGCCACGGGCCGTGCCCGGATTGCCAAACCCACCATTTCATCGGCCACATGAATGCCGTCGCAGATGATGCCCGCGTAGGCGGATGAATTGATCGCCGCCCCCACAACGCCGGGTGTGCGGTTTAACATTGGTGACATCGCGTTGAAAAGATGGGTAAAACAGGTCGCCCCCGCATCAAGTGCGGCGCGCGTTTCATCTGCCGAAGCACCGGTATGGCCAAGTGACACGATCGCACCCATCGCAGCCAGCGCTGCAATCTGCGCATGGGACGCGGCCTCTGGTGCCAGTGTGATCATCACTGTAATTTCGGCGGCACGTAAGCGCCGCACAATCGCAATCGTGGTATCATCCAAGGGCCGCACCAGATTTTCCGCATGCGTGCCGCGCCGGGCAGCGGCGATATGCGGCCCCTCGATGTGCAGGCCCAGAATGCCCCGGTTGCCCTTAGCCGCCAAAGCCGCCTCTGCAACCGCAGCCAAAACATCGGGCACATCGGTAATCACAGTTGGCAAAATTCCCACCGTGCCAAAGCGACGATGCGATGCCGCGATTGTTGCCATTCCCGCCGGCGTTGGCGTGGTGTTCAGCAAAACATCGCCACCGCCATTGACCTGCAAATCAAGAAACCCCGGCGTGATTGTGCCTTGCACGGCCTGCTGACGGGCCGGTGCCGGAACATCCGCACGGGCGCGAACATCGCAGGCGATACCATCTGCAACACAAATGGCCATCGCCCCTAAAAGCGCCTTGCCGTCAAAAACAGCATCCGGGCATAACCAGTATGAATTGCGATCGGTCATATGTGCGCATGCCCTTGCAAGGCCGCATAGGCCGCGCCGCGCGCGCCGCTGGCATCGCCACCTTCCGCCAAAAGCAATTCCGGTATCGCAAACCCCGGCAATTGCACTTTTTGCAAGGCATCCGTCAGATCGCCTATCAGGCCCGGAACCTTTGACAGGCCGCCACCGATCACGATGGCGGCAGGGTCGCAGGTAAAAACCAGCGTGATCAAAAGATCAGCCACCAGATCGCACCAAACGTGCCACGCCTGCGCCGCCATCACGTTGACCGCCCGCGCCGCGACCACCTGTTCGGGTGTCATGTCCTGCCCGACAAAGCGCCGTGCCAAACGTACCAGGCCGGGGCCGGAGACAAGCGTTTCCGTACATGCAAACCGGCCACAGCCGCACTTAATAACAGGCAAATCATGCAGCGTGATCAACTGCGCCGATGCCGTGACATGCCCAAATTCGCCACCCACCGCCGCGAAACCGGGGGCCAGCCGCCCACCAATGGCAAGCCCGCCGCCAACACCCGTGCCAAGGATAAGCCCCGCCACCGGGCTTTTGCCGCGCCCTGCGCCGAACACCGCCTCTGATAACGCCAAAGCACGGCAATCATTGATATAGGTAATGTCCCGACCCGCTGCTTTGGCAAGATCGGCGGGAAGCGGGCGGTCCATCGCATCAAGGTTGGCGGTATAGGCCAACCCTGTTGCTGGCCGCACCAGCCCGGCCGCGCCAATGCCCACCGGCAGCGCCGTGCCCGCTTGGTCATCTGCCCAGACAATCTGTTTCGCGACTGCCTTTACAATCGCATCATAGCTTTGCGGAGTTTCAATCCTGCGCCGGTCGACACAGGCCCAGTTGCCATCAAAAATCTGGGCTTCAATTTTGGTGCCGCCAAGATCAATACCCACCGCGATCATGGCCGCACCAACAAATTCTGCCATCCATCTGGCACAGTGCCTGAAAAGGGTGGGGTCACAGTCATGTTGTCTGGGTAACTTTCGACAAGGTTGCAGGCTGGTCCGGATCGTGGCCAAGTGCCACGGACGCCGCCAGAATGACAGGGTAAATAAGGTATAGCAGCATTGCCGCCGCCGCCGCCGGGGTTAGCCCAAGCACACCTGCATCGGATGGACGCAGCCGGTAAACTGTGCCCCCTGCGCTTTGAAACCGCGCCTCTGCCAGATCAAGGCTGTCTTTCGTATCCGGCGTTTCGGTGTCCAGCATCAAGATCAATAGGGGCTTTGTGACCAATTGCAATGGCCCATGCAGCACCTCGGATGATGAATAAGCCTCGGCATGCAGCGCGCAACATTCCTTCAGCTTCAACGCCACTTCCTGCGCCGCGCCAAACCCGGTATCGCGCCCGATGACATAGACATGCTGGGCACGCAGCAATGCCGCACAAAGGTTGGCGGCCTTTGGGTGCAGTGCCCCTGCAACCTTCAAAACCGCCTCTGCCGACGCGGCAGCTTTGCCCGCATAGGCCGGTGCCAAAGCTGCAATCAACGCCATTCCTGCCGCAATAGACCCTATTACGGTCTTGGTGGCTGGCACTGCAAGTTCCGCCCCCGCCCCAATTGCCAGTGTCACCTGTGCAGCTGTTTCAACCGCTGATCCCGCCTGATTGGTGATTGCCAGCACAGTGCCCCCTGCGCTGCGCACGCCGCGTGCAGAGCGCACCAGATCATCGCTGGCCCCGGATTGCGAAATCACCAGTGCCGCCGCCCCGGCCATAGTCACCCCGCGCCCCAATGAGAAAATCGATGGCGGCAGGCTGGTCATCGGGCAGCTGAGTTCGCGCATCAATTCATACGACACGATGTTTGCCGCCGCATCGGACGATCCCCGCGCAATGGTGTAGAACGCCCGCGCCTCGCCAAGCTTCAACCCTGCCAACGCCGCCCTATGATCGGCTCCAGCCGCACGTGAGAATACCGCAGGCGACTCGGCAATCTCTGCCGCCATGTGTTGACCAAAGGGTTTTGCTGCGTCGCTCATGCCCGCAAGCCGTAGCTGTCAAACCGCGCCCAGATCGGGGCCAGATCGACCATCTGCCCCGAAACCCGCGCCTCATCCAGTGCGAGCGCCGCAACCCCTGCCTGAAGCGCGTCAATGATAGACACTGGCAGCGCCCCGATCTGCCCGCGCAGATAGGCGGTGATGTCGGCCGCCATCATTTCATCGGCACCATAATGCGCGCCCTTGGCTACGGCGCCCTTGGTATAATCATGGTCGGCAAACCGGCTGCCATCGCGCGCGGTCACCCGCAAATAGCCGCGCACAAAATCACCCTCCGCCATGCCATGCGTGCCCATGATGCAGAACCGGCGGTGTTCATCAGGCACATTCAGATTGGTGTGAAACGCCAAAGCCGCGCCGGATTCGTAGCTTAGGATCGCCGTCTGAAAATCAATGATATCGCCATCAGACCGGAACGGATCATCGACGCTTTCCCAGACCGATTTCTTGACGTGGAAAATATCATTTTCAGAATTCCGCGCCGGCGCATGTTCCGGCAGAAACGACTTTCGCCCACCGAAACTGGCGACCTTCAGGGGCCGCGACGCGGTGACCATGTTGTAAATATCCAGATCATGGCAGCACTTTTCCAGCATGAAGCCGCCAGTCAAATCGGTGCGCCGCCGCCAGTCACGCATGAAAAACGCACCATGATAAGGTGCTATATGCTCGTTCGCCTCCATCGAGGTAATCGCCCCCAATGCCCCCGCCGCCAAAGCATGGCGCAGATCAACCATGTGCTGCGAATAGCGCAACACGAGGCCGACCATCAGCCGATCAGACCCGTATTGCGCCAGCAATTCCGCCAGAGCAAAGGTTTCTTCGATAGAAATCACCACCGGCTTTTCGGTGAATACCCGTAGCCCGGCCTCTAGCCCCGTTCGGATTTGATCAAGGTGAAAGCAGTTCGGTGAAAATACACAAAACAGATCGGGCTTGGCGTCCGACAACATCGCCTCGACCGATGTAAATCGCGGCGTCTGATCCCCGATCATGTCCAGATGCGTTGGCTGCGGATCATAGAAGCCAACAATCTGCATCTCTGGCATCTGCGCGCGCAGCACTGACAGCACATGCCCGGCACGCAGGCCTATTCCGGCCGTCACAACCCGCATCTATGCCACCAAAGCGGGCGCTTCTCGGCGCCGCAAAACAACACCGCCAGTGTCAAAGACATGGCAATCACTTGGTGCCACGCTTAGCCGCACGGTACTGCCCTCTGTAACCGCTGTGTCGCCCGGCAAAGACGCGCAAAACCGCACACCACCACCAATTGCACCATAAATAATCGACACGCCGCCAAGCCGTTCCAGCACCCGCACAGTTACGTCAAGCCCGTTTCCCAGAACCACATTTTCCGGCCTTATGCCAACTTCGACCCGGTCACCGACCCGCACGGTGCTGGTATCGACCGGCACTGTCATCACATGCCCGCCTGCCAGTTCCACCGTCAGCCCGCCCGCCGCCACGCCTTTCACCAAAGACGGGATCAGGTTCATATTAGGCTGGCCGATAAACCCCGCCACAAATTTCGTCGCCGGATGATGATACAATTCCATGGGCGTGCCGAATTGTTCGACATGCCCGCCGTTTAGCACCACGATACGGTCGGCCATCGTCATCGCCTCCACCTGGTCATGCGTCACATACACCATCGTCGCGTTCAATTCTCGGTGCAGTTGGCTAAGTTCCACCCGCATATCGCCGCGCAATGCGGCATCAAGGTTTGACAGCGGTTCATCAAACAAAAACACCTTCGGATTGCGCACGATCGACCGCCCGATTGCCACCCGCTGCCGTTGCCCGCCCGAAAGTTGCCCCGGTTTTAGTTGCAGCTTATCCGTCATTTTCAGGATGTCTGCCGCCCGGCCGACTCGGGTTTTCAGCTCCGCCTCTGGCATCTTTTGCACGCGCAAGGGGAAGGCGATGTTCTCAAACACCGTCAGATGCGGGTAAAGCGCGTAGGATTGAAACACCATGGAGATGCCGCGATCAACGGGGTGTTCGCGGCTGACGTCGCGGCCTTCGATGATGATCTGGCCCGATGTCGCCTCTTCCAGCCCGGCAATGATGCGCAAAAGGGTGGATTTGCCGCAACCCGACGGGCCGACGAACACCACGAATTCCTTATCGGCAATTGCAAGGTTGATATCCCTCAAAACGCTGACCGCGCCAAAGGATTTGCTGATAAGTTTCAGGTCAAGCGTCGCCATTTGGGTCCTCGTCAGGTCTTTGGATAGGGAAAGGGGCGTCGGGCAGACCCAAAGGTTGCCCGACGCAAGGTAGGGTTACTTTACCTCAGCCAGTTCAACACCAGCTTGGGTGACCAATTCGTCGACCGTGCCGCCTTCGCCCAGCATCACGCCCTGGATCATGTTGGTGAACACGCCCTGCAGCGATTTGAAATCTGTCACCAGCGGCTCTGGCCCGCCGGTTGAGATGCCGTTCACAAAGATCTGCCAATCGGCATCACCCACATAATACGGCGCTTCCACACCCAACTTTTCATATTGCAGGATTGGGGTCAGGCCCCAGGATTTATCAAGGTCATACTGCGCCTCTCCACTGGTCAGTGCCTGCGCCAGCTTTTGCGCCGCCGCTTCAACCGCGGGGTCGGTTTGCTTGAACACCGCAATCGAGTCTGTGATCAAAATAGTGCCCGCCACGCCCGATGGCCCGTGTGGGACAGGAACGATGATCTGGTTTGGCACTTTTTCGGCATGCTGGCCCTTGCCCCATGGGCCGTTCACATACATGCCCAGCTTTTGGTCGTTGAACAGATCTTTCATCTGATCTCGTTCCCAAGCGGTCGCGCCCTCAATTCCGTAGGGCAGGACGTCGGCATACATTTGCAGGGTTTCGCGGGTCTGCTGGCTGTCCAATGTTGGCGCGCCAGTCACCGGGTCTTGCACCGTGCCGCCGTTGGAATACAAGAAATCCAGGAACATGTGCATGGTGTTGTCAAAGTCTTTGCCAGCAAGACCAATGCCCGCGACATTGTGCTTTTCCTTTATCGCCTTCGCCATGGCAATCATGTCTGCCCATGTCTCGGGTGCTTTACATTCAAGCCCGGCAGTCGTGACCAGATCGCAGTTGATATACAACGCCTTGGTGGAAAACGCGTGCGGATAGCCCCAGTATTTGCCGTCTGCCGACACGGTTTTCAAAACGCCGGGTTGATAATTACCCTCCATATCCGCCGAGATTTCGGCAGGCGCGATCAGCCCTTCCGAAGACAGCTTCTTTAGCGTGCGCGACCCCATGTAAGACACCGAAACTGGCGTGCCGGCTGCGGCCAGCGTCATGGATTTGTCTTGGCAAGTGCCCCATGGCACGATTTCCATCGTAACTTTGATGCCGGGGTTATCGACCTGGAACTTGTCGATCACGGCTTGGTCGGCGGGGCGCGCGTCGCCACACATGATAAACGACAGGTCTTGTGCCGAGGCCGCAATCGCCGATGTGCCCATCAGGGTTGCGGCGACCAGCAGGGTTTTGGTATAATTCATTTTATTCTCCCTTGGTTGGTAGGCGTGGTTTCGTAGGTAATCACTCTTTAATCGCGCCAGCCGTCAGGCCCGCCACGAGGTATTTTTGCAAAAACAGGAACACCAGCATCACCGGCAAAATCCCGGTCAGCGCGGCGGCCATCATCTGGTTCCATTCGACGGTTTGATAGCCGATGAACTGGTTCAAGCCCGCAGGCAGCGGCTGCAATTCGGCCACTTGGTTGAAGGTGATCGCGAACAGATATTGCTGCGCATAGGCCCCGATGAACACCGAAACACCCACCACTACCAGCCCCGGCACCGCCAGCGGCAGCACCACCCGGCGCAGGGTGTAAAGGCGGCTGGCCCCATCCATGAAGGCGGCTTCTTCCAATTCGCGCGGGATTTTTTCCAGATACGACCGCAGCAGCCAGATCCCGGTGGGGATCAGAAACGCCACGCCCGGTACGATCATCGACCAATAGGTGTTCAGTAGGCCAAGCGTGTTCATCACCCGGTACAGCGGGATCAGCAGCACGGCGCCGGTGAACATATTCACCGACAAAAACAGCCCCAGTGACAGGTTTTTGAACGGGAAATCTAAGCGCGCATAGGCATAGGCGGCAGGAATAACAAAGATCATCGTCAGCACTGTCACCGAAGATGCGATGAAGATCGAATTCCAGATATAGCGTCCCAGCAGCGGCACCTTTTCCCACATCTTGAAATAGGCATCCACGCTGAACTCATTGCTCCACAGCTCATACGGCGCATGAAACAGGTGGCTCATCGGGGCAAGGCTGGTGCGGAACATCTCGAAAAACGGCAGCAGGATGAAGGCTAGAAACACCGCGATAGCGCTGTAAATCCCGATCTTTTGCGGCAAAGAATAGCGGTCGATCAGCATCTATTTCACCCCGTAATGTTTGTTCACAAGGGTAAGCACCTTCAGATACAGCAAGGAAAACATCCCCAAAATCAGCACAATCATCACCGCGCGGGCCGAGCCTTCACCGAATTTGAAATTGCCGATCGCGGTCTTGTAGGTGTCGATGATCATCGTCGTGGTGCCGCCACGCGGGCCACCTTGGGTGAAAATCCAGATGATCTCGAAACTGTTGAACGTCCAGATCGCCGACAGCAGCGCCATGGATACGATCACCGGCATGATCTGCGGGATGGTGATGCGGCGGAACCGATACCAACGCCCGGCCCCATCAACCCAAGCCGCCTCATACAAATCACGGCTGACACCTTGCATGGCGGCCAGAAAAAACAGGCTGACCATCGGTGTGCCAACCCAAACGTCCGTCACAATCGCCGCATAAAACGCTGAATTCTTGTAGGCCAGAAACTCAAACGGCCCGTCCAACAACCCAAGCCGCTGTGACATGCCCGACAGAAAGCCGAACTGACCGTTGTACAGCCACAGCCAACCGATACACCCAATCGCCACCGGAATAACCCATGGCGGCATGATCATCATCCGAAACATCGCACGGCCCGGCAATGCGGCATTCAGCAAGGTTGCCCCGATCAACCCGACAATCAGCTTCAGCCCCACTGACAGCACCATCCAGAAAAACGTGCGGCCGATGATCTCCAGATATTTGGTCCCCTTCATCAGCTTTTCGTAATTGGCAAAGCCAACCCAGTTTTCACTGCCCATATCGGCATCGGTGAATGACAGCCGAATGGTTTCCAGCAGCGGCCAAGCAACTATCACACCGATAAAGATCAACGCGGGCAGGATCAGCATCCAGGCAAACACGCTTTCCGGCAAAGCGCGGCGGCGGTTTGGTTGCTCGCCTGTGGGTTCAGCGGGATCTGGCATCGCACCTCGGCTGCACAACTCAAACGGCGTCATCCCCCATGGACAGGCCGCGAATCCGGTTCGATGATGAAAATACCAATTCCAAAAATAATTGCTACCTATATAATACCAAATAAGCTAGATTCGACGAAATTAGTGGAATACTGCAGGAATTGGCATTATAATTAAATATCAATTACAGAATTGGTATGTTTTAAGCGAACACTACAGATACCAAATCAAAGGGTGACCCGATGAACAGCTCTGCACAAAACGCGCACTTTGACCCAGCCGTTTGGTATCGCCCCGGCAAAGGCGCGCGATATCTGCAGCTGTACCGCCATATCAGCGCCGCCATCAGCGCCGGGCAGCTTGATGGTGAAACACAACTTCCCACCGAACGCGACCTATCCGTTTTGGCGCAGGTCAGCCGCGTCACCGTGCGCAATGCGGTCGCACGGCTGGTGCAAGACGGGCTTGTTGAACAAAGGCGCGGCTCTGGCACCTATGTTCGCCCGGCCTTGCCAAAGTTTGAACTTGCCCTTTCAACCCTGACATCCTTCACCGAATACATGCAGCAACGGGGCCGTGCATCCTCTAGCCAGATCCTGCAGCGCGGCCTTTTCCCGCTATCGCCGGACGAACAGCTTGCCCTTGGCCTGTCATCAGCTGAACGCGTGTCGCGCATTGAACGGCTGCGCAGCGCTGACGGCACGCCGATGGCGATTGAGCGGTCATCTTTGCCGCAAGATATTCTGCCCAATCCCGAACTGGTGGAAACCTCACTTTATTCTGTGCTGCGCGAGGCGGGCCTTGCCCCCATTCGCGCCGTGCAACGCATCACGGCAGTGAACCTGTCTTTGCAGGAATCAAAGCTGCTGAACCTTGCCGAAGGGGCTGCCGCGTTGCGGATAGATCGCACCGGATACCTGCCCTCTGGCCGTCCGATAGAATTTACCCGCGGGCTATACCGATCTGACCTTTACGATTTTGTCGCTGAACTAAGGATGGATGAAAAAGCATGAACCTTTACTTTGAAGCAGAAATAGTGGGCCGCCAAATTCATTGCGAAATAGGCTCTGATAGAGCGATTTCTGCCCCCATTTTTTGCTTTTCGCTGATGGCTCCGGCCTCCGTCATAAGCGGTGGCACACTGATCCGGTCCGTCGCGGGCTATACCGAAGTGCGGCTGCTAGATATCTGCCCCGGCCAAACCGCAACACTGATCCTCGAATATGCCAACCCTGATTTCGCCCCCGTCAACCGTGCATGGTTGCCGCTTGGCCCCTACCTGCGCCATGCAGGCGGCGTCACAGCTTTGCCGCCCCTGCCCGCTGGTGTTCAGCCCTCATCAGCCGAACCTACACCTGTCTATCACGGCCTGCGATTGATCCCGCAGCCAACCCAGTGGCAACCGACCGGTGAAACACTGGTCTGCAAAGATGGCTTTTCCGCCATATCAGAGCCGCTTCTTGCCATAGCCGACCTTGCCCACCGCTCAGGCCTAGGCCCGTTTCTTACGCCCGGTGGCGTGCCGATCATGATCACCGTGTCGCCCGATCTTCCGGCCGAGGGCTACAAACTGTGCGTTGCCCCCACAAAGGTAACACTGCATGGCGCAGACCGCGCGGGTGTTTTCAACGCAGGTATCACCCTGATCAATCTGATGACCACATACGACGGCCAAATCCCCTGTGGCACCATCACCGACGCCCCGCGTTTTGGCTGGCGCGGCCAGCATCTTGACTGCGCCCGCCACTTCTATGCGCCCACTACCCTGCACCGCCTGCTTGATCTGATGGCTTTGCTAAAACTGAACCGCTTTCATTGGCATTTCGCCGATGACGAAGCCTTTCGGCTAGAAGTCGAATGCGCCCCCGATCTTTGGCAGAAAACCGCCTTTCGCGGCGAAGGCCTGCCCGTGCCCGGCTTATTTGGTGGCGGTATCCGGTCTGGTGGCAGCTATTCCCGCGCCGATGTGGCGGCCCTGGTAGCCCATGCCAAAATCCTGAACATTGAAGTGCTTCCCGAAATCGAAGTTCCCGCCCATGCCTATGCGATGAACCAAGTCATTTCCGGCCTGCGCGATCCTGCTCACAATAGCACCGAGATCAGCATCCAAGGCTATACCGAAAACGCCATCAACCCGGCAATGGATGCGATTTGGGCCTTACTAGAGCCTTTATCTCTGGAAATAGCATCGCTCTTTCCCATCAATATTCTACACCTTGGTTGCGACGAATTGGCCCCAAACACTTGGGATGGCTCGCCTGCCGTCAACGCCCTGAAAGCCCGTGAAGGGCTTGTCACCCGTGATGATGTGCAGGGCTGGACGATGCACCGCTTGGCCGCACATCTGGCCAAGAACGGCGTCCGCGCGGCGGCATGGGAAGAAGCCGCGCGCGGCAACAATGGTGGCATCGGCCACAACGCGATTTTGTTTTCATGGACTGGTCAAGGCCCCGGCGTGGCCGCCGCGCGCGCTGGCTATGACGTCGTGATGTCGCCTGCGCAAAACATCTATCTCGATATGGCCCATACCAGTGACGCGTCCGATTGGGGGGCTGCTTGGGCCGCATTCGTCAGCCTGGAAGACACCATCAACTGGAAACCCGTGCCCGACGGGGCGAGCGATATCGCGCACCGCATCATCGGGGTCGAGGGTTGTTTTTGGTCCGAATTCAGCACAACAGACACGGAAATGATGCCGATGCTGGCCCCGCGCATCCTTGGCGTGGCCAGCAAAGCCTGGGATATCAATAATGGTCTGACAGGGCCCGACTTGCGTGCGCTTGCCGGGCATTATGCCACGCTATTCGATGCTATCGGCTGGTCCCGCCACATAGCTGCGTAAGCTTATCCGTGGCTGCCCCAAGGGCCGTGCTTGCCAGTACCCCCATCGACCCGTTCAAACCCATGCGCGCCAAAAAAATCGCGCTGGCCCTGAATCATGTTCGCGGTGGAACGGCCCGTGCGCATCATATCAAACCACGCCAACCCTGACGCCAACGCAGGCATCGGCAAGCCATGCAATGCCGCCGCTGCCACCACTTTGCGCAAAGATCCGTGGGTTTGCTTCAACAGATCGGCAAAAAACGGGGCCAGCATCAGATTGCGGTCTGCATCTTCGGCCAGCGCCGTCGCCATATCGTTCAACATGCCAGACCGGATGATGCACCCCTCGCGCCAGACGCGCGCAATGTCGGGCAGGGGCATGGCCCAGCCAAAATCCTTGGCCGCCGCTCCGATCAGGGCAAACCCCTGCGCATAGCACAGGATCTTGCCCGCAATCATCGCCTGCTCCAGCGTGACCAGATCAAGTGCGCCATCCGGCATGGCAACCGGGGCCGCACCGAACACCGCTTCGCCCGCGCGGCGTTCTTCCAGCCGTGCCGAAAGGTTGCGCGCCATAACTGCCGCCTCGATCGCCGGAATCGTTGCCGCCAGATGCTGCGCTTCAATCACCGTCCAGCGTCCGGTGCCCTTTTGCCCCGCACGATCAAGGATGACATCCAGCATCGCAGACCCCGAAACAGGGTCTATCGCTGCCGAAACAGCCCCGGAAATTTCGATCAGATAGGATTGCAGGACACCCTTATTCCAACCGTCAAACACGCCCGCAATGGCAGGCGCAGCCATCCCCATGCCATCGCGCATCACACCGTAAACCTCGGCGATCATCTGCATATCTGCATATTCAATGCCGTTGTGCACCGATTTCACGAAATGCCCGGCCCCCGCCTCGCCCATATAGGTGGCGCAAGGCGTGCCTTTATACTTTGCCGAAATCGCACTCAGGATGGGTTCCACAAGGTCCCAATCTGCCCGCATGCCGCCGCCCATGATAGACGGGCCGTGCCGCGCGCCTTCCTCGCCGCCTGACACGCCGATGCCCAGAAACCGGGGTCCCTGAGCAGCCGCATCGGCCGCCCGCCGGTTGGTGTCATGAAACAACGCATTGCCGGCGTCGATGATCAGATCGTCATGGTCCAACAGCGGCCGCAACGCGGCAATCTGGTCATCCACCGCTTGCCCCGCGGGTACCATCAGAATGATCGCGCGGGGCTTTGCAATCACAGCTACCAGATCGGCAAGACTATCCGTTGGCACGATCTTCGCCGCCAATTCCCCTGCGCCCGCCGCAAAGTCATGCGTCACGGCTGTGGTGCGGTTCCAGACCGCGATCCTGAAGCCCTTTTCCGCGATGTTCAGCGCCAACATGCTGCCCATGGTGCCAAGGCCAATCAGACCAATCTGTGCGTGGGCCCCCTTCTGTGCATGAGTCATGGGGTTTGTACTCCGTTCCGGTTCAGGGATATCGCGTAAAGGCTGGTCGTGGCGGTAATGAACAACTGGTGTTTCGCGCGCCCACCAAAGCAGATGTTCGACACCACTTCTGGTACCAGAATCTTGCCCATCAGATGCCCGTCAGGGGCTATGCAATGCACGCCATCGCCTGCTGATGCCCACAGATTGCCATCCGTATCGGTGCGAATGCCGTCGGCACAGCCGGGGCTGACTTTGTGAAACACCGCACCACCCGAAAGCTTTGCCCCCGCCACATCAAACACCCGAATGTGCTGCGGATCGGTATGAAACATCCGTCCGGTATCGGCGATGTAAAGACGCGTTTCATCGGGCGAAAATGCCAGTCCATTCGGGCAGTTGAAATCTTCCGCCACAATCGACATCGCACCAGTGGTATCAACCCGGTACACCTGACAGGGCAGTTCCTGCACAGCGCGGTACCCTTCATAATCCGACAAAATCCCGTAGTGCGGGTCGGAGAACCAAATCGAACCATCCGATTTCACCACAACATCATTGGGCGAATTCAATGGCTTGCCCTGATAGCCATCGGCAATCACCGTGATCCGCCCGTCATGTTCCGTCCGCGTCACGCGGCGCAAGCCATGTTCACACGATACCAACCGCCCTTGCGCGTCCCGCGTGTGACCGTTCGCATAGTTTGACGGCTCGCGGTACGTCGAAATCCCAAGGCCCGGTGTCCAGCGCAAAATCCTGTTGTTCGGAATGTCGGAAAACAGCAAACACCCTGCATCACCAAACCAAACCGGCCCCTCGACCCAATCAAACCCCGTGGCCAGCTTTTTGATGGGCGCATTGCCCAGAATATAGGTGCCAAACGCCGGATCAAGAATTTCAAACGACGTCATTGCAGACCTTTCCAAAGCTATAGCCATGGTCATCATTGCGGGCAGGAATACCAGCGAAATGGCCCCCGGCCAAAGATAAGTGATCGCGCCTTAAACCGGCGTCAGCAGCTGTTTTCCGGTAAAATGTGCCATCAGATTGTCGCGTACCAGTTTGCCCATGGCTTGGCGTGTCTCAAACGTGCCGGACGCATGATGCGGTTGCAACAGCACGTTCGGCAGTGCCAAAAAGCGCGGGTTCAACGCAGGCTCGCCTTCAAACACATCCAGTGCCGCCGACCCGAGCGCACCTGTCTCCAGCGCATCCAGCAACGCCGCCTCGTTAATATTCCCGGCACGGGATATGTTGATCAACATGCCTTGCGGTCCCAGCGCAGCAATCACATCGGCATTCACGATATGCCGCGTCTCTGCCGATGCGCTTAGGGTCACGAACAGAAAATCAGACCGCGCAGCCAGTGCCACTGGATCGGTGATATAGGCCCAATCCCCCGGCGTCGTTTTCGCACTGCGCGCCGAATAAGCGATATCCATGCCAAAGCCCTGCAGCCGTTTTGCCACTTCAACGCCAATCCGGCCCAGCCCCAAAATACCCGCCCGCTTACCCCAGACGCGGGACTGCAACGGATAGCCGCCCTTGGTGGCCCAAGACCCACCCCGCGCCCAAGCCTCGGCCGCCACCATGCCGCGCGCCGCGCATAGCATCATCGCCACCCCCAGATCAGCGCAATCCTCGCTTAAAACATCCGGCGTGTTGGTGACATGAATTCCCCGCGCACGGCAGGCCGCCAAATCCACCGCGTCATAGCCAACGCCGTAGACCGAAATCATCTCTAACTGCGGGCACGCGTCAATCACTGTCTTTGTGGCCCCCAAATCACCGCGCGTCGCTATGGCGCGCACTTTGGGGCCAACGTCGGCCAGAAACGCTGCTTTATCCTCCGCTGCAAAATACCGATGGCAGGTAAACGCCGCGTCCAAAGGCACTTGATCCCAGTCAGGATAGCTGCCGATCTGCAAGATATGTGGTTTGATCATGGCAGCCCTCACGCAAAATGTTATCGTTAACGTAAGGGCATACACCCCGGATTGTCGAGCGAAAAGCAACATCGCAAAAACCGGCTTTTCGTTGACATTTACGCCGCTTTGCAGCATCGCGTTTGCAGACGGAAAACACCTTGAAGGGTCATGATTGTGAAGATTGCTGTAATTGGAACCGGCTACGTTGGCCTTGTCTCGGGCGTGTGCTTTTCTGACTTTGGGCATGATGTTGTTTGTGTCGATAAAAATTTGGCCAAACTGGATATGCTTAACAAAGGCGAAGTTCCAATTTATGAGCCAGGCCTTGATCTGCTGATGGCGAAAAATATGGCTGCAGGTCGTCTGTCTTTCACCGATGATCTCGCCGCTGCGGTTGATGGCGCGGGCGCGGTTTTTATCGCGGTCGGCACGCCAACGCGGCGTGGCGATGGCCATGCCGACCTGACCTATGTGATGGCCGCTGCCGCCGAAGTGGCGCTCTGCATGACCGGTTACACCGTCGTTGTAACCAAATCGACCGTTCCGGTTGGCACCAACCGCGAAGTTCACGCGGTGATTTCCAAAGCCAACCCGAAGGCCGAATTTGACGTGGCATCGAACCCCGAATTCCTGCGCGAAGGCGCTGCGATTGATGATTTCATGCGCCCAGACCGGGTGGTTGTTGGGGTCGAATCCGATCGCGCCCGAAATGTGATGGCCGATGTCTACCGCCCGCTGTTCCTGCGCGATTTTCCGGTGGTCTACACCGGCCTTGAGTCCGCCGAGATGATCAAATACGCAGCCAATGCGTTTCTGGCCACCAAGATCACGTTCATCAACGAAATTGCGGCTCTGTGCGAACGGGTAGGTGCCGATATCAAAGCCGTGTCCAAAGGCATTGGCATGGATGGCCGCATCGGCAACAAGTTTCTGCATGCAGGCCCCGGCTATGGCGGATCATGTTTTCCCAAAGATACCAAGGCCTTGGCTCGGATGGGCCAGGAACACGCAGTGCCGATGCAGATCACGGAAACCGTCATCAAAGTGAATGACGAAGTGAAACGCCGCATGATCACCAAGATCGAGGATTTGTGTGATGGCGTGCTGCGCGACAAGATCATTGCCGTGCTGGGTGTGACGTTCAAACCCAACACAGATGATATGCGCGATGCCCCATCGCTAACAATCGTGCCCGCGCTGGTTGGCGCCGGGGCAAAGGTGCGCGTGGTCGATCCGCAAGGCAAGCATGAGGGGGAACTGCTGCTGCCCGGTGTCAAATGGCATGACAATCCTTATCAAGCCACCCAAGGTGCTGATCTGGTGGTTATCCTGACCGAATGGAACGAATTCCGGGCGCTTGATTTGGGCAAAATGGCGAAAAAGATGGCATCCCCCCGCATGGCCGACCTGCGTAACCTGTACAGCCGGGCCGAGGCGGAACGCGCGGGGTTTGACGCCTATGTCGGCGTTGGGCGCTGATCAACACCTTGCAAATGCACCGCCCCTGCGGATTGCCGCGCAGGGGATCGAATTTGGTTTTGGCCCCGATTGCGGAATAATTTCTGATTTTGTGGTAACCGATCAAGGCAAGCGTATTTCTATGATGCACCGCGCGCCTTGGGTTGGCACAGGCCTGCAATTGCCTGCAGACGCACCGCCGCATCAAGCACATCTTGAGGGCGATTTTTTCTGCGCGCCCTTTTCTGACGCGTCGATTGACAGCGCACCATTACATGGTTGGCCTGCCAATGGGCACTGGTCGCCGGATGGAGCGGTGACAGCCAACGCTCTGCGCTGCATCCTAGATCAAAAAGTGATGGGGGCCACCGTTACCAAAGAGCTGTCACTGACCGATAACCACCCGTTCCTCTATCAGCGACACATCTTTACCGGCGGGCAGGGCGCAATCTCGGCGGCCAACCATGCCATGATTGCCCTGCCAAATGGCGGCTTGTTGCGGTTTTCGGCCAAACGCTGGTTCGAAACCCCACAAACCGCGCCTGAAACGGACCCATCTCGTGGCAGATCAATCCTGCATTATCCCGCCCGCAGTAGTGACCCGCGGCATTTTCCAGCGGCAGCAGGCGGCACCATTGACCTGACCCAATATCCCTTTGGCCCCGCGCACGAGGATTTCGTGATCGCGCTGGAGGCCCCCGATAGCCCGCTTGGCTGGACCGCCGTATCCCGTCCCATTGAGCGTGATCTCTATATCAGCCTGCGCAACCCCAGCCACCTGCCGATGACCATGCTGTGGCATTCTAACGGTGGGCGCGACTATGCGCCGTGGTTGGGCCGCCATACCGGCTGTCTGGGCGTTGAAGAGGGGGTCGCCCCGCGTCTGCTGAACCTGCCCGATGACATTCTGACGCAAGCCGGCCAAGACCACGCGTTGGTTTTGGCCCCCAACAGCACGGTCGAGACCCGCCATATCACCGGCTGCATCCATTGGCCCACTGGCGAGGCTGTCGATGATATTCAGTTGAAGAACGATCATCTTTTGATAACCGGGGCAGGCCGCGCTCACCGCGCCCTGCCCATTGATGCCGGCTTCCTGCGCCTGTGACCGACTAGACCAGCAAACCCGCCGCTTCCGTCGGCCCAAGCGGTGCGGGTTGCGTGCAGGTCGTCTGCAGCGTCACGAACTGCCCCGTTTCCCCCGATTGCAGCACCGCCAGCATCACCTCAACCCCGTGCAGGGTGCGGTCCAGCGATGCGCGGTGATCCCGCCCATCGCGCATAGCCGCCGCCATATCGGCCAGCCCGGCACTGCGGTAGTTTGCCCGCTCCACCCCGTTATGGTTCTGGTTCGCCCGCCCGAACGGGTGGTCCCACAGCGCCGCTTCCTTGATCAGCCCGTCGCTGCCCGCCATTTCCACAGCACCCCCAAAGAAATTCGGGTCCGGCACATAAAGCGACCCCTCATCGCCGTAAATCTCCATATGCGCGCGCTTGTGCGACCAGATATCCCAGCTGGTCGACAGGTTCACCGTTGCCCCATTGTGAAACTCCAGCAGCGCATGAATATTGGTCGGCGTTTTAACGGGAATCGTTTCCCCTGACCGCGCGCCGTTGGAAATGGTCCGCGTTGGGCTGGATGCATTGGCCAACGCCGCCACCCGTTTGATTGGGCCTATCAGGTTGATCAGATTGGCAATGTAATAGGGCCCCAGATCCAGCATCGGGCCACCACCGGGCAAGAAAAAGAAATCCGGGTTCGGGTGCCAATGTTCCATTCCGTGGCTCATCACGGCGGTCGATCCCGCCACGATACGCCCAATCTTTCCCTCATCAATCATCGCGCGGGCAAACTGGTGCGATCCGCCAAGGAACGTATCAGGTGCGCAACCCACCCGCAGGCCACCCGCCGCAGCCAGATTGCGCAATTCCAGCCCTTCGGCCATCGACAGCACCAATGGCTTTTCGCTCCACACATGTTTGCCGGCCTGCAGTGCCAGTTTCGACACCTCGAAATGCGCGTCCGGTATCGTCAGGTTGATCACCACATCCACTGCTGGATTGGCCAGCAAATCCTCAACCGATTGCGCCACCACACCGTATTCTTCCGCGCGCGCCACAGCCGCCGCCATGCGCGTATCGGCGCAGGCCCGCACTTCGATGCCCTTGAACATCGGGGCCAGAGAGAAATAGGTGGTCGAGATATTGCCACACCCGATGATGCCAATGCCAAGTTTATCCATGATCAGAACCCCTTAGCCGATGTGATTGACCGCGTCGCAAACCGTGTGTGATCGGATGGATTGTCATGTTCCATCACGAAATTCGTGCATTTGGTGCCCCGCAATGCCGCCATCAACCCGGCCCAATCCACCGTGCCGTGGCCCACATCGGCCCAACCGTCTTCGTCCTCGTTCTGCCCCTCGGGGGCGATGTCTTTCACATGCACGGCAGTAATCCTGTCGCCATACCACTTGATCCACTCCATCGGGTCCGCACCGCCACGAATGATCCAGGCAATATCAGCCTCCCATTCCAAATCCGGCCCGCCTTCAAAGATCAGGTCTTGCGGCA
>JANOFE010000121.1:0-1683 GCA_031413495.1 Pseudorhodobacter sp. | reverse complement strand
CAAGTGCGCGGCCCAATTCCGCTGCCGCGCAAGATTGAACGCTTCACCGTTCTGCGTGGGCCACATATCGACAAAAAGTCGCGCGACCAGTGGGAAATTCGCACGCATTCGCGCCTTCTGGATATTGTTGACCCGACACCGCAAACCGTAGACGCGCTCATGAAGCTTGATCTTGCGGCTGGCGTTGATGTCGAAATCAAACTGGCGGGGGCGTGATACCATGCGTTCTGGCGTAATCGCAAAAAAGCTGGGGATGACCCGGCTGTTCATGGAAAATGGCGCGCAGGTTCCTGTGACCGTTCTTCAGCTTGACAGCTTGCAGGTTGTTGCACAGCGCACCGTTGAGACGGATGGTTATACCGCCGTCCAACTTGGTGCAGGCATGGCCAAGGTCAAGCGGACCACGGCACCAATGCGCGGCCACTTTGCCAAGGCAAACGTGGAACCAAAGCGCAAGATCGCGGAATTCCGGGTAACCCCTGATTGCATGATCGGCGTGGGTGAAGAAATCACTGCGGATCATTACTTTTCGGGTCAGTTCGTTGATGTTGCTGGCACCTCGATTGGTAAGGGTTTTCAGGGCGCTATGAAGCGTCACAACTTTGGCGGTCTGCGGGCCAGCCACGGTGTTTCGGTATCGCACCGCTCACACGGGTCCACGGGCCAGTGCCAGGACCCCGGCAAGGTGTTCAAAGGCAAGAAGATGGCCGGACACATGGGTGCTGTGCGTTCCACCACGCAGAACCTGTTGGTTGTGAAGACCGACAGCGACCGTGGGTTGATCATGATCAAGGGCGCTGTCCCCGGATCAAAAGGCTGCTGGGTGACCATCAAGGATGCGGTCAAAAAGCCGGTTCCTGATACTGCGATCCGCCCTGCGGCGTTGAAATCTGACCGTGAGGCCGCCCACAAGGCGGCTGAAGCGGCAGCAGCAGCGGCAGCCGCCGCTGAGGCAGAACACGAAGCGGCGATGTTGGCCGACCGGATGGCTGCGGAAGAAGCGGCAACAATCGCATCCGAGCAGCCACAGACCGATGATGCGCCCGCAAGCGACGCGAAGACCGAAGGCGGTGAAGCATGAAACTGAATGTGATCAATCTGGAAGGCGGCAAAGCCGGTTCCATCGAGCTTGATGAAGCACTGTTCGGTCTTGTGCCGCGCGCCGATATCCTGCACCGCGTTGTGCGTTGGCAGCGGGCGAAAGCCCAAGCTGGCACACATTCGACGCTGACCCGCGCCGAGGTGTCCTATTCGACCAAGAAGATCTACAAGCAAAAAGGCACCGGTGGCGCACGTCACGGTTCCAAGAAAGCGCCGATCTTCCGTCATGGTGGTGTTGTAAAGGGCCCACAGCCCCGCAGCCACGCCCATGATCTGCCGAAAAAGTTCCGCGCTTTGGGTTTGAAGCATGCGCTGTCGGCCAAGGCCGCAGCGGGTGAATTGATCATCATTGACGCGATTACGATGGCCGAAGCGAAATCCTCAATCCTGGCGAAAGCCGCTAAGGAATTGGGCTGGAAGCGCGTGCTGATCATTGATGGTGCCGAGCTGAACGAAAACTTCGTGATGGCGGCGCGCAACATCGAAGGCATCGACGTGCTGCCAACGATGGGCGCAAACGTCTATGACATCCTGAAGCGTGATCAACTGGTGATCACCAAAGCGGGTGTTGCTGCTTTGGAG
>JANOFE010000120.1:0-1944 GCA_031413495.1 Pseudorhodobacter sp. | reverse complement strand
TGGCCCCCAGATCGGTGAGAAAGGCTTTGCGAAAGGCGTCACCGGTAAACATGCCATGCAGGTAACTGCCGATGATGCGGCCATTGGGCGACATGGCCCCTTCTGGCGAACCTGCGATATAGGCAAAGGGCCTTAGTCGGGCAGGACCATCAGTGCGGCCAATGTGAATCTCATAGCCGTCCATTGGGGTTTTACTGGCGGCATGGGTGGCGGTGACGCGGGTCAGATGCTTGTCAGGTGTCATCAAGGTTTCGACATCCAGCAGGCCAAGGCCGGGCGATGTACCGGGCGGCCCTTCGATGCCATCGGGGTCTTGCACGCTAATCCCCAGCATCTGATACCCGCCACAGATGCCAAGGATGCGGCCCCCCCGGCGGGCATGGGCGGCAAGGTCGATGTCCCAGCCCTGCGCGCGCAGATAGGCCAGATCGCCTCGGGTGGATTTTGATCCGGGGATTATGACAAGATCGGTATCACCAGGAATCGCTTGGCCCGGTTTGATCATCGTCAGACTGATGCCTGGTTCCTGCGCCAAAGGATCAAGGTCATCGAAATTCGCGATGCGTGACAGGGCGAGGCAGGCGATTTTTATGGCCCCGGTGCCGCGGGTGTTGGGCAAATCAAGCGCGTCTTCGGCGGGCAGTCGGGAGACTTGGTTGAAAAAGGGAACCACTCCGTAGCCTTGCCAACCCGTGCGCTGGGCGATCAGGGTATAGCCATCATCGAACAAGCTGACATCGCCGCGAAACTTGTTGATGATGAAGCCTACGATCATGGCATTATCGCCCGCATCCAGAACGGCCTGAGTGCCGACGATTTGGGCGATCACACCGCCACGATCTATGTCGCCGATCAGAACAACAGGCACTCCCGCCGCGCAGGCAAAGCCCATATTTGCGATATCCCCTTGCCGCAGGTTTACCTCTGCCGGGCTGCCCGCGCCTTCGACGATGACCAGATCAACTTGTGATTTCAGCCTATGAAAACTGTCCAGAACAGGGGCCATAAGGCTCGGTTTTAATGCGGCATATTCGCGGGCTTTGACTGTTGCCACGCGCTTGCCCTGCACGATGACTTGGCTTCCGGTTTCCGATTCGGGTTTCAACAAAACCGGGTTCATATCGACGATCGGCGCGCGGCCCGAGGCCAAAGCCTGCAGCGCCTGCGCGCGACCAATTTCGCCGCCATCAGCGGTGACTGCCGCGTTGTTAGACATATTTTGCGGCTTGAACGGGGCCACGTTAAGCCCGCGCAGTTTTGCCGCACGGCACAGGCCCGCCACCAACAGCGATTTGCCGACATTGGACCCGGCGCCTTGAATCATCAACGCTTTCAAAGGCAGATGCCTCCGGCGGGAGTATTTTTTCGAAAAGGAAGCCGCTTTGTGATTTCCTTTTCACCTAAATACTCATTTTGCCTGTCAGCCCAAATCACGATTAGAATTCCACGCCTTTTTGGGCTTTGATGCCGGACCGAAACGGATGTTTGATCAGTGTCATTTCAGTGACCAGATCGGCGAGTTCGATCAGATCATCCTTCGCATTGCGGCCGGTCAGCACGACATGGGTTAACGGTGGTTTTTCATCGCGCAGAAAGGCCACCACTTCAGCGATATCAAGGTAATCATATCGCAAGGCGATGTTGATCTCATCCAGCAGGACCAGCTGGATATTGGGGTCAAGGATCAGTTCTTTGGCCTTGGCCCAGCCCTTTTCGGCCATCGCAATATCCCGCGCCCGGTCTTGGGTTTCCCAGGTGAAACCCTCGCCCATGGCGTGGAACTGGCAAAGATGCGAAAAATGTGCTTCGATCATGCGCCTCTCGCCCGTGTCCCATGCGCCTTTGATGAATTGCACCACAGCACAGGGCATTTCATGCGCGATACAGCGCAGGATCATGCCAAAGCCGGAGGAAGATTTGCCCTTGCCCGCCCCGGTATGAACG
>JANOFE010000119.1:0-10658 GCA_031413495.1 Pseudorhodobacter sp. | reverse complement strand
TCCAACGGGTCGATGACGTTGCCGAGGGATTTCGACATCTTTTTGCCCTTGGCGTCGCGTACGAGGCCGTGCAGGTAGACCGTGTGGAAGGGGATTTCACCGACCACGGCAAGCTGCATCATCATCATGCGGGCGACCCAGAAGAACAGGATATCTTGGCCTGTGACCAGCACCGAGGTGGGGAAGTATTTGGCGAGTTCCGGGGTTTGTTCCGGCCATCCGAGGGTACCGATGGGCCAGAGGCCGGAGGAGAACCATGTGTCTAGGACGTCGGGGTCGCGGAATATACCTATCTCAATAGTCCGGCCCTTGCCGTGCATAGAATGTGTACATGATGTGGCAGCTCCAAAATCGGGATCAGATTTCTCGATTTCAATCTCGATACTCTCGCCGTTCTTGCAGTAATTTCCGTAAAAGGCCTTCGCCTGAGCAATGAGATCAAATTCATTGGCTGCACAGAAGGTCACGCTCTCACCGGGAAGGGCATCTGCGTCTTCAACAACAATTGGATCCGGCCCATACCAAACCGGAATCTGGTGGCCCCACCAAAGCTGGCGGCTGATGCACCATGGCTCGATGTTTTCCAGCCAGTGGTAATAGGTTTTCTCGCCGGATGCGGGGATGATTTTGGTGGTGCCATTGCGCACAGCGTCCAGCGCGGGTTCGACGATTTTGGCGGTATCGACGAACCATTGGTCGGTCAGCATCGGCTCGATGACGACTTTGGAACGGTCGCCGAAGGGCTGCATGATTTTTTTCGCCTCAACCACGGGTTCGCGGGTCAGGTGTTCGGAACCGGTTTCCGGGTCGATGGATTTGACCAGCGTGGTGACGGCAAGGCCTGCGGCGGTGATGTCGGCCACGACCAGTTTGCGCGCCTCTAACCTGTCCAGCCCGCGGTATTTGGTGGGGACGAGGTTCAGGCTATCAACCTCTGCCTCCGTGGTCGGCGATCCGGCGGCGATTTCGCGGGCGCGGGTGACGGCGGTGGCGTAATCGGCCCCGTCGGCGCGCATTTGGGCGCGGGTATCCATCAGGCGGTAGCAGGGGATCGTGTTGCGCTTGGCGACGGCATAATCGTTGAAATCATGCGCGCCCGTAATTTTGACGGCACCGGAGCCGAAGGTGGGATCGGGGTATTCATCGGCGATGATCGGGATCAGGCGGTCGCAAAGCGGCAGATGCACCATTTTGCCGAGGATCGGTTTGTAGCGCGCGTCGGACGGATGTACGGCAACCGCGCCGTCGCCGAGCATGGTTTCGGGGCGTGTGGTGGCGATGGCGATATAATCACGGGTTTCGCGCAGGGTTACCGTGCCGTTTTCGTCTTTTTCGATGTATTCATAGGTTTCAGCCCCGGCGAGGCGGTATTTGAAGTGCCACATATGGCCTGCGACTTCGATATTTTCGACCTCAAGATCAGAGATCGCGGTTTCAAAATGCGGGTCCCAGTTGACCAGACGTTTGCCGCGATAGATCAGGCCTTTGTTATACATTTCAACGAACACCTTGATCACGGCGTCGTGGAAATTCGGGTCCATGGTGAAGGCGGTGCGCGACCAATCGGCGGAGGCACCGAGGCGTTTGAGCTGGCCCAGAATGGTGGCCTCGGATTTTACCTTTTGCTCCCACACTTTGGCGGTGAAGGCTTCGCGGCCCATGTCGCGGCGGGTGGGTTGTTGGGTAAGGGCAAGGTCGCGTTCGACCACCATTTGGGTGGCAATGCCAGCGTGATCGGTGCCGGGCTGCCACAGCGTGTCATGCCCCTGCATGCGGTGCCAGCGGATCAGGATATCTTGCAGCGTGTTGTTGAAGGCGTGGCCCATATGCAGGGAGCCGGTGACGTTTGGCGGCGGGATAACGATGGAAAAGGCTTCAGCGTTTGGTTTGGCGTTGGCTCCGGCTTTGAAGGCACCGCGCGCTTCCCACATGGCGTAAAGGCGGGCTTCAGCCTCAGCCGCGTTGAAGGTCTTTTCCATTGGCATTTGTGTATTCCCGCAGTTGTTGCGGGGTGTTTAGCGCAGGGGCCGGGGCAGGGGAAGCGGTTTGCGGGGGATCAGAGGAAGGGTTGGCCTTGGAAGGCTTGGACCATTGCGAATGCGACAAGGGCGCAGTAGGCGGCGGCGGATAGCCAGACGGTTGCGCGGGCTGTGGTTGGGCTGAGGGCGCGGGCGGCGATGAGGCCGATGATGGGCAGGGCGTGCAGGGCGTGGGTGGCAAAGAAGTGGGCGGTCCGCAGGTCGCCAACTTCGCGCGACCAGCCGAGGATGGGCAGGCTTTCGTTGGTTGTGGGGGTGCCGATCAGGTGGCCGGACATCGAGGACATGGTGCCAGCGGCGATGAGGGTAAGCAGAAACGTCAGGATCAGGCCTAGGGAGATGGAAAGGTGCAGGGCGGGGCTGAGGCCAGTGTTTGGATTACGCCAGATGACCACGCCCATCGCAAGGCTGGGGGAGGTGAGGATGACGGCGAAGACACCCATCAGGCCGTAAAGCGCGGCCATGACGGGGCTCGCGATGTTGAAGTGCGAGGCGGTTCCATAAGCGGCGGCTCCACCAACCCAGACCAGCTCTGCCAGAATGCAAAAACAGACGATTGCCGCGTAGATGCGCCATTTGCGGGTGGTCATTGGGGTGGGCAGATAGCGGGCGAAAAAGGCGAGGGTGACGATGTATGTGGCGAGGGCCAGATGGAATTGCAGGGGTTTTTGCCAGACAGGGGCGTTAAGGAAATCTCGGGTGTCGAGGGCGGCTGTGGCGAGCAGGGGGATCGCGGTGAGGGCGATGAACAGGGCGAGGTGGGTGAAGGCGGGGGCGTCGCGAGTCATGCGGTTGATGAAGTTGAAATGCTGGCGGGCAGTAAGGACGGTCATGCGGAGGCTCCATTATTTGGGGTGCGCAGGCGGAAGTCCGCACGCATGGCGTGAAAGGTCAGGAACCCGGCGGGGCCGAACAGGAAGATCAGCCCGAGATGGGGGAGGGTCAGTAGGTGGGGGATATTCTCGCCACGCGCTGTTCGGGTGGCCCATGCGCCGATGAGCAAGTCGAAGGCGAGGTAGTGGACCCATCCGGCAAGGGCGATGTAGGGGTCTGTGAACAGCGCCATCACGTCGGGCAGGCTGCCGTAGCCGCCTGTTGCGCTTGACCAATATGTCAGCATCAGCGCGCTGTAGGCCACGCTGAGTAAAAGCGGAATGATAAGACTGGCGACCATGTCTGTCAGACGTGGCGCCGCAGGGGCCAAAATCAGGGCAAGCCAACCTAGCACTGCAAAAGGGTTGGCGATTTGGAACAGGGTATCGGGGTGCATCGGGCATCCTATCTAGGCAGTGTCAGAATAGATGGCATTTTAGTCTAGTCACTGTCAAGATATGATTTTGACAATGCCAAGATAACGGGATAGGTGAGGGAAATGTCTGATGAAAAACCATACCACCACGGCGATTTGCGCGCCGCGCTGCTTTTGGCCGCTGAGGCAGAATTGGCGGAACGCGGGGTTGAGGCGTTTTCCTTGCGGTCGGTGGCCAAGCGGGCGGGGGTCAGCCATGCCGCGCCGGCGCATCATTTTGGCGATGCGACAGGTTTATTGACAGCCCTCGCGGCCTACGGCTTTCAGGACTTTCTGGCCACGCAGCATGCGTTCGAGGCGCGCGCGCCAAAAACTCCGCGCGATCAATTGATCGCGGCGGGTCTTGGCTATGTGGGTTTCGCGCGAGCGCGGCCTGCGCTGTTCAGGCTGATGTTCGGGTCCGAGCGCACCGATTATAAAAATGCGGCGCTGAAGGGGGCTGCGGAAGGGGCGATTGGCCATTTGAAGGCCCAAGTCATGCTGGTGGGCGGCGACGCCGCACAGGACGCAACGGCGGTTTGGGCCACGGCGCATGGGTTGGCTGACTTGCTGATCGCAGGGCGAATCTCTGTGATCCGCAACATGCAAGAAGACGATCTGCAGGAAATGCTGACCAATATCCTGACGCGGAGTTTGCCGGAAGCCTGACTGCACTATTCAAGTGTTCAAACTGTTGATGTAGGAATTGCATAAGAACACCGGGTGCTTGAAATCTACATCTTTTTATTGAGATAGACGGAACCACATGTTGGACCTTCATAGGATTCAGGAACCCGACAGATTCTGCGGTATCAGCTTTCATCCAGCAAGGGGACGAAACCACCGAAGATCATGCGCTTGCCGTCAAACGGCATATCCATGGCTTCGCCACTACCGGGCTGAGGTTCCAGCTGCGCATAAGCGGCGTCACGGGTTGCCTTGTCGGGCCAAGTCATCCAGCAGAAAACGACCGATTCATCGGATTGCAAGTCAACCGCACGGCGCAAGTCAGTGCGTTTTCCCGCGGGCACGTCATCGCCCCAGCCTGCAACCAGTGTCAACGCGCCTTTCGCTTTGAAATGCGTCCACCATTTGAGTTCGTGCTGGCGGTAGATTTCCCGGTCGGCGTTGCGGACGGGAATTACGAAGCCGTCAATATAGCTCATCGGAACCTCCTTGGATGGGTGTATTCAAAGAGGCTGGCAAAGTTACTCCGTCATTTCAACAAGACCGCATCGGCGCAGGCCAAAAGTGGCCTGTTTACACCGCTCGGTCGATTTTTGTCGACAGGTGGATCAGGCTTTCAGAGGACAGTACGCCGGTGATGGTGCCGATTTCATCGAGCACTTGGTCGAGCACCTGCGTATTGGGCGCGGCGATTTGCAACAGCAGGTCGAAGCGGCCAGAGGTGGTGGAGGCGCGTTCCACCTCAGGGATGGATTTCAGTCGGGTGACGATGCCGGCTTGCGCGCGCGCCTCGATCGACAGCAGAATCGAGGCACGAATCCGGCCTTGGCGGGCGGCCTCGCCCAGTTTCAGGGTATAGCCGCCGATGATACCGGTGGTTTCCAACCGCTCAAGCCGGGCCTGAATGGTGGAACGCGCTACCTTTAGTCGCCGCGCCAGCAGCGCCACCGACATACGGGCATCGGCCCCCAGAAGCGCCAGAATACTGCGATCAACGTCATCCATACGATATGCCCAACTTTTTCGTCATTATGACAGATAATTTATACAAATCACCTATTTTCATCGGTCACTTTGTGCCCCATATGCAAGGTCCACGTTTTCAGGAAAAGGGCGGCTCATACGCACCTGGCCTGGTTTGTAAAAAACCGCGCAGGTGCCGCCATTTCCGCAATCAGCGGGCGGTTCTCTTGCGTCTTATTGGCTAAAGAAGGAATGCGCCGATGGGACTTTCTAAGACAATCTGGACCAATCCATCCGAATATCTGCGCTCTGTGCAGCCGGAAAACCCGGTGCTGTTCTTTGCACCTGCCGCCCTGCAATCGGCGGCGCGGCGGTTTATTGACGGCTTCCCCGGCATGGTGACCTATGCGGTGAAGTCCAACCCCGGTGAGGCCGTGGTTGAGAATTTGGCGGCAGCGGGTATTCGTGGCTATGACGTGGCATCGCCGTTTGAGATGTATCTGATCCGGCGTTTGGCACCCGATGCGGCGTTGCATTACAACAATCCGGTCCGGTCGCGCAGTGAAATTGCGGTGGCCGTGGAATTGGGGGTAAAATCTTACTCGGTGGACAGCCGGTCCGAACTGGAAAAGCTGATAGCGGGTGTGCCTGCGGAAGGCACTGAAATCACTGTGCGGTTTAAGCTGCCAGTATCGGGTGCGGCCTATAATTTCGGTGCCAAGTTCGGCGCAACTGCCGATGTGGCTGTAGGTCTTTTGCGCCGTGTGGCAGAGGCCGGGTTTATCCCGTCGATCACCTTCCACCCGGGCACGCAATGCACTGATCCGGCCGCATGGGATGCCTATATCCGCGCGGCGGCGACGATTGCGGCCGAGGCTGGCGTCACCATTGCGCGGCTGAACGTCGGCGGCGGGTTCCCGTCGCACCGGTTGCATGGCGTGGTGCCGCAGCTGGAGGCCACATTCGCGTTGATCGACCGGGTGGCGACAGAGGCATTCGGCGATGATCGGCCATTGCTAGTGTGTGAACCGGGCCGGGGCCTGTGCGGCGATGCGTTTACGCTGGCGACCCGCGTGAAATCGGTGCGCGATGACATGCATGTATTCCTGAACGATGGCATCTATGGCGCGCTGGCTGAATTGCCGCTGATTGGTGTGATTGACCGCACACGTGTTGTGGCACCGAATGGCGAAGCGCGGCGGGGGGCGGCTGCGCCTCGTATCGTGTTTGGGCCAACTTGCGATTCGGTGGACCGCTTGCCGGGCGATGTGATGCTGCCTGCCGATATTGCGGAAGGCGATTTCGTGATTTTTGAAGGGCTTGGTGCCTATTCAACCGTGACGAACACCCGGTTCAACGGCTTTGGTGAGCTGACATTGGCCACGGTGCTGTCGCTGCGGCCCTAATCGGCGTCTCATCTGTGAATACCTTGCGCCCCCGGCTGGACAATTCCAACCGGGGGCGTAGTTTTTGGTGCTGAGCAATGAAAGTGGACGGTTGGTATGAATGCCTCGGCAAAATTTGGATCAGCGCAACCTATGCGGCGACGCGAGGACATAAGGTTTCTGACCGGGGCCGGGCGCTATGTGGACGATATTGCGCCAGCGGGCGCGCTGCATGCGGTATTTTTGAGGTCCACCGTTGCGCATGGGGCGATCATTGGTCTTGATCTGGGCGCTGCGCGCGATGTGCCCGGCGTGCATCTGGTGCTGGGGGCGGACGATCTGGCGGCATCAGGCGTCATTCTGGGCATGAAGGGCGCGCGGGTTAAGAACCGGAATGGGTCACGTGGGGCTTTCACGGAGCGGCCCGTGCTGGCGCAGGGACATGTGCGTTATGTGGGCGAGCCGATTGCGGTGGTGATTGCGGACACTATTGAGGCCGCGCGGGATGCTTGCGAATTGATCGGAGTGGAGACCCGTGATTTGCCGGTATCGCTGGGGCTGGCACCTGGGGGTGCTGCACTGCACGACACCGCACCGGGCAACCTTGCTTATGATTACGGCATTGGGGATGCGGAAGGCACAGAGGCGGCTTTTGCAGGGTCGGTGCATAAGATCAGCCTTGAGGTGGTGCACAACCGGGTGATTGCCAACGCGGTGGAGCCACGCGGGGCTTATGCCGAATGGGATGGTGGCCGGGTGCATCTGTGCGTGAACGGGCAAGGCGTCTGGGACCAGAAGAAAGAGCTGATCCGCATGTTGCGGCTGGCACCTGATGCGGTGCGGGTGACAAACCCCGATGTGGGTGGCGGCTTTGGCATGAAGGCGATGGCTTATCCCGAATATGTGGTGATAGCACAAGCGGCGCGAATGCTGGGCCAACCCGTGCGCTGGATGTCGGAACGGGGCGAGGGTATGCTGACCGACAATGCCGGGCGCGATCTGGTGGCGCGCGCGGATATCGGCTTTGATGCCGATTTGCGGATTACGGCCTACCGCGTGAATTTGGTATCTAACCTAGGGGCCTATAATTCGCAGTTCGGTCAGCCGATCCAGTCTGAGTTGTTCGCCAAGGTGCTGACCGGGGTTTACGATATCAGCCATGCTTATCTTGGCGCGCGTGGAGTTTACACCAACACGACGCCCGTTGATGCCTATCGCGGCGCCGGGCGGCCTGAGGCGATTTATACAATTGAACGGGTGATGGACCATGCCGCACGGGTGCTGGACGTTGATCCGTTTGATCTGCGGGCGCGCAATTTTGTGACTGAGTTTCCCTATGCGACAGCCACGGGCGAAGTTTACGACGTGGGTGATTTTCACGGCGTTTTGAACCGGTTGCGGGTGGAGGCTGATGTTGCGGGTTACGCAGCACGGCAGGCCGCGTCGGCGGCCAAGGGATTGCTTCGGGGGCAGGGACTTGGCGTTTATATCGAGTCGATCCTTGGTGATCCGGAAGAAACGGCACGATTGACGCTGGATGCAGATGGCGGAGCCACGTTGTATGTCGGCACGCAATCGAACGGGCAGGGGCATGAGACGGTCTATGCCATAATGGTGGCAGCGCAGACCGGGCTGGATGCGGCGTCTGTCCGGATTGTGGAAGGCGACAGCGACCGGATTGCGACGGGCGGTGGCACGGGTGGGTCGCGGTCTGTGACGGTGCAGGGCACGGCGATTAAGGCAACGGTTGGCCATATGATTGCCGGGTTTAGCGCGTTTCTTGAAGGCGAGCTTGGTCTGCAAGGGGTGACGTTTTCGGATGCCACCTTTGGGGCTGCGGGGTCTAACCTGCGGCTGACGTTGATCGAGGCAGGTGATTTGGCGCGGGAAAAAGGGCGGACGGATTTGTTGGATATTGCCCGGACGACAGAGATTGACGGTAAATCATTCCCCAATGGCGCGCATTTGGCGGAGGTGGAGGTTGATCCCGAAACCGGGGCGATCCGGCTTGATCGTTACCATGTTGTTGATGACTTTGGTGTTTTAATCGCGGCGAAGCTTGTGGAAGGGCAGATTCATGGTGGTGTCGCACAGGGGTTTGGCCAAGCGGTGATGGAAAACGCGGTGTTTGATGACCAAGGGCAGCTGATGTCGGGCAGTTTCATGGATTATGCCATGCCGCGTGCCGGTGACATGCCAATGATCGGCTTTGCCACCCATTCGGTGCCGACCAAGCGCAATCCGCTAGGTATGAAGGGCTGTGGCGAGGCGGGAACAGTGGGCGCGCTGGGCGCAGTTTCGAACGCGGTGCTGGATGCGTTGGGCCCGCGTGGGGTGACGCATATCGACATGCCTTTCACGCCAAACCGGGTTTGGCACTGGTTGCAGGAGGCATCTGCTGCGCCTGTTTAACCGCATACGCCACTGGTTCTATCCGCGACCACAGGTCGAGGTGGAGCCAGCCGTTGCCCCGAAACCGGGGGTGCAGCGCGGTGTTGTGGATCATGTAATCATACTGGACGGCACGTTTTCAAGCCTTGATGAAGGGATGCGAACCAATGCCGGCATCACCTTTCGGCTGTTGAAGGAAAGGGGTGTCACCGGGCGGCGGACGGTTTACTATGAACCGGGCCTACAATGGGAAGGTTGGCGTTATGCGGCGGCATTGGCGCAGGGGCATGGCATCAATGCGCAGATAAGGCGCGCCTACGGGTATTTGGCCAGCCATTACCGCCCCGGAGACAGGATTTTCCTGTTCGGCTATTCGCGCGGCGCGTTTGCAGTGCGGTCACTTGCGGGCGTGATTGACCGGGTTGGGCTGCTAAAGCGCGAACATGCAACGGAACGGGCGGTGCGGTTGGCCTGGCGGCATTACCGCACAGATCCAGCCCGTGTGGCCGCTCGCGCCTTTGCACGACGGTTCTGCCATGATGATGCGGTGGTTGAGATGGTCGGCGTTTGGGATACCGTCAAGGCGCTGGGCCTGCGTCTGCCGCTTTTGTGGATGCTGACCGAACAGCGCAGTGCGTTTCACAACCATCAACTTGGACCCGCCGTGAAGCACGGGTTTCACGCTCTGGCCCTGGACGAGACGCGCGACGTCTTTGCGCCGGTTTTGTGGGAAAGCCCGGACAATTGGCCAGGCAATATTGAACAGGTCTGGTTTCGGGGCGCACATGGTGACATTGGTGGCCAGATCGGCGGGTTTGAAGTGGCACGACCGCTGGCCAATATTCCGCTTGTCTGGATGCTGGACCGTGCAGAAAGCTGTGGGCTTATGTTGCCCGCTGGCTGGCGCGACAGATTTCCATGTGATCCGACAGTGCCCATGATGGGCACCAATCGTGGTTTGGGAAAGCTGTTTTTACTGCGCCACAGGCGGGTTGTGGGCAAAGACCCGTCAGAGCGCGTTCACCCAACGGCGCAAGCCGTACCGCGCCGCTGGTGGCAGGCGCGGATCCCTTTTGTGCGACCTGTCAAACCGCGGTGACGGGCAATGGGCGGGTGCCTAAACAAAAAACGGCAACCAAAAGGCCGCCGTTTTCCTGAGGTTTCGCCCTAATTCAGCGGTGGCGCACATCTACATAGTCGCGCTGTTTTTCACCGATATACAGCTGGCGCGGGCGGCCGATTTTCTGTGTCGGGTCGGCGATCATTTCTTTCCATTGCGAAATCCAGCCCACAGTGCGCGACAGCGCAAAGATGGGTGTGAACATTGCGGTTGGGAAGCCAATCGCATCAAGGATGATGCCGGAATAGAAATCGACGTTGGGATACAGCTTTTTCGAGATGAAATAATCATCCTCAAGGGCGATGCGTTCCAGTTCCTTGGCCACTTGCAGCGTCGGATTGTTGTGCACGCCCAACAGGTCCAGCACCTCGTCACAGCTTTCTTTCATCACCTTGGCGCGGGGATCGAAGTTTTTGTAAACCCGGTGACCAAAGCCCATCAGGCGGACGCCCGATGATTTGTCTTTCGCCATCTTGATGAATTCGGGGATACGATCAACCGTACCGATTTCGCGCAGCTGTTCCAGTGCCGCCTGGTTGGCACCGCCATGTGCGGGGCCCCAAAGGCAGGCGATGCCAGCGGCGATGCAGGCGAACGGGTTGGCGCCTGAGGAACCGGCGAGCCTGACGGTGGAGGTGGAAGCATTCTGTTCATGGTCCGCATGGAGAATGAAAATCCGGTCCATGGCGCGGGCCAGAATTGGGTTTACCTTGTATTCCTCGCACGGCACGGCAAAGCACATATGCAGAAAATTGGCGGCATAGGAGAGATCGTTGCGCGGATAA
>JANOFE010000118.1:0-1989 GCA_031413495.1 Pseudorhodobacter sp. | reverse complement strand
CAACAAATTGGTCGAGGCGGAGGGGTATGAAAAATTCCTCCACGTCAAATACATGGGCACCAAACGGTTCGGGCTGGACGGCGCTGAATCCCTGATCCCCGCGATGGAACAAATCATCAAACGCGGCGGCAATCTGGGCGTGCGCGATATCGTCATCGGCATGCCCCACAGAGGGCGTTTAAGCGTTCTGGCCAATGTGATGATGAAACCCTACCGCGCCATTTTCAACGAATTCCAAGGCGGCAGTTTCAAGCCCGAAGATGTTGATGGATCGGGCGATGTGAAATACCACCTCGGCGCGTCCAGTGACCGCACCTTTGATGGCAACACCGTGCACCTGTCCCTCACCGCCAACCCCAGCCATCTGGAGGCGGTCAATCCCGTGGTCCTCGGCAAGGTTCGCGCCAAGCAGGAAATGCTGGGCGACAAAGACCGCACCCAAGTGCTGCCGATCCTGCTGCACGGCGACGCGGCTTTCGCAGGCCAAGGCGTGGTTGCCGAATGCTTTGGCCTGTCGGGCCTTGTCGGCCACCGCACCGGCGGCACCATCCATATCATCGTGAACAACCAGATCGGCTTCACCACAGCACCGTCATTCAGCCGCTCCTCCCCCTACCCCACCGACATCGCGCTGATGGTCGAAGCGCCGATTTTCCACGTCAACGGCGATGACCCAGAGGCGGTTGTGCACGCGGCCCGCGTCGCCATCGAATACCGCCAGAAATTCCACAAAGACGCCGTGCTGGATATCTTCTGTTATCGCCGCTTTGGCCATAACGAAGGCGACGAGCCGATGTTCACCAACCCCGCGATGTACACCCGCATCCGCAAACAAAAGACCACTTTGCAGCTTTACACCGAACGTCTTGTCGCTGACGGGCTGATCCCGGAAGGCGAGATTGAGGATATGAAAGCCGCGTTCCAAGCCAAACTGAACGAGGAGTTTGAGGCCGGAAAAGACTACAAACCTAACAAAGCCGATTGGCTGGATGGCCGCTGGAAAAACCTCGGCACCAAGGACATGGACAATTACCAACGCGGCGAAACCGCGATAAAGCCGGAAACCATGGCAGAAGTCGGCGCGGCCCTAACCCGCGTCCCCGACGGTTTCGATCTGCACAAAACCGTCACCCGCCAGTTAGATGCCAAGAATAAAATGTTCTCAACCGGCAAGGGCTTCGATTGGGCCACAGCCGAGTCATTGGCTTTCGGCTCCCTCACCACCGAAGGCTTCCCCGTGCGCCTGTCTGGCCAAGACTGCACCCGCGGCACGTTCAGCCAACGCCATTCCGCCTTCGTCGACCAGTCGACCGAAGAACGCCACTACCCGCTCAACCACATCCGCTCAGGCCAGGCCCGGTATGAGGTGATCGATTCCATGCTGTCAGAATACGCAGTCCTTGGCTTTGAATACGGCTATTCGCTGTCCGAACCGAACGCCTTGGTGATGTGGGAAGCGCAGTTTGGCGATTTCGCCAATGGCGCGCAGATCATGTTTGATCAGTTCATCACCTCGGGTGAGGCGAAATGGCTGCGCATGTCCGGCCTCGTCTGCCTCCTGCCGCACGGCTACGAAGGCCAAGGCCCGGAGCATTCCTCGGCCCGGCTTGAACGGTTCCTGCAAAACTCCGCGCATGATAACTGGATCGTCGCCAACTGCACCACCCCGTCCAACTACTTCCACATCCTGCGCCGCCAGATTCACCGCGATTTCCGCAAACCCCTTATCCTGATGACGCCGAAATCCCTGCTCCGCCACCCGATGTGCATCTCGGATGCCTCCGATTTCACCACCGGGTCCAGCTTCCACCGTGTCTTGTGGGATGATGCCCAGCAGGGCCATTCCGACCTGAAACTGAAACCCGACGCCAAAATCAAACGCGTCGTCATCTGTTCCGGCAAGGTCTACTACGACCTTCTCGCAGAACGCGATGCGCGCGGGGCTGACGATATCTACCTTCTGCGGGTCGAACAATTCCACCCGTTTCC
>JANOFE010000117.1:0-5024 GCA_031413495.1 Pseudorhodobacter sp. | reverse complement strand
GTTCGTGGCCAGCGCACCCATACCAACGCACGCACCCGCAAAGGCCCCGCAAAGGCCATTGCCGGTAAGAAGAAATAAGGGGCGCTGAGATATGGCACGCGAAAAAACCCGCGCTAAGAAAAAAGAGCGCAAGAATATCGCCGCTGGTGTGGCGCATGTAAATTCATCGTTCAACAACACCAAAATCCTGATTTCTGACGTGCAGGGCAATGCGATTGCCTGGTCGTCGTCTGGCACCATGGGCTTCAAGGGATCGCGTAAATCGACCCCCTATGCCGCACAGATGGCTGCCGAAGATGCAGGCCGCAAGGCACAGGAACACGGCGTGAAAACGTTGGAAGTTGAAGTGCAGGGTCCGGGTTCGGGCCGCGAATCCGCGTTGCGCGCTTTGGCTGCTGTTGGTTTCAATATCACCTCGATCCGTGATGTGACCCCGATGGCGCATAACGGCTGCCGGCCGCCAAAACGCCGCCGCGTCTGATACCATTTGCTACTGTTGGGCCGTGCGGGGATCGCGCGGCCTGATTTCGTTTTTTCTGATCCTCGGGCGTCTGCTGCTTAGGGACATGGGCAGGGGACTAGTATGGAGGCGACACGCATGATCCATAAGAATTGGGCTGAACTTATCAAGCCAACGCAGTTGATGGTTAAACCGGGGCCGGATGCAGGCCGCGTTGCAACCGTGATCGCAGAACCGTTGGAGCGGGGCTTCGGGCTGACGCTTGGCAATGCTTTGCGCCGCGTTTTGATGTCATCGCTGCAAGGCGGGGCCATCACCAGCGTTCAGATCGACAACGTTCTGCACGAGTTTTCATCGGTGGCCGGTGTGCGTGAAGACGTGACCGACATTGTGCTAAACCTCAAAGGTGTGGCGCTGAAGATGGAAGTCGAAGGGCCAAAGCGGCTGTCGATTTCGGCCAAGGGTCCGGGCGTTGTGACCGCTGGCGACATTTCGGAAAGCAACGGGATCGAGGTTCTGAATAAGGATCACGTGATCTGCCACCTAGATGACGGGGCCGATGTGTTCATGGAACTGACCGTGAATACCGGTAAAGGCTATGTTGCCGCCGACAAGAACAAGCCGGAAGATGCACCGATTGGGTTGATCCCGATTGATGCGGTTTATTCGCCGGTGAAAAAAGTCAGCTATGAAGTGACCCCCACCCGTGAGGGCCAGGTGCTGGATTATGACCGTCTGACGATGAAGATCGAAACCGATGGGTCGCTTACGCCGGATGATGCCGTGGCTTACGCTGCGCGCATTCTGCAAGATCAGCTGGCGGTGTTCGTGAACTTTGACGAGCCTGAATCCGCGACCCGCCACGATGTAGAGGATGGGCTGGAGTTCAACCCGCTGCTGCTGAAGAAAGTGGACGAGTTGGAATTGTCGGTGCGTTCGGCAAACTGCCTGAAGAACGACAATATCGTTTATATTGGCGATCTTATCCAGAAAACTGAAGCAGAAATGCTGCGCACCCCGAACTTTGGCCGCAAATCCTTGAACGAAATCAAGGAAGTGCTGTCGGGTATGGGTCTGCATCTGGGCATGGACGTGGAAGACTGGCCACCAGAAAACATCGAAGATCTGGCCAAGCGCTTTGAGGACCAGTTTTAAGATTTCGGTTGGGCGGGGGTGACCTCGCCTAACCCCAAATGCCCGGGTTGCCGGGGAAGCGCATGGGTTGAAGAAACCCCAAGGTGAGCCGCCCAAACGAGGGTGAGCCGGACAAAGCAAAACAAACGACGATAGGAATATAACATGCGTCACTCTAGCGGTTACCGCAAACTGAACCGGACCCATGAACACCGCAAAGCGATGTTCGCCAATATGGCCGGGTCTTTGATCGAACATGAACAGATCAAAACCACGCTGCCCAAGGCCAAGGAATTGCGCCCGATCATCGAAAAGCTGATCACGCTGGCCAAGCGCGGCGATCTGCATGCCCGCCGTCAGGCCCATGCACAGCTGAAGCAAGACATCCACACTGCGCGCCTGTTCGAAATTCTTGGGCCACGCTACGCCACCCGCACAGGTGGTTATGTGCGCGTGTTGAAGGCCGGTTTCCGCTACGGCGATATGGCCCCGATGGCGATCATCGAATTTGTCGACCGTGATCCAAGCGCCAAAGGTGCTGCCGATCATGCGCGCACTGCTGCAGATGACGCGGTCGAAAGCTGATTGTGGTTAACGACACCTGAATTTTTCAACAAACCCGCCCCTGTGGCGGGTTTGTTCGCTTTTAAGGAGAATATTTTTTCTCCAGCTAAATTAGACGGTTATCTTATGCAGAAGGTGCTATGTGAACACTCAGTTGTTAGAAGAATCGCAGAGCCCACTAGAAAACATGTCTGTAAAACTTGGAATTGATGTCGAACTGCACCAATTAGCGCTGCTTGCGCCAGCCGGATACTTTATCGGGCTGCACATTCGTTTCACCGCGCCCCTGTTTACTTACCAAACCTATGAACAGGCTTGGATCGACCATTACACAGAAAACGGCTATGTTCTGCGCGACCCGATGACGGCCTGGGGGTTTAGTACCACGGGCTCGATCCGGTGGAGCGACAAGTCCTTACCCGACCCTTTCGGATTGTTCACTGAGGCCGCAAAATATGGTCTGCACTATGGCGCGACCATCGCCTGCGGACCAATAAAATCCCGCACAATCGCGTCTTTTGCCCGTCAGGACCGCGAGGTTTCGGATGAGGAAATTGCCGCAATTTCCAAAGTCGTGAACCGACTGCACGACATCACCGAGCCGCCGGAAGAACTGACCAAGGCCCAGATCGAGGCGCTGAAATGCATCGCTGGCGGTGATCGTCACGCTGCGGCTGCGGCGAAACTGGGCATATCCGAATCCGCGTTGAAAGCACGGGTCACATCGGCGCGGATCAGGCTGATGGCCCGAACCACTGCCGAAGCGATCCAGCGCGCGAAAGACTATCGACTTATGTAGTTCGATTTGTGCAAGATGACGAAACTTGTTGGGGGCAACAATGCAGACAACCACGCTATCCTTTGCAAACCTTCACAATCACGGCGAACTTTTCGCCAACATGCTGCGTGCCCGGCGTGAACTATTCATTGTGCATAACAAGTGGAAGCTGCCCGAAGCGATGGGTATGGAATATGATCAGTATGATACCCCCGCCAGCCGCTGGGTTGTTGTGCATGATGATATGGGCCGGGTGATGGCCGGCAACAGGCTGACCCCCACCACCACGACGTGCGGTATTTACAGCTATATGATCCGCGATGCACAGCGGGGGTTGTTGAACACCATTCCGTCGAACCTGCTGTATAAAGATGCCCCGGTGTCGGATACGATCTGGGAAAGCTCGCGCCTGTTTGTGGCGCATGATGTGCCATCGTCGATCCGCAGGCGTGTGCATGCGCAACTGATTGCCCATCTTGGCACCGCCGTGCGCGGGCTTGGGGCGACGCATTGCCTGACGTTGCTGGCCGCCACCTGGCCGCGTTGGTCAGACCGGGTTGGTGTGAAAATGTCGGCCATGGGGCCGGTGATGGAAATCGACGATATCGAAAATCAGGTTGTCCTGATGGATTTCAGCGCCTCGTTGCACTGACACCCCTGTAACCAGCCCCGCAGACGGCGTAGTCTGCGGCATGGCTGATCTGTTTGACCAAACCCCCAGTTCGGAACCTAACGCGCCACGCCCGTTGGCGGACCGTTTGCGCCCGGGTGTTCTGGCCGATGTTGTGGGGCAGGAAAAGGTGCTGTCCGAAGGTGGCCCGCTGGGTGCCATGCTGACGGCGGGCAGCCTATCGTCGCTGATCCTGTGGGGGCCGCCGGGGGTGGGTAAGACCACCATTGCGCGGTTATTAGCAGCACAGACCAACCTGAATTTCGTGCAAATCTCTGCCATATTTACCGGCGTGCCGGATCTGCGCCGCGTGTTCGAATCCGCCAAGATCCGCCGCCAGAACGGGCAGGGGACGCTGCTGTTTGTCGATGAAATCCACCGCTTTAACAAAGCCCAGCAAGACGGGTTTCTGCCCTATATGGAAGATGGCACCATCCTGCTGGTTGGGGCCACCACCGAAAACCCGTCGTTTGAGCTGAACGCTGCGTTGTTGTCGCGCGCGCAGGTGATTGTGCTGGAACGGCTGTCGCTGGCTGATTTGGAACGGCTGACGCAGCGGGCAGAGCAAGACCTTGGTCGCGCCTTGCCGCTAACCGGCGATGCGCGCGACGCCGTGCAGGAGATGGCCGATGGGGATGGGCGAGCCCTGCTCAATCTGATTGAGCAGGTCATGGCGTGGAAGCTGGACAAACCGTTGGACCGCGATGCGCTGGCCACCCGGTTGATGCGCCGTGCCGCGAAATACGACAAATCGGGCGAGGAACATTACAACCTAATCAGCGCCTTACACAAATCGGTGCGCGGGTCTGATCCGGACGCGGCATTGTATTGGTTTGCCCGCATGTTGGAAGGCGGCGAAGACCCGCGGTTTCTGGCCCGCCGCATAACCCGGATGGCTGTCGAAGACATCGGTCTAGCCGACCCGCAGGCGCAGGAAGTGTGTCTGCAAAGCTGGCAGACCTATGAACGGCTGGGCTCGCCGGAGGGGGAATTGGCGCTGGCGCAGGCGGTGGTTTATCTGGCGCTGGCCCCCAAATCGAACGCGGTTTATGTGGCCTACAAGGCCGCCCGTGCGGCGGCGCGTGATACAGGCAGCCTAGCCCCGCCCAAGCATATTCTGAACGCGCCCACGAAGCTGATGAAGGACATCGGCTACGGCGCGGGTTATGCCTATGACCACGATACTGAGGATGGCTTTTCGGGGCAGGATTATTTCCCTGAATCGATGAAACGCCCTGTCTATTACATGCCGCCAGAGCGCGGGTTTGAACGCGAGCTGAAAAAGCGGATCGACTATTTCGTGAAACTGCGCGCGAAACGGACCTAGCGTCGAAAACCCCTGTAGCGGTTGACAATCCGGCCCCTCAGGCACAAGACACGGTCATGATCTTGACCCTCGCCTACGTTGCAATCGGCGG
>JANOFE010000116.1:0-14808 GCA_031413495.1 Pseudorhodobacter sp. | reverse complement strand
GAATAAAAAAGTAAGGAACCCTTATCGTCGGTTTTATGGCTCACGAATGTTTCCCTTTTTTGGAGGGCTGCTTGTTTGAGAAGATCATGAATATTAGTTTTGGACAATTTTTACGAAAACTTTTTTGAAATTTCAATTTTCTGAAATTTTCGAAAAGCTTTTTTTCCAGAACTTTAACTTTTGAAACCTTTCTGAATGTCATGTCAAGTTTTCAGTTCTGAAACGTTTCGAAAAGACCTTAGAAGAAACTTTCTATACTTATTTTTTAGACAATGTGGAAGGGTGCAAGGTTCAATGAACAACATAAAAGTGAAAAATTTGAAAAGCCAGCCAAAACAAATTACTGATCCACAGTAAAAAAAAGAACAATAAAAAATGAATAAAAAATTGAAAAAATAAAAAAATTATTTAACCGAGTAAACGTGCTTGCACAATGACCAAAAACCAACAAAAATCAAACTTTTCAAACTTCAAACTTTTTTGGCACTCCAGGGATGCTATCAGTAAGTCGCCCTCCTCCGGGGGGCGCGACAAAAACTTCTCCAACACCAATTTGTTACCACAAAATCAAGCAATTTCTGATTTTTCCATTAAAATAAGCATCGATCAAATTCGGCGAAAAAACACATCAAAAGTTACCACAAAAATGTTTAAATATTGGTTATTTTTATGTCTGGTACTGAGTGCTGACCGAAATCTGCAACCAAGGAAATTCGGAGTTCGGTGCCTTTTATTTTTCTCAGTAATTAACCTGATAAAACCCATGTCAAAACCAGATGCGCGATTGAACGCCATGAAGAATCGCAGTGCCCATAGATATTCCCGATGGTAGTCCTCAGCGACATCACTGTTCACGCTTCCGATTTGAGCCTGTAAAATTTGACAGGTATCAAAGCCGCTCTCAAATGCCGTACCAATAGAATTTCGCCAACCTTGACAGCCTCCATGAATCCGTTGTAAGCGTTTTCCAGGAACTCTTTGCAAAATTTCTTGAGGACGCCACTGATGACTGGTGGGGCGGATTTTCGCTCGGCGGTGCTGAGCGGCGATGCAGGCAAACGGGTTTGCACCTGACGATCCGGCAAGACGCACCGTTGAGGTGGACGCATTCTGTTCGTGATCGGCATGCAGCATCATGATCCGGTCAAGCGCCTTGGCGATGATCGGGTTTGGTACATAGTCTTCGCAAGGCACCGCAAAGCACATGTGCAGGAAATTGGATGCGTAATCGAGGCTGTTCTTGGGGTACACAAACGGCTGGCCAATGGAATATTTGAAGGCCATCGCCGCAATCGTCGGCAATTTGGCGATCATGCGAATGGCTGCAACCTCGCGCTGCCAAGGGTCGCTGATGTCGGTGCTGTCATGGTAGAAGGCCGACATCGCGCCAACAACGCCCACCATCGTGGCCATCGGATGCGCATCGCGGCGAAAGCCACGGAAGAAATAATGCATCTGTTCATGCACCATCGTGTGATTGCGCACACGGCTTTCGAAATCAGCCAATTGTGCAGCGTTTGGCAGGTTGCCGTAAAGCAAAAGGAAGCAAACCTCCAGAAAACTGGATTTGTCTGCAAGCTGTTCAATGGGATAGCCGCGATACAGCAGTTCGCCCTTATCACCGTCGATATAGGTGATGGCACTTTCGCAGGCAGCGGTTGAGGTGAAGCCGGGGTCGTAAGTGAACACGTCGGCTTCGGTGTATAATTTGCGAATATCAAGCACGTCCGGCCCAACAGTGGGGCGGTGCACGGGCAGATCAATGGTTTTGCCATCAAGGGTAAGAGTGGCTTTTCTGGTCGGTTCTGACATCGGTCTTCCCTTCAATCGTCAAGCGGCCGGCAGCTGGCCTATCAGTTGCGGGGGAAAGGACAGCGGCGGGTTAGGCCACGGCGTCGTTCAGCCGCGAAATCGTCTCATCTTGACCGATGACAAGCATCATGTCGTAAACACTGGGCGTCACAGTGCGCCCGGCAAGTGCAGCACGCAAAGGGGCGGCCAGTTTGCCAAAACCAAGCCCGTTGGCAGTGGCAATAGCGGTAAGAATGGCCTCTAGACCTTCCTTTGTCCAGATAGCAGTTTGCAGCTGCAGCGTCAATTCTTGCAGTATGCTACGGGATACTGAATCAAGGGCCTTAGCCGATCCTGCATCCGCCAGAACAGGCCGCGACGTCAGAACAAAATGAGCCTTATCAATAAGTTCAGGGAATGTCTTGGCGCGATCTTTTAGGCAGTACATGGCCCGCAATAGCCCGTTTTCCTGTGCCTCAGTCAGGGCTAAGTGGCCCGCTGCCACCAAATAGGCCTTCAATTCATGCAGCAGTGCAGCATCATTCCCAGCAGCCATGTGAAGCCCGCAGATATGTTCCAGCTTTTTGAAATCAAGCCGGGACGGTGCGCGGCCGATGTCCGTTACCTCAAACCAGCCCATGGCCTGTTCTGAGGTGAAAAATTCGTCATCGCCATGCGACCAGCCAAGGCGCGACAGATAATTGCGCATGCCCGCGGCGGGGTAGCCCATAGCCTGATACTCCTCCACCCCCAAGGCACCATGGCGTTTGGACAGTTTTTTGCCGTCGGGGCCATGGATCAGCGGAATATGCGCCCAAACCGGCACCTCCCAATCCATGGCGGTATAAATCATCGACTGGCGGGCGGCGTTGTTCAGGTGGTCATCCCCGCGGATGACATGGGTGACCCCCATGTCATGGTCATCGACCACAACGGCCAACATATAGGTCGGTGTGCCATCAGAGCGTAAACAAACCATGTCATCGAGAAGATCATTCTGGAAGGTAACCGTGCCTTGCACCGCGTCGGCGATCACCGTTTGCCCGGTGCGGGGGGCTTTCATGCGGATCACAAAGGGGGTGTCGGGATGCGTTGCGGGTTCTGCATCGCGCCATGGGCTGATAAACAGGGTGGATCTTTTTGCGGCCTCTGCCGCCGCGCGGAAAGATTCGATTTCTTCCTGTGTACAAAAGCACTTATAGGCCGATCCTCGGGCAAGCATATCATGCGCCACTTCGGCATGACGGTCCTTGCGCGCGAACTGGCTGACCACATCGCCGTCCCAATCAAGGCCAAGCCATTCAAGCCCGCGCAGAATTGCGGCAGTTGCTTCAGGGGTGGACCGTTCGCGGTCGGTATCTTCAATTCTAAGCAAAAATGTGCCGCCATGCCCGCGCGCATAGAGCCAGTTGAACAGCGCCGTGCGCCCGCCGCCGATGTGCAGATAGCCGGTTGGCGACGGCGCAAAGCGGGTGACCACGGGTTTATTCGGCTGCGGGGTGGGCACGCTCATGCGCATTAACCTTTCAGAAACCATAGGGCGGTTAGGATCGTGACTGTCTAGACAATGCAGGGTCGGGAAACAAGGTGGCCAGCCTGTTACATCATTTGGCAGCACCGCTGCGGTTTTTGGCCGCGGCACCGGGGCAATTGTTCCCATGGGTGCCTGTTTTCGCAGCACTTGGCATCGGCCTTTGGTTTTCGTTTGTTGTTGAGCCGGGGCCAACGGTCTATCTGTTCGCTGCCGGTATATTTGCGGTCAGCGCAATTGTGCGGATGAAGGGGGCAGAAATTTTGCATCCCCCAGCAGTGGCGGTGGCCTGCATCGCAGTTGGCCTGTTGGCGGCGGGCCTGCGCGGGCATTTGCAGGCATCCCCAATGCTCGATTTTCGCTATTACGGCCCGGTCGAGGGGCGGGTGATTGCGATAGACCGATCACAATCTGACAAGCTGCGCCTGACGCTTGACCAGGTGGTGCTGGAGCGGACATCGCCCAAGCGCACGCCGCAAACGGTGCGGGTATCGCTGCATGGCAATCAGGATCAATTTGTTGCTGTGCCGGGGATGACGGTTGTGCTGACGGGTCATTTGTCTGCGCCCGAAGGCCCTGCAGAACCGGGCGGATTTGATTTTCGCCGGATGGCGTATTTTGACCGGTTGGGGGCGGTGGGCTATACCAGAACGCCGGTTCTGGTGCTTGAGGCGCCAAAGGACGGCGCGCAAACCGTCAACCGGGTGCGCACCTATCTGTCAAACGCCATTCAAACGGCAGTTCCGGGTGATGCGGGGGCTTTTGCATCGGGTGTGATGACGGGCGACAGATCCGGCATCAGCCTTGATACAGTCGAGGCGCTGCGTGACAGCAACCTTGCGCATTTGCTGGCGATATCGGGGATGAATATGGCGTTTCTGACCGGGTTCGTGTTCGTGCTGATACGGTACGGCGTGGCGCTGATCCCGCATCTGGCGTTGCGGGTGAATTCCAAGAAACTTGCAGCGGTGGTGGCGCTGGCGGTGGCTGCGTTCTATCTGGCGCTGTCGGGGTCTAATGTGGCGACGCAGCGGGCGTTTATCATGGTGGTGGTGATGCTGGGGGCAGTGCTGTTGGACAGGCGGGCGCTGTCGCTGCGCACGGTGGCGCTTTCGGCTTGCGTGTTGCTTTTGTGGCAACCCGAAAGCCTGTTGGAGCCGGGATTTCAGATGTCATTCGCCGCAACGATCGCGCTGATCTGGGGATTTGGGGTATTTGAGGGGCAGTTGATCCGCGAAACGCTACCGCGTTGGACGATGCCGATTTTCACGCTTGTGCTGTCATCGGTGATTGCGGGGGTGGCGACGGCCCCGTTTGCGGCGGCACATTTCAACCGGATGACGGATTATGGCCTGATCGCCAACTTGTTGACCGTCCCGGTGATGGGGGCAGTGGTGATGCCTGCGGGGGCGGTGGCGGCCCTTGCAGCGCCCTTTGGGCTTGCCGACCTGCCGTTGTGGATCATGGAACTTGGGTCACGCTGGATTTTGTTCATCGCACACTGGATTGCCAGCCTTGATGGCGCGGTCACAGCCGTGCCGACGCCGCCGTGGTTGGTTTTGCCAGTGCTTAGCTTGGGCGCGCTGTGGGTGATTTTGTTTCAGGGCCGGATACGGGCCATTGGGCTTGCCCCGGTTGCCATAGCATTTGCGATCTGGGGGGGGGCGGAGCGGCCCACCATGTTGATCAGCGGCGACGCAGTTCTGGTCGGGCTGCTGGGGCCCGATGGACGCGCCATGTCATCGGCAAAAGGGGCCGGGTTCTCGGCGGACAGTTGGTTGGAAAATGACGGCGATCTGGCGGTGCAGGATCAGGCGGCCGCACGGGATGGGTTTGCTGGGCCAAAAGGCAGGCGCAGCTTTACTTTGGCGGGATGGACAGGCGTGCATCTGAAGGGCAAAGGCGCGGATGGGTTTCTGGCCGCCGCCTGTGCCAAGGTGGATTTGGTGATCATCGCGGCATCTGTGGAAACCCCACCCGCAGGTTGCCAGGTGATCGACGAATCGTTTTTACGCAAAACCGGATCTTTGGCGCTATCTGCGTCAAAAGACGGGCTGGTGATGACCCCCAGCCTTGGCGTCAAACGACTGTGGACTGTCTCAAGTGCGTCACTGGCGGACCTGCCGGTTTTGGCCGCGCGCAAGGTTGCATTGGCGCGGTCGGACTGACACGAAAATATCCGCGAAAGTGAAACTGCACCGGACCAAATGTTGCGTCGATGCCGTTTGGCGCGCGCCCATTGAACGGGATTTGCGGATCAATAACTGCGGATCAATCCGACAAGACGCCCCTGCACCTTGACCAGATGGTCGGGGTAGACGCGGGTTTCATACGCGGGATTTGCGGCTTCGAGCGCGATCATCCCGCCGCGACGACGAAAGCGTTTGAGCGTCGCTTCCTGATCTTCGACCAAGGCCACCACGATATCGCCATTCTCGGCGGTGGATTGTTCCTGGATCACCACTATATCACCATCGTTGATCCCTGCCTCGATCATAGAATCACCTTTAACTTCAAGGGCATAGTGCTGCCCCTTGCCAGACAGCATCGAGCCCGGAACAGCGACATGATGCGAGATTTCAGATATGGCCTCAATTGGCACACCGGCGGCAATGCGGCCCATGACGGGAATCTCAAGCGCGTAGACGCCCGAAATCGGCATGGCACCGCGCGGCAGATCAACCTTGTCGCCCTTGATGACTTTGGGTGAAAAGCCGGGCTTTTCCATAGCTTCGGGCAGCTTGATGATTTCCAGCGCGCGGGCACGGTGCGCAAGGCGGCGGCGGATGAAACCGCGTTCTTCCAGTGCCGTGATCAGACGGTGGATGCCGGATTTTGACCGCAAATTCAGCGCATCTTTCATTTCATCAAACGACGGCGGCACGCCATCACGGTCCACCCGGGTTTTGATGAAATCCAGCAGCTCCAGTTGTTTGCGCGTCAACATTTGCCACTCTCCGTTGTGGTTAAACACATGTGTTAACGTAATGTTCTGCCCGTGTTCCCGGTTTGTGTCAAGGGGCTGCGAATCATTTGGAATCAGATCGGAAGGTAAGTGACGCTATCGCCCACCTGGCGCGGCCCGTCAGCGACGGGGCGGATCAGCAGGGCGTTTGCTTCGGTAAGAATGGTCAACAGCGCACTATCCTGGCGCGCAAACGGGGTGATCAGGCCGCTTGCAAGGCGGGCACGCATATAATGGGCTCGGGGCCCGTTGGCGGGAATGTCGATTGCAAGGCGCGCGGTTTGGGTTTGCGGAGGGTGCGCGCCCATACCCAGCATCGCGTGCAGCATGGGCAGCAAAAACAAATGGCCGCAGACGATGGCCGATACAGGATTGCCGGGCAGGCCCAGCATCGGCACGCCTTGCAATCGCCCGGCCATCAGCGGTTTGCCGGGGCGCATGGCGATTTTGTAGAAGGCACGTTCCATACCCATTTGAGCGGCCACTTTGCCCACAAGATCGTGGTCGCCAACCGACGCGCCGCCGATGGTGACAACCAGATCAGCATCAAGTGCCATGTCCAGCACCATGCGCAGCGACCCTTCGGTATCACGCGCAATCGGCAACATCTGACCGATGCCACCTGCGTCTTCAACCATGGCCTTTAGCGCAAAACTGTTCGAGGCGATGATCTGGTCGGGGCGCGGGTGTTCGCCCGGCATAACAAGTTCGTCGCCTGTGGCGATGATGGCGACCACCGGGCGGCGGGTGACGGGGACGTCTGCAATGTTCATTGCCGCCAGAAGGGCCACGTCATTGGGGCGCAACATGCGGGGCGGCAGGCTGCTGCCAGCCCGAAAATCCTGACCGAGGGGGCGTATGTTGGTGCCTGTATCAAGGTTGGCGCGCAGGGTTATCTGGGGACCATTGGCGTCCACGTCTTCCTGAATGATGACACGGGTTGCCCCGTCTGGCACTGGTGCGCCGGTGAAGATACGCAGGGCTTGGCCGGGGCCGAGGGCGGCGTTGAAGGCGTGACCGGCACCCGCCTCGCCGATCACGTTGAACGTGGCCCCCGGTGTGGCATCGCCGTTAATTGCATAGCCATCCATCGCAGAGGCAGCAAATGGTGGTTGATCGCGTTTGGCTGTCGCGGGGGCTGGCATAAAGCGGCCGTTTGCGCGGGCAAGCGGGACGATTTCGGTGGCAAGGGGTTGGACGAGGGCGAAGACGAGGGCAAGTGCCTCTTCAACCGTTATCATGGCTTTGCCTCGTAACGCCCCGATTTTCCACCATCTTTCCGAATCAGGGTGATGTCGGTGATGCGCATGGATTTTTCAACGGCCTTGAGCATGTCATAAACGGTTAGGCAGGCCACAGATACGGCTGTCAGCGCCTCCATCTCGACCCCGGTTTGGCCGGTGGTTTTGACGGTTGCCTCAACCACCACGGCGGTGCGGGTATCATCGAGCGTCAGGTCAAGCGAGACCTTGGTGATCGGCAGCGGGTGGCACAGCGGAATCAAATCGGCGGTTTTCTTGGCGGCCATGATGCCTGCAAGGCGCGCAACGGCAAGGACATCGCCTTTTTTGGCTTGACCGTTTCGTACTAGGGCCAGCGTTTCAGCGGTCATTTCGACGACACCGCGCGCAGTGGCCACGCGCGGGGTCACCGCTTTTTCCGACACATCAACCATATGGGCGTTTCCGCTTGCATCGAAATGGCTAAGGCCAGTCGGGTCTGCCATCAGACGCCACCTTGGGCTTGCAGGGGGGCGGCAAGGATGGCTTTGGTGGCGGCGGTAACATCGGCCTGCCGCATCAGGCTTTCGCCGATGAGGAAACAGCGCGCACCGTATCGGGCCAGGTCCGCCAGATCGGCGGGGCTGTGCAGGCCAGACTCCGAAATGATCAAGCGGCCTTCGGGCACCCGGCGGGCCAAATCGCGGGTGGTATCAAGTGTCACCTCAAATGTGTTGAGGTTGCGATTGTTGATCCCCATCAGCGGCGATTTCAGCAGGGCGGCCCGATCCAATTCGGCGCGGTCATGCACCTCGATCAGCGTGTCCATGCCCCAATGGGTGGCGGCGGCTTCAAGATCAGCCGCTTGCGCGTCGGTCACCGAGGCCATGATGATCAGGATGCAATCGGCATGCAGCGCGCGGGCCTCGGCCACCTGATAGGTGTCGTAGATGAAATCTTTGCGCAGGCAGGGCAGATGCGTGGCAGCGTGGGCGGCGGTCAGGAATGCGTCAGCGCCTTGGAACGATGGCGTGTCGGTCAGCACCGACAGGCAGGTGGCACCGCCATCCTCATACGCCATTGCCAAGGCGGGCACGTCAAAATCGGCGCGGATCAAGCCTTTGGATGGGCTGGCCTTTTTAATTTCGGCAATCAAACCATAGCCAGAGGTGGCGGCGTTTTGCAGCGCGCGGGCAAAACCGCGCGGCGCGGGGGCGGCCTCTGCCGCTTCTTCCACGGATGCCAAGGGTCGCGCCTTTTTGCGGGCGGCAATCTCATCCAGCTTATAGGTTTTGATGCGGTCTAAAATGGTGCTCATATGATGTGCCTAGCCAAAACGGCGGATGAAAGGAAGGTGTCTGCCGTAGCGGAGGGCGGGAAAATTTTTCGCACTAAAAATTTTGGGCCCGACATCAGGCGTTGGTGATCCGCGCAAGGGCGGTGATTTTAGCTTTGGCGGCACCAGAATCGATCGAGGCGCGGGCTATGGCGACGCCTTCGGCAAGGTCAGTCACGCGGTCGGCCACCATCAAAGCGGCGGCGGCGTTCAGCAAAACGGCATCGCGGTACGCGCCGGGCGCGCCATCAAGCAGGGCACGGAAGGCGGCGGCGTTTTGGGCAGGGGTTCCGCCGATGATGGATTCGAACGGATGCGTTGGCAGGCCGGCCTCGGCAGGGTGCAATTCAAATTCGCGAATCTCGCCGTTTTCCAGTGCCGCAACGTGGGATGCGGCGGAAATTGACAGCTCATCGGACCCATCGCCACCATGCACCAGCCATGCCTTGGTTGATCCCAGCGCGCGCAGGGTTTCGGCCATCGGGCGGATCAGGGCGGCGGAAAACGCACCGGTCAGTTGCCGCTTTACGCCCGCCGGGTTGGTCAGCGGCCCAAGGATGTTGAACAGCGTGCGGGTGCCCAATTCGGCGCGCACCGGCATGACATGGCGGGTGGCGGGATGGTGCATGGGCGCCATCATAAAGCCGATGCCAGCCTCGGTCAGACAGCGTTCCACCACATCCGGGCCGACCATGACGTTGAGGCCAAGTTCGGTCAGCGCGTCGGCGGCCCCCGATTTGGAAGACAGGTTTCGGTTGCCATGTTTGGCCACAATGACGCCTGCACCCGCCACGACGAATGCGGTGGCGGTGGAAATATTCAGCGTGCCTTTGCCGTCGCCACCGGTGCCGACGATGTCCATGGCACCATCAGGCGCGCGCACGGCCAGGCATTTGGACCGCATAACAGACGCGGCGGCGACAAATTCATCAACCGTTTCGCCGCGTGTGCGTAACGCCATCAGGAAGCCGCCCATTTGCGCAGGGGTGGCCGCGCCGTCAAACAGGGCGGCAAATGCGGTTTCCGCCTCGGCCCTTGTCAGCGGGCGGTCGGCTGCGATGCCGATCAGGGGCTTTAAGGCGTCGCTCATGCCGGGGCGCGGGCGTCGGCCGCCTCTAGGAAATTACGCAGCAGGTGGTGGCCGTGTTCGGACGCGATGGATTCGGGATGAAATTGCACGCCTTCGATCAGATGGTCGCGGTGGCGCAGGCCCATGATGGTGCCGTCTTGCAGCCATGCGGTGACTTCGAGGCAATCAGGCAGGGTGGCGCGGTCTACGATCAGCGAATGGTAGCGGGTGGCAAGAAAGGGGGAGGGCAGGCCATTGAACACGCCAAGCCCCGCGTGGTGCATGGTGCCCATCTTGCCATGCACGATGTCGTTGGCGCGGATAACGTCGCCCCCGAAGGCTTGGCCTATGGTTTGGTGCCCAAGGCAAACGCCCAGCAGCGGGATGTTTGCTTCGGCCGCCGCCAGCGTCAACGGCAAACAAATGCCGGCCTGTGCCGGGTCGCAAGGGCCGGGGGACAGCACGATTGACGTGGGCCGCAGCGCCATAATTGCCTGCACATCCAGCGCGTCATTGCGTTTGACCACCACATCTGCGCCCAATTCGCCCAGATAATGCACCAGATTGTAGGTGAAGCTGTCATAGTTATCGATAAGTAGCAGCATCTTGCGGGGGCCTTGACGATAAGGGATGATCCGCGCGCGCGGCTGGTCTATACACCGGTATACATGGGCTAAGCGGTGTCGGGGCGTCAAGGGGAAGTGACGCAGACGGATGGTGCAATGATTTCCCGATTGACGGGGCAATGCTGGCAAAGGGACTAGGGATGATCCGGGGATTTCTATCGGGCGTTGTTTGGGGCAGTGTGTTGGCTGCGTTGGGACTAGGGGCTGCATCACAGCTTTCGCCGCTTCCGGTAACCCGGATCGCCGCCGATGCAACGTCTGTTCAGATCGAAAAGCCGGCGGCAGTTGAACCCACACAGCAACCTGCTGCGCCAGAATTGCCGGTGGTTTCGGGATCAACCGAACAACCCGCAGCAGCCGAACAACCCGCCGCAACCGCGGCTGTGGAACCCGAAGTTGCGCCGATACCCGAACTGCCGATACCGGAAGCCAGCACCGCCGAGCAGCTTGATCCACCCGCAGGGTCTGAATTTGCAAAACCTTTGCCTGATGTCGAGCCCATCTTGCCAACGGCCGAAGCAGCACCGCCCGCAGAGGCGGCTGTGCTGACCCCGCTGGCACCTCCCGAATCGGATGCGGCATCTGCAACGGATGCGCCGTCTGCTGCACCAGATACCGGGCTTACACTGCCAAAACCTTTGGCAACGCCGGACGAGACGACTGGCCCGACCCAAGCACCTCAACCAGAATCTGCCGCCAAAATTGCGATGGGCGATCCGGTTCAACCAACGCTACAGCCCGCCGATGCCCCGCCCGCATTGGCAACGAACCCCGAACCTGCCGCGCCGAAAGAACCGGATGAAGTGCTGCTGAAGCCTTTGCCTGATGTGTTGCCTTTGCCCGAGGCGGAACCAGAAACATTTGTTCAACTGGACCCTGATCCCGTCCTTGTTCCAATCCCTGATCCGGTCACGCCGCCAACACCTGCCGATGCCGCAACACTTGCCCCGACGCCCGGACTGACCGGTGAGGTGGACGGCGTGAAAATAGGACGGTTGCCTCGCATCGGTGACGCCGCTGTACCGCCGGACAGTGGCGATCCTGCTGCTGAACCGCCGGTTGGCGACGCGATTGTGGCACCAGACCCAACTTTGACAATAGACGGCGAAAACGATCTGCCACCGCTTACAAAATACGCGCGCAGTTTTGAAAACCCGGATGGCAAACCGCTGTTTGCCATTATCTTGATTGATACCGGCGATGAGACACTGGACCGTGCAGCCCTTGCGGCTTTGCCGTTTGCGGTCAGCTTTGCGCTTGATCCGCTGGCACCCTGGGCCGCAAAAGCGAGCAAAATTTACCGAGATGCCGGGCAAGAGGTGATCATGGTTGCGACGGGTATTCCAACCGGAGCAACAGCCGCTGATTTGGAGGTAACGTTTCAAGCGCATGCCAGCGCTTTGCCCGAGGCGGTTGCGGTGATCGACACCGAATTTGGGGCCTTTCAGGCGGACCGGCCGCTTGCGACCCAAGTTGTGCCTATTCTAAAGGCGCAGGGGCGTGGGCTGGTGTCATGGGATCGCGGATTGAATGCCGCAGATCAAGTTGCCCGCCGCGAGGGTCTGGCCGCTACGATGGTGTTTCGCAGGCTGGACGGCAAGGCAGAGACGACCGCCGCAATACGCCGCGCATTGGACCGGGCGGCGTTTAAGGCAGCGCAGGATGGCCAGGTCACCGTCATTGGCCAAACAGCACCAGAAACTGTTGCAGCGCTGTTGGAATGGGCGGTTGAAGGGCGGGCCGCAACGGTTGCTTTGGCTCCGGTATCAGCCGTGTTGACGACGCAGTAAAACGGCGTGCCGGGGGCAGCCCCCGGCCAAGGTTTACCGATTGCCGCGCCGTGAAAACAGGCCTGCATCTTCGGCCGCCCGGCGCAGGGCGCGGGATTTGTTCAAGGTTTCCTGATATTCCGCCTCGGGGTCGCTGTCATAGACCACGCCACCGCCAGCTTGGATATAAAGCACTTCGTCTTTCAGAACAGCCGTTCGTAAGGCGATGCAAAAGTCCATTTCGCCATTGGCCGCAAAGTAGCCAACCCCACCGCCATAAACGCCGCGCTTTTCGGGTTCCAATTCGTCAATGATCTGCATGGCGCGGACCTTGGGCGCACCCGAGACCGTGCCTGCGGGCAGGCCTGCCAGCAGGGCGGACAGCGCATCTTCGCCATCAGCGATCTGGCCCACCACGTTTGATACGATGTGCATAACGTGGCTGTAGCGTTCGATGATGAATTGTTCTGTCGGGCGCACCGAGCCAATTTTGGACACGCGGCCTGCATCATTGCGACCCAGATCCAGCAGCATCAGATGTTCGGCAAGTTCCTTTTTATCGGCCAGAAGATCAGCTTCTAAGGCGCGGTCTTCTTCCTCGGTCAGCCCCCGTTTGCGGGTGCCTGCGATGGGGCGGATGGTGATCTCGCCCTCGCGCAGGCGCACGAGAATTTCCGGGCTGGCCCCGATGACCTGAAACCCACCGAAGTTGAAAAAGAACATGAAAGGCGACGGGTTAGTGCGGCGCAGGCTGCGGTAAAGCGCGAACGGGGGTTCCGTAAAGGTCTGCTTCCACCGCTGGCTTGGTACCACTTGGAAAATGTCGCCTGCGCGGATGTAATCCTTAGCGCGCTCGACCGCCGCTTTGTAACCTTCGTGGGTGAAGTTAGATACCATGTCGCCGATTGGCGCGGCCTCGCCGAAATCACGCTCGGCGGGTGGGGCGCGATCCAGATCGCGCAGTGAATCCATGACACGTTCAGCGGCTTGGGCATAGGCCGCACGGGCGGAAAGGCCAGAGGCAACCCATGCGGGGGCAACAATCGTCACCTCACCCTTCACACCGTCCAGCACGGCTACGACAGAGGGGCGCATCAGCACAGCGTCGGGCAGACCAAGCGGGTCTGGGTTCACATCTGGCAGGTGTTCGACCAATCGGATCATGTCGTAGCCGAGATAACCAAACAAGCCTGCCGCAATGGCGGGCAGGTCGGCGGGCATATCGACGCGGCTCTCAGTAATCAGCGCGCGCACGGTATCAAGCGGGTGGCCATCCAGCGGTTCAAAAACCCCCGCCTCAAACCGCGCGCCCCGGTTGATGCGCGACTGCGTGCCATGGCATTGCCAGATCAGATCGGGCTTCAGCCCCACAACCGAATAGCGGCCCCGCACCTCGCCCCCGGTCACAGATTCGAGCATAAACGTATCAGTCCGCGCATCGCCCAGTTTCAGCATCAGCGACACCGGCGTATCCAGATCGGCGGCGATGCGGGCATAGACAAGCTGGTTTTTGCCAGCGGCCCAGCCGCGCGCGAAATCTTCAAAACTGGGGGTCAAAGCCATGGTCTGTTGCTTTAGTTGAACTGAGCGTGGACAGCGTTGATGGCGTTTTGATCCAGAGTGATGCCGGATTTTGCGGTTAATGCAGTGGTGAATGCCGCGAAAGCATCTTGCGAAATTGCCTGTTCCACTTGCGCCGCAAGGGCCGCTTTCAGGGCTGTCGCATCTTCGCCTTCCGACGCCGCCTGCACAATGGTATCAAGGCGCAAGACGCCTACGAACCCCGGTGCCTCGATCACACGAATTTCTCCGGCAGCCATTTCAAAGGCTGTCGGCAATAAAGTTTCCGGCGCGTCTTCAAAGAACCCGGTGCGGGGCAATTCGGGGGCCACACGCACAATGCCGTAGGCACCCAGTGATGCACCGCCTTCAATCGCCGCCTTCACCGTGACCGCTTGGGCCGCGAGTGCTTTTGACAGCGCATCTGCAGAAAACGCTTCGGTCACCTTTTCTTTTGCATCCGCAAAGGGGATCGGGGCTGGCGGCACAATTGCGTCAAGGCGCAGGGCAACAAGGCCGCCATCATCTAGACCGATGGCTTCGGGGAAGTCGCCTTCGGCAACGGCGTCGGCGGCGGCGCGGAACGCCTCATATCCCGCCATAGGATCATCGTTTTCGGCACCCGGAACGTAGTCAAAGGTCACCAGTTGCATGGCTTGTTCAACCTGGACTTCCTCAAGCGTTGCCCCGCCTGCCAAAGCGTCATCGACGGCTTCCAATTTGTCGCCAATGGCGCGGCGGGCGGCGTCAAGCTGGGCTTCGCCTGCAAGATCACTGCGCGCCTCATCGAAACTGGTTTCTTGCGCCGGCAGAATGGCATTCATGCGAAACAAGGCCGGGCCAAGGTCTGACGCAAAGGGGCCAACCACGCCGGGTGAGGCAAGGCCGAACACGGCATCGGCGGCGGCACCCAGATCTGCCTTGCCAACATCGCCCATATC
>JANOFE010000115.1:0-2825 GCA_031413495.1 Pseudorhodobacter sp. | reverse complement strand
GACACCACGCCGGCGCCGACGGTGCGGCCACCTTCGCGGATGGCGAAGCGCAGTTTTTCTTCCATCGCGATGGGGGCGATCAGTTCGACGTTGAACTTCAGGTTATCGCCCGGCATCACCATTTCGGTGCCTTCAGGAAGCTGAACCGTACCGGTTACGTCCGTGGTGCGGAAGTAAAACTGCGGCCGATAGTTCGCAAAGAACGGCGTGTGACGACCGCCTTCTTCCTTGGTCAGGATGTAGGCTTCGGCCTCAAACTTGGTGTGCGGCTTCACCGAAGACGGCTTGCACAGCACCTGCCCGCGCTCGATCCCGTCACGCTCCACACCGCGCAGCAGCAGACCAACGTTGTCGCCCGCCTGACCGCTGTCCAGCAGTTTGCGGAACATCTCGACGCCGGTGCAGACGGTTTTCTTGTTCGGGCGAATGCCGACGATTTCAACTTCTTCGCCGACCTTCACGACACCGCGTTCGATACGGCCAGTCGCAACAGTACCACGACCCGAGATCGAGAACACGTCTTCCACCGGCATCAGGAACGGCTGATCGACAGCACGCGCGGGAGTCGGGATGTATTCGTCAACAGCCTTGATCAGCGCGCGAATGGACGCCTCGCCAATTTCTGGCTGGGTGCCGTTCATCGCGTGCAATGCCGAGCCGCGGATGATCGGAATGTCGTCGCCGGGGTAGTCGTAAGACGACAGCAGTTCGCGAATTTCCATCTCGACCAGTTCGACCAGCTCTTCGTCATCGACCTGGTCGATCTTGTTGAGGTACACGACCATGTACGGAATGCCGACCTGACGACCCAGCAAGATATGCTCGCGCGTTTGCGGCATAGGGCCGTCGGCCGCGTTCACCACCAGAATGGCGCCGTCCATCTGTGCCGCACCGGTGATCATGTTCTTCACATAGTCAGCGTGTCCGGGGCAATCGACGTGGGCATAGTGGCGTGCAGCGGATTCGTATTCGACATGTGCGGTCGAAATGGTGATGCCGCGAGCACGCTCTTCTGGCGCACCATCGATTTGGTCGTAGGGCTTGAATTCACCGAAATACTTGGTGATTGCCGCTGTCAGCGTGGTTTTACCGTGGTCAACGTGGCCGATTGTGCCAACGTTTACGTGTGGTTTATTCCGTTCAAACTTTGCCTTTGCCATGATGGCCTCCTGGTTTTCAGTGGTGGTGCGTGCTGCCACGCATCCTACGGGGTGGATGGGTGGGCTGCCCGCCCATCCCGCTTATGCGTATTTCTTCTGAATCTCTTCCGAGATGTTCTGTGGCACTGCATCGTAATGGTCGAACGACATCGAGAAGTTCGCCCGTCCCGATGACATCGACCGCAGGTTGTTGATATAGCCAAACATGTTGGCCAACGGCACCATCGCGGTGATGATATTCGCGTTGCCGCGGGTATCTTGCCCCTGAACCATGCCCCGACGTGAGGTCAGATCGCCGATGATGCCACCGGTGTAGATATCCGGGGTCACAACTTCGACCTTCATGATCGGTTCCAGCAACTTCGCGCCGGCCTTTTTCAAGCCGTCACGCATTGCCGCACGGGCCGCGATTTCAAACGCCAAGACGCTGGAGTCAACGTCGTGGTAAGCGCCGTCGATCAGCGTCACCTTGAAGTCGATCACCGGGAAGCCAGCCAACGGGCCGGAATCCATCACCGACTTGATGCCTTTTTCAACGCCAGGGATGTATTCCTTCGGCACTGAGCCACCAACAACCTTGGCTTCAAACGAATAACCAACACCGGGTTCAACCGGGGTGATGATCAGCTTGACGCGGGCGAATTGGCCCGTACCACCGGTTTGCTTCTTGTGGGTATAGTCGATCTCATGTTCACGGCTGATCGTTTCACGGTAAGCCACCTGTGGCGCACCAATGTTTGCTTCAACCTTGAATTCACGACGCATCCGGTCAACCAGAATATCGAGGTGAAGTTCGCCCATGCCCTTCATGATCGTCTGACCGGACTCGTGGTCAGTTTCCACACGGAAGGATGGATCTTCTGCCGCCAGACGCGCCAACGCGATGCCCATCTTTTCTTGGTCAGCCTTGGTTTTAGGCTCTACCGCGATTTCGATAACAGGCTGCGGGAAGGTCATGGTTTCCAGAACCACCGGCTTTGCCGGATCGCACAGGGTATCCCCCGTGGTGGTTTCTTTCAGCCCGGCCAACGCAATGATATCGCCAGCATAGGCCTCGGCAATTTCTTCACGGTCGATGGCGTGCATCATCATCATACGGCCAACGCGCTCTTTACGCTCTTTGGTCGCGTTCAGCATCGCGTCGCCCTTTTTCAACACGCCCGAATAGATGCGTGTGAAGGTCAGTGAGCCAACAAAGGGGTCGTTCATGATCTTGAATGCCAGCGCCGAAAACGGCTGGTTGTCATCAGCAGACCGTTCGATATTGCGTGTTTCCGTCTCATCACCCGGCAAGAAACCAAGGTAAGGCGGCACGTCCAACGGGGTCGGCAGATAATCGATCACCGCGTTCAACATCGGCTGCACGCCTTTGTTCTTGAACGCCGAACCCGCAAGCACAGGAATAAAGCTGATTGACAAGCAACCCTTGCGGATCAGTTCGCGCAGCTTTTCCTCGGTTGGCTCAACGCCATCCATATAGGCTTCCATCGCCGCATCGTCTTGCTCAACCGCAATCTCCAGCAGGTTGTAGCGCCACTTGTCAGCTTCGGCTTTCAACTCAGCACGGATCGGCTGGCGCGCCCAGGATGCACCCAGATCTTCGCCCTCATAAACCCATTCTTCCATGGTCACGAGGTCGATGATGCCTTCCAGCTTGTCTTCCGC
>JANOFE010000114.1:0-10900 GCA_031413495.1 Pseudorhodobacter sp. | reverse complement strand
AGTCCACTGGACTGTTTTCCGGGCGCGGCTCACCCCCGAGGATATTTTTGAACAGAAAAAGCGGAAAACGTCAGGGAAGTGGCCTTCAGGGCAGGGGTTTTTCACCGATGCGCTGGGCCACCATGATAAGGTAGCCGTCGGGGTCTTGCACGAGGAATTCGCGCTGGCCGCCAAGCCGGTCGCCCCAATCGCGCCATTTGTCGCGCAGGGGGACGTAGAAGGGGATTTGGGCGTCTGTGACGGCCTTTGCCATGGCGGTTGCGTCTTTGACATAGACCTGAATGACGGCTCCGCGCCCAAAGGGGGCTTCTAGCGGGCCGGTTTCCCAATCGCCGTCGCGTTCATAGATCATGATCTGCGCGCCGTCGGGGTGGGTGAGGCAGGCGAGTTTCTGTGCCGGGCGGGTGAAGGCGGGGGTGAAGCCCATCGGGCCTGTCCAGAATGCGAAGCTGCGGGGATAGTCTTGCACCATCATTTCGGCCATGAGGGCGGCCCATACGGGAGGTGGTGATCCGGTGCCCAAGTGTTTTTTCCTCGTGTTTGACTTGGAGGCTGGGTTAGGGGAAAAGCGGCGCTTGAACAAGGATGGGCTTATGATCTTTACGGTGGCGATTGATGGGCCGGCGGCGGCGGGCAAGGGCACGATTGCAAAGGCGGTTGCGGAGCATTTCGGGTTTGCTTACCTTGACACTGGACTGCTTTACCGGGCGGCGGCGCGCAAAGTGATCGACGGGATGGATCCCGTGGCAGCTGCGAAAGCTCTAACGGCGCATGATTTTGAGCGGGCGGGTTTGCGCACAGCGAAGGTCGGGCAGGCGGCGTCGAAGATCGCGGCCCTGCCCAAGGTGCGGGCGGCTTTGGTGGATTTTCAGCATAAGTTCGCGCGCTCAGACGGCGGGGCGGTGTTGGATGGGCGCGATATTGGCACGGCGATCTGCCCGGAGGCGGAGGTGAAGTTGTTTATCACTGCCTCGGATCAGGTTCGGGCAGTGCGGCGGCATGCGGAGTTGGTGGAGAAGGCGGCGGATTTGACGGTGGCCGAAGTGCTGGCCGATCTACAGGCGCGCGATGCGCGGGATACCGAGCGGAAGGTGGCACCCTTGGTGGCCGCAGGGGATGCGGTGCTGCTGGATACGTCTGAGATGACGATTGAACAGGCGGTGGCCGCCGCGATTGCGTTGGTGCAGGCGGTGTTGCCCACAAGAGCCTTCCGACCTGTGCAGTGAAAGCGGCCTTTCCCTTGCCAGCATGGTGCAAACGGGGTATGGACCCCGCATTCTGACAGGTTACGAGATTTTGTCGGTTTTCCGACGCAGTTTCGATTTTGCTGTCTGACCCATTCCAAGACCGGCGGAGCCAACCGCGTGGCCAGTGAAAAGACGTGAAAAGGAAACTGATCTACATGAGCACTAAAGCCACGATGGAAGACTTCGAAGCCCTGTTGAAGGAAAGCTTTGAAATTGACACGCCCGAAGAGGGATCTGTTGTCAAAGGCCGGGTTATCGCGATTGAAGCGGGCCAGGCGATTATTGATGTCGGCTACAAGATGGAAGGCCGCATCGACCTGAAAGAATTTGCAAACCCCGGTGAAACTGTCGACATCAAGGTCGGCGACGAGGTTGAAGTGTATCTGGACCGGGTGGAAAATGCCCGTGGCGAAGCCCAGATCAGCCGCGAAAAAGCCCGTCGCGAAGAAGCGTGGGATCGGCTTGAAAAGGCCTATGCATCGGAAACCCGTGTTGATGGTGCAATCTTTGGCCGTGTTAAAGGTGGCTTTACCGTCGATCTTGGCGGCGCTGTGGCGTTCTTGCCTGGCTCCCAGGTTGACGTGCGCCCGGTGCGCGATGCCGGCCCGTTGATGGGCATGAAGCAGCCGTTCCAGATTTTGAAAATGGACCGTCGCCGTGGCAATATCGTTGTGTCGCGTCGTGCCATCTTGGAAGAATCGCGTGCGGAACAGCGTGCCGAAGTGATCGGCAACCTGACCGAAGGCCAAACCGTTGACGGCGTGGTCAAGAACATCACCGAATACGGTGCGTTCGTAGACCTTGGTGGCGTTGACGGCCTGCTGCACGTGACTGACATGGCATGGCGCCGTGTGAACCACCCGTCGGAAATTCTGGCGATTGGTGAAACGGTCAAAGTGCAGGTCATCAAGATCAACAAAGACACCCACCGCATCAGCCTTGGCATGAAGCAATTGCAATCCGATCCATGGGATGCGGTTGAAAAGCTGTATGCACTTGGCACCCAGCATAAGGGCCGTGTCACCAACATCACCGATTACGGCGCGTTTGTTGAGCTGGAAGCCGGTGTTGAGGGCCTTGTTCACGTGTCTGAAATGTCCTGGACCAAGAAAAACGTGCATCCCGGCAAGATCGTTTCGACATCTCAGGAAGTCGAAGTCATGGTGCTGGAAATTGACAGCTCCAAGCGCCGGGTCAGCCTTGGCCTGAAGCAGACGCAGCGCAACCCATGGGAAGTGTTTGCCGAAACCAACCCGGTTGGCACGATCATCGAAGGCGAAGTTAAGAACATCACCGAATTCTGTCTGTTCGTTGGCCTTGATAACGATATCGACGGCATGGTTCACCTGTCTGACCTGTCATGGGATCAGCGCGGCGAAGATGCGATTGCGAACTACCGCAAAGGCGACTCGGTCAAGGCATCGGTCACCGAAGTGGATGTCGAGAAAGAGCGTATCTCACTTTCCGTCAAGGCATTGGGCGAAGACACCTTCACCGATGCAGTTGATGGCGTGAAGCGTGGGTCGATTGTGACAGTGGTTGTGACGGCGATTGAAGAAGGCGGCGTCGAGGTTGAATACCAAGGTGCGAAGTCGTTCATCCGTCGGTCCGATTTGTCACGCGACCGGGCGGATCAGCGGCCAGAACGCTTCCAAATCGGCGATAGTATTGATGTTCGGGTGACCAACATTGATCCGAAAACCCGCCGTCTGGGGCTTTCCATCAAGGCGCGTGAAATCGCCGAAGAGAAGGAAGCCGTTGAACAATACGGGTCATCCGATTCGGGTGCATCCTTGGGTGATATTCTTGGTGCGGCGCTTAAAGGCGGCAATTAAGACTGACCGGCGGGTCAATAAAAGCAGGAGCCTCGCCTTTTGGCGGGGCTCTTTTGCATTTCAGACCCCCTTATCCATTGGTTTCCCCCGCTTTTTGTTTGTGCGGTTAAATTTATTGCCTATAGTTTCCAGACAATAAGAAGTGGCGGTAGCTCAACGTGTCTGCCAGACGCGCCAGCCATTTGGGGGGGACACCAAGGATGATCCGGTCGGAACTTATCCAGAAAATTGCGGATGAAAATCCGCATCTGACGCAGCGCCATGTAGAGCGGATCGTCAACACCGTTTTTGAGGAAATCATTGAAGCGCTGTCCAAGGGCGACAGGGTGGAATTGCGCGGCTTTGGCGCGTTTTCCGTCAAGGCACGCGATGCCCGTGTAGGGCGCAATCCGCGCACCGGCGAGGCGGTGAACGTGGATGACAAAAAGGTGCCGTTCTTCAAGACCGGAAAGTTGCTGCGGGATCGTTTGAACGGCAAGTAACCGCTGTCCCTTGTGACTGTGACGTGAAGCGCAGATAACGACAGCAGTGTTTCGCTGCAGTGAGGCTGAAGTCATATGATCCGCTCGTTACGATATCTTTGCCTGGGCCTTTTGGCGATTGCGCTGCTGACGGTTGCGCTGGCCAATCGGGCACCTGTGACATTGCGTCTGCTGCCAGATGATGTTGGGGCGTTTCTGGGCTTGGGCGGGGCGGTAGAGATGCCGCTTTTCTTGGTCATTTTTGGTGGAATCGTTGCCGGGCTGTTGATTGGTTTCGTCTGGGAATGGTTCCGCGAGGCAAAGTATCGCAGCAATTCCAGCAGCAAATCGCGCGAGGTTTCGCGACTGGAGCGGGAGTTGGCAGTGCTGCGGGATACCAAGGCAGAGCCAGAGGATGATGTGCTGGCCCTGCTGGACAAACCGCGCAAGACGGGATGATGCGCGATATCCGTGTCAAAATCTGCGGTCTGCGCACCGCAGCTGATGTGCAGGCAGTGGCGCGCGCCGGGGCTGCCTATGCGGGATTTGTGTTTTTCGCAAAGTCACCGCGCAACCTAAGCATTGCGGAGGCGAAACTGTTGGCGCTTGCAGCACCGCCGGGGCTGGCCAAGGTCGCTTTGGTGGTGAATGCGGATGATGTGGCGCTTGACGCAATCTTGGCCGAGGTGCCGATTGATATGCTGCAGCTGCACGGGGCTGAAACGCCGGAACGGGTGGCCGAAGTGCGGGATCGGTTTGGCTTGCCGGTGATGAAGGCGGTGGGCCTGTCGGGCGAGGCGGATCTTGCGGCGATCATGGAGTATTCGCTGGTGGCCGATCAGCTGTTGATTGATGCGAAGCCCGGGTCTGGCACCGATTTGCCGGGTGGCAACGGGTTGGCGTTTGATTGGCGGTTGCTGGTGGGGCGGCGGTGGTTGCGCCCGTGGATGTTGGCGGGGGGGCTTGGCCCGCACAACGTGGCCGATGCGATTAAATTGACGGGTGCTGCGCAGGTGGATGTATCGTCGGGCGTGGAATCCGCGCCGGGGGTGAAGGATGCTGGTCTGATCGCGGCGTTTGTTGCAGCGGCGGGGTGAGGGGCGGAAAATTTTTAGTACGAAAAATTTTGCGCTGGCCGAAGGCGGAATTTGAGTATTTTTACGAAGAAAAAGCCCTCAGTGACACGGGGTCGCGGTGATTCCCTTCAGCGTTGTGCTAGGCTGCATCGGGGTGAGATTTACGGGGAGTAAGACGATGGCGGAAGACGGGATTAACAGTTTCATGACCGGGCCGGATGAACAGGGCCGGTTTGGCATGTTTGGGGGCCGTTTCGTGTCGGAAACCCTGATGCCGCTGATCCTTGATCTGGAAGCGCGCTATGAGTTTGCTAAGACTGACCCGGAATTTTGGGCAGAGATGGACTGGCTGTGGAAGCACTATGTCGGCCGCCCCAGCCCGCTTTATTACTGCGAACGGCTGACCAAACATCTGGGCGGTGCCAAGATTTACATGAAGCGGGATGAGTTGAATCATACCGGTGCGCATAAAATCAACAATGTGCTGGGGCAGATCATTCTGGCGCGGCGGATGGGTAAGACCCGGATCATCGCTGAAACCGGGGCAGGCCAGCATGGGGTGGCGACTGCTACGGTCTGTGCGAAATTCGGGCTGAAATGCGTGGTCTATATGGGCGCGCATGATGTTGAACGCCAAGCGCCGAACGTGTTTCGGATGAAGCTGCTGGGGGCAGAGGTTATTCCGGTCACCTCTGGCCGGGGCACGCTGAAAGACGCGATGAACGATGCTCTGCGTGATTGGGTGACCAATGTGCGCGATACGTTTTATTGCATCGGTACGGTGGCGGGGCCGCATCCCTACCCGGCGATGGTGCGGGATTTCCAATCCATCATCGGCAAGGAAGTGCGCTGGCAGTTGGCCGAACAAGAAGGGATTGGCCGCTTGCCCGATACCGTCATTGCAGCCATCGGTGGCGGATCAAACGCGATGGGGCTGTTCTTTCCGTTTTTGGATGATCCGTCGGTGAACATCATTGGGGTCGAAGCAGGCGGCAAAGGTGTGGACGACCGGATGCAGCATTGCGCGTCGCTGACAGGCGGGCGGCCGGGGGTGTTGCATGGCAACCGGACGTATTTGCTGCAGGATCTGGACGGCCAGATTTTGGAAGGCTTTTCAATCTCGGCTGGTCTGGATTACCCGGGCATCGGGCCTGAGCACGCCTGGCTGCATGACACCAAGCGGGCGAGTTATGTCAGCATCACCGATGCCGAGGCGCTGGAGGCGTTTCAGTTGTCTTGCGCGTTGGAAGGTATCATCCCGGCACTGGAGCCAAGCCATGCGCTTGCCCATGTGATGAAGATCGCACCGACGCTTCCGCCTGAGCATATCATCGTGATGAATATGTGTGGACGGGGCGACAAGGACATTTTCACGGTCGCGAAACATCTGGGATTCGACATGAAGATATAACGTTCGGGTCGGTTCGCTTAAAAAAGCCCCGCATCTTGGTGTGGGGCTTTTTCATTTCTTCGGGCAAAAGCAGTCAGAAATTGATGTTTCCGCATAAACCAAAGTTTATGAGCGCAAACTTTTCTCCTAACGTGGCCACATAAACCTCAGGTGAATATCTTTCATCTCAAACTCTCGCTTTGGTTGAGAAACGATGAGCGCCGGTTTGCAAATCAAGCAGGTCAGCAGATCCCTAGTTGGACCAAAGACAGGAGACAGGAAATGAAGCTAAGAGCAAAGTTGATGATCTACACGGCCGCAGCCGCTTTGACAGCAAATATGGCCTTCGCGGCGATTGACCCTCAGGCGCTGGCCGATGAGTACATCGCATGGGGCTATACCTATGTTGAGGTCAAGCAAGGTCCGACTCAAACCAAGATCGAGGCCGTCAAGGGCGACGTGAAAGTCGAAGCCATCTATGACAACGCGAGTGGCGAGATCATCAAGGAAGAAACGGAAGCGGCAGGCGACTATGCTGGCAGGACCGGCATCGAAATCGATTTCCGCGACGAAGACTTTGAAGATAACGACGACGAAAATGATGACGATGAAGATGACAACGATGATGACGAAGATGAAGATGAAGATGAAGATGACAACGATGATGACGAAGATGATGAAGATGATGAAGACGATCACGGTGGCAACAGCGGCCACGGTGGTGATGACGATGAAAGCGATGATGACTGATAAGCAAAGCAGACCTGTTATGATCTGAGGGTTGGTGACAACCTTGCTGGCAAGCCCGGGCCCGATTTTGGTCTGGGCTTGTCGCGTAGTGAAGTTTGCAGGATAGTGATGTAACTTTATGAGCGCTAAGAGCGCAGAGGACCGATGAAGCGCAGATCATTTCTGGTTGGGTTAGGGGCGGTCGCCGCGTTGCAATTCGGGCTGGCCGCGTCGGCATTTGCAGCCACGGCGGCTGATCAAATTATAGCACAGTTGCGCGACCAAGGGTTCATCGAGATAGAGGTGGAACAGACCTGGCTTGGGCGCACGCGCATTGTTGCCGAACGCGGAGATGCCAGCCGCGAGATTATTCTGAACCCCAGCACGGGCGAAATTTTGCGCGATCTTTGGCTGACCAAAGGTGGCGAAGGATCGCCAAAGGTACAAATTGGCCGCGATGACGAGAATGGTAATTCTGGCCATGGCGGTAGTGAAGACGGCGGCGACGATAAAGACGAAGACGAAGATGAAGACGACGAAGATGACGGCGACAGCAGCGGTTCGGGCAGTGGCGGCAACGGTGGCGGTGATGACTGATCCCGGTCGGTTTCGTCCGTCTTGGTTGGTTAGATGAAGTCGCGGGCGTTTATCGCTGTCGTGTTCATAATTCAGGCGCTGTGCGCTGTTTTCTTTATTTCCGACATTTTGTCATCGGTGCTTGGCTTGCGCTCAACGCCGCTTAGCTGGCGCACGCGGGAACTATTGGAACTTGGGGCGGCGGTGGGGTTGCTGCTTGGGCTTGGCTTGGGGGCTGTGTTGCTGGCGCGCGCAGTAAAGGGCCGCACAGAAGCCGAAGAAGGGCTGCGCCGCGCATCGGGCGCGTTTATGGATTTGCTTGAAGAACGCTTTATCGAATGGGGGCTGACACCAGCCGAACGCGACGTTGCCTTGTTTGCAATCAAAGGCATGTCGACGGCGGAAATTGGTGTGTTGCGCGCCACGTCAGAGGGCACCGTAAAGGCGCAGACCAATGCGATTTACCGCAAAGCCGGGGTCACGGGGCGGCCGCAATTGTTGAGCCTGTTTATCGAAGATCTGATGCGGGACGATGTGGTGCGCGCCGTGGCGGACCAGCCTCAATCGGCGGCGTAAAGCTGCAGGATTTCTAACGGCACAATGCCTGTGGTTTTGGCATGGGTGGCTGCAAGGCGCACGTTTGGTGCGGCACCTTCATTATGTGCCTGTAGAAACCGGCTGGCGCAAAGGCACCATTTGTCGCCGGGTTTGAGGCCCGCAAAGCCGTATTCCGGGCGCGGGGTGGACAGATCATTGCCAAGGTATTTCGACAGCGCCAGAAATTCGGCCGTCATTTCGGCGCAAACGGTGTGCATGCCCTGATCCTGCGGCCCGGTATCGCAGCATCCGTTGCGGAAAAACCCGGTCAGGGGTGCTGCGGAGCAGGGCTGCAATGGCGTGCCAAGCACGTTGACAGAGGGTTCTTTCATGGCGGACTCACGGTTGTGATGGGGCTAGACTAACCCGATTGGCGCGGGCCTGCACCTGCGAAAATGACGCAAGGTGACGGCGGCTGCTTGCGGCACTGGACCCTTGCCTTTGTGCCTTGTATAAGGCGCGATATGCAGATGCGTTTGGTCATCATTGCCCGAATTATATGCCCGGCGGTCTGATAGCAGACGCGCCGGATTGGGGTCTTTGGCACCCCGACGATTTCCCCGAATTTCAGATCTAAGGACCCGCATCCGATGTGCGCCGATACGCCAGCCACCGACCTGCCCGCCAGCAATTTGCCCGACTACCGCGATACCGTGTTTTTGCCGGAAACTGCCTTTCCGATGCGGGCGGGCCTGCCTGCGCGCGAACCAGACTGGTTGGCGCGGTGGGAAAAGATTGGCGTCTATGACCGCTTGCGCGAAAAGGCGGACAACCGGGTGCCGTTCACCCTGCATGATGGCCCGCCCTATGCAAACGGGCATTTGCATATCGGCCACGCGCTGAACAAGGTGTTGAAGGATATGGTGGTGCGGTCCCAGCAGATGATGGGCCGCGACGCCCGTTATGTGCCGGGATGGGATTGCCACGGTCTGCCGATTGAATGGAAGATCGAGGAACAGTACCGCGCGCGGGGTGAAGATAAAGACGCGGTGGATAAGGTGGCTTTTCGCCAGGAATGCCGCAAATTCGCCGATGGCTGGGTGGATATCCAACGCGAGGAATTCAAGCGGTTGGGCGTGACCGGGAATTGGGCCGATCCCTATAAAACCATGGATTACCACGCTGAAGCTGTGATCGCGGCGGAGTTCATGCAATTTTTGATGAATGGGTCTGTGTATCAAGGGTCCAAGCCCGTGATGTGGTCGCCGGTGGAGAAAACCGCGCTGGCCGAGGCGGAGGTGGAGTATCACGACCATACGAGTCATATGGTTTGGGTGGCGTTTAGGGTGGTAAGTGCCGGGCAACCTGCGATAGCCTCTGCGCCGAGCGAAGGCCATGACTATGATGTCGCGCTTGCCGCTCTTCCAAGTGCCGAAATTGTCATCTGGACGACCACACCGTGGACAATACCCCAAAACCGTGCCGTCGCTTTTAATCCCGAGATCGCATATTGCCTATATCGCATTGAGGCTGTCGCAGACGGTTCAACCAGCAAAGTCGGTGAACACATAATACTTGCGCGTTCACGCGCCGAAGAGACCTTCAAGCAAAGCAAAATTGAGCGTTGGATTGAGCTTGCTTATGTTCAAACTGATTACTTAAAAAGTGTTGTCCTCGCCCACCCTTTCCGTGGTGTAGAGGGCAGCAACGGCGAGTGGGATTATGATGTTCCCATGCTTCCCGGCGATCATGTCACCGATGACGCGGGCACCGGGTTTGTGCATACCGCCCCCTCACACGGCGATGATGACTATCAGTTGGGCCTCAAATTCAAACTGCCGATGACCTATAATGTCGAACCAGACGGCAGCTACCGCAAAGACTTGCCGCTGTTCGGTGGCCAGCACATCATCCTGCCGGATGGTAAGGAAGGTCCAGCCAACGTCAGCGTGATCAAGCAACTGGCCTATGCGGGCGCGTTGTTTGCCAAGGGTAAGTTGAAGCACAGCTATCCGCATTCTTGGCGGTCGAAAGCGCCGGTGATCTACCGCAACACGCCGCAATGGTTTGTGGCGATTGACAAAAAGTTGGACGATGGGATGGGCACCTATGGCGATACGATCCGCCAGCGGGCGCTGACATCCATTGATACGCTGGTGGATTGGACGCCCGTTACCGGCCGCAATCGCCTGCATTCGATGATCGAGGCGCGGCCTGATTGGGTGCTGTCGCGGCAGCGCGCCTGGGGTGTGCCGTTGACGTGTTTTGTGAAAAAAGGTGTGAAACCGACCGACCCGGATTTCCTGCTGCGCGACACGGCGGTAAACGCCCGCATCATCGCGGCGTTTGAAGCGGACGGCGCGGATGTTTGGTATGTGCACGGATTCAAGGAAAAAATCCTGACTGGTGTCGTCGATCCGGACGCATATGACCAAGTGTTTGACGTGCTGGATGTGTGGTTTGATTCAGGCTCCACCCATGCGTTTGTACTGCGGGACCGCGCCGATGGGTCAACCGATGGTTTGGCCGATCTCTATCTGGAAGGCACCGATCAGCACCGGGGATGGTTCCATTCATCTATGCTGCAGGCCTGTGGCACCAAGGGGCGCGCGCCGTATCGGGGGGTGCTGACGCACGGCTTTACGCTGGATGAGAAGGGCATGAAAATGTCCAAGTCGCTGGGTAATACGACGGCCCCGGCGGAGGTGATCAAGGAATATGGCGCGGATATTCTGCGGCTTTGGGTGGCGCAAAGCGATTACACAATTGATCTGCGCATCGGCAAAGAGATCCTGAAAGGGGCCGCCGACAGCTACCGCCGCCTGCGCAATACGATGCGGTTTTTGTTGGGGAATTTGGCGGGGTTTTCGGACGCCGAAAAAGTTGATACGGCGGATATGCCGGAATTGGAGCGGTGGATTTTGCACCGCTTGGCGGAGCTCGATGCCGAGGTCCGCAAGGGTTACGCGGCGTATGATTTCCAAGGCGTGTTTCAAAAGCTGTTTGCTTTTGCGACGACCGATCTGTCGGCGGTGTATTTCGATATCCG
>JANOFE010000113.1:0-2123 GCA_031413495.1 Pseudorhodobacter sp. | reverse complement strand
AGTGTTTCATGGGTCAAAACCTCGTCTGAAGGTAGGAAAGGATTTCGGCGGCCGGAGTGCCGTAGGTGAATTGGCGAAGCCATTCACCATCCGGACCAATCAGGAAAAGGCCGGGACTATGCGCCATGGAATAGCCGTCGGGCGCCGCGGCATCGTTCTCGCGTCCGTAGAAAATCTTGAAGCTGTTGGCCGCAGCCTGCGTCTCTGCTTCGGTCCCTGCCAGACCCAGGATCGCCGGATGAAAGGCTGCAGTGTAGGCCGCAAGGCCGAGCCGCCGGTCGCGTTCGGGGTCAATCGAGACGAAAAGCGGTTGAACTTTCTCGGCATCCGCCCCGAGATCGTCCATAACTTGGGCTACGTCAGAAAGCGTCGTAGGGCAGACATCGGGGCAGTTTGTGAAGCCGAAGAAGACGAGAAGGAATTTCCCGCGAAACTCTGCACTCGTCCTGATACGGCCTTCCTCATCCGCAAGTGTAAAAACTGGCGTGAAAGCCGGACTGTTTTCGGCAACACCCTCGCTTCGGGTGGCCCACCTTGTTCCGGCAAAAATGATCATCGCCGCGATGGCGGCGACCCATAACCCAAGTTGAAGGCGTCTAAGGCGCATCGAAATATCCGACCAAGAGGTTCATTTGAGTGGTCTAGAACCTTGAGCAGCTAGAGGTTCAAGCGACATTGGTGTGAGTTTTTTGACGACCGGCGATGTTTCGCCGATCAGTGCGCCCCAAGAAACCGCCCCAAGGCGATCCCGAGGAAGATACCGAAAAGACCAAATGCGATGGCGAAACCGGCCCCATACTGCAGCCGGTCCATCCGTTTGCCTCCACGCTGTCGCGCGAGAAGATAGCCCCACACAAATCCGATGCCCCCAAATAGCAGTCCGATCATGGCGATTTCCTTGTCAAGAACGCTGAATTCTACAGTCGCGGTCGCAGTCTGATGGTAGCCCATGCAAGCAGGACCAGCGCCAGCGCGGTCCAGTCGCCGAAGCGAGCATAAGGGGTCGGCGAAAGCGGTCGTGGCAAGCGCGTGTCAATTATTCCTGCCGTTCCAAGCTCGAGCATAGCCACCGTCCGACCGTAGGCATCGACCACGGCGGATATTCCGGTGTTGGCGGCACGAACAAGCGGAAGACCTTCTTCGACCGCTCGCATTCGGGCTGAAGCCAGATGTTGCCATGGTCCGATCGAGGTGCCGAACCAGGCATCGTTGGTTGCGTTGAAGATCCAGTCCGGACGGATCGCGTCATCGGCGACATGGCCGGGAAAGATTGCCTCATAGCATATCGCCACTCCAACATAGGGGTGGGGCCCAATCGCCAGCGTGCGCGGTCCAGGGCCGGGCGCAAAATCACCCAGAGATTGAACCAACCGCTGAAACGGCAACACACTGCGCCAGGGAACATACTCGCCAAAGGGTACGAGGTGATGCTTGGCGTAACGTGTGAGGATTGTGCCGTCCGGAGCGATGGCGAGGACGGAATTGCGGTAGACCATTCCCGCCCCGGTTTTTTCCCGCTCCGGGCTGCCGGTGAGCAAGACACCAGTTTCGGACAACAGCCACCCCAACATGACCCGTGCGCCAGGATCCTCTGCAAGGAACCCAGGCCAGGCGGTTTCGGGCCAAAGCAGAAGATCGAACGACCCTGAGCGGGCCGACAGGGAAAAAAGCCGCAGGATGTTCGCTTTTCGGGAAGTTTCATCCCATTTGGCATTTTGTGCGATGTTTGGCTGCACGACCCGAACCTGCGTGCCACGGTCCGAAGCCGGGCCTGAGGTGGCAAGCCGCACCACTCCAAAGCCCGCAACGCTGACCAAAATCGCGGCCGCACCAGTCAGGCGAAGAACCCGCAGATGGCGGTCAGCACGACCGAAGGCGAGACCAGCAAGTGACGCACACAGCACGAGGAGAAATCCAAGCCCGTAGCTGCCGACCACCGAAGCTGCTTGGGACAGAACGGTCCAGTCAGCCAGCGTGTAGGCTGCAAGATTCCACGGAAACCCGGTGACGACATGTCCTCGCAGCCACTCAGACGCCGCCCAGGCCGTGGCCAGCGACAGTGCCGGAGGCAGGCCGGACCGCGCCATGCGCGCTGCAACGACACATGCCAATGCTGGAAACGC
>JANOFE010000112.1:0-3254 GCA_031413495.1 Pseudorhodobacter sp. | reverse complement strand
CTGATTGGAACCGGATAGACCATGGCCCGTGTCACCGTCGAAGACTGCATCCTCCAGGTTCCCAACCGCTTCGACCTGGTGCTGTTCGCCGCCCAGCGCCCGCAGAAACGCCGCCAGTTGAAATCACCACGTCGTGGCAGGTGGCAGCTTCGCGGATGGTTCCGCGTACCACCTCCGGATCATCGCGCAAGATGCCCAGATCGGTCAGCGCAATCCAAGGGCAGGTCAGCAAGCCGCGCAGCATAACGCGGTTGGAGTTGTAGATCTGCCCGGCGGCCAACAATTGCCCCGGTTCTTGCAATTCATTGCCCGTGGAAAACATCGCGACCCGCAGGCGGCGATAGACAGATAATGACGGAATGCCACAGCCCGCCAATATCGCCAGTCGGGGCGCGGTCAGGCATAGCCCCGCAGCGACGGGATTGAAGCCAAATCCCACGTCCTCTCCCTTACGGCGGATGTTGGTGCCAGCGGCGGGGGCAGTATCCAGCCGGATCAGCGGGCCGTCTCGAGTGACGCGTTCCTGCATCACCACGACGTCTGCTCCGGGCGGGATCGGTGCACCGGTGAAAATGCGTACGGCACTTCCATGCGGCAAAATCTGGTTGCCCGCATCGCCCGCTGCGATGCGGCCTGCAACTGGTAACGCCCGCGGACCTGAACCCGTTAGATCAGCGGTGCGCAAGGCATAACCATCCATCGCGGCATTGTCGAAAGGTGGCAAATTGACCAAGGCTTTGGCCCCGGGTGCGGCAACCCGACCCAAGGCCGCCTCCAACGACATCAGTTCCGTTTCCTGCAAGGGCGATGTTGCGGCAAGGGCGCGCAGTCTTGCCGCATCCACCGTCATTGCGGGGCCGGGTTTTCCGGTTGTACAATAATCGAGAGCGTTCATACTTTTCTCCATCCCAAAACGGATACGGGCGCGGAAAAATTCCGCGCCCGGCTCAGACGGGAAAGATGTCAGCCCGCGTCATACTCCTGCGATTTGAAGGTCAGATGCGCCACCGACGCCGGGGCATCCGCCAGCTTGCGGATATTGGCCCAGGTTTGTTTGTAGTTTGGCAGCACCAGCTCGTTCACTCCACCGTTGACGACGTTGCCTTGGGTGCCCGCAGGTGAGCCGAACATCATGAAGGTTTCACCCTTCTTAGCCGTCGGTTCTGGATAAACCATCGCTTGGGTTGCACCAACGTCGTTGTAAACCTCGACCAGATCGCCTGCCTTGACCCCCAGACCCGCCATGTCATCCGGGCTGATCTGGATATAGGGGTAAGGAAAGCGGTCAGCGACGAAGTCGTTGTCTTGGTCAAGGAACCAGTTCTGCCAGTTGATGTTGGACCGGCCGTTGTTGATCAGGAACGCATGCGCCGCCTTCTGTTCGGTTTTACCCTTGGCCTGCAACCCGCGCCAGGCGCCTGCACAAAACAGCGCCTTCTTGTCTTCGCGCCCGTGCCGGTCAAACTTGCCATCGGCATAAAGCCGCAACGTGCCGATCAACTTATCACCCTCATACCCCGTCACGGGTTCCTGCACCCCGTTGTTGCCCATGGCGCGCAAGCGGTCATAGGTGACAATCTTGCCGGTCTCATTGTGATACCCGTCCATGAAGGCGTCTTCTTCCGACGCCCAGTCATAGCCCTTGAACTGGGCTGCATAGTCGGCGCGGCCGTCTTCGGTCAGTACCCGCTCAAGGGCCTGCGCAATTTTTGCGGCGATCATGCAGTCGGGCTGTGACGATCCCGGCCCATCCATGTATTTCTCGACCAGCCGCATCCGCCGCTCGCCATTCATCGAGGTCAGGTTCATTTCACCTGATTCCACTGCTGGCAGCACCACATGCGCCGCTTGGCCGATCTGGGTGTGGATGATATCGACGTTGACTGAGAAGATACCACCCGCATCAATCGCCGCCACGATGGCATCGACCTGTTCGGCGCGGGTTTTGCCTTGGCTGGCATCCATCGCTTCTTTCACCATGTTCGTGCGCTTGTTGTAGACGCGCTTGAAATCCGATGCGTTAAGCGTGGTCTTGTAGTGGTCATTAGCCCAGATGTGGTGGACCTTGCCTTTGCCGTTAATGATCAGATCATCAATGTAGGGCGCTGGGCGGCCAACATGGCCATCACCGGGGCGCATGTAGCCCTCCTGATGCCCGCCAAGCCGCACAACACCGCCGCCGGGGCGGCCAAGGTTGCCGGTCGCAAGCCCAATGTTCACCAGCGCTCCGACGGTGCGGTAATTGTCATTGCCCCAGATGATGCCCTTCTCATAGGGGAACACCGCGCGGCGACGGGTGCCGTCGTCCTTGGGCTTCGCAATCCATTCAGCGGCTTTGATGATATCGGCCTCGGCCACACCGCAGATTTTAGCGCCGTCCGCCAAAGACATCCGGCAGGCGTCAAGGGCCGCTTGCATCCCGCCCAGACCGGCTGGGTGCTGTGCATCCTCTGGCACGTCGATGCCGCCTTGGAAGGTGGAAGCCGCAACGAACTCTGTATCCACCCAGCCCTGATCGGCGATGTAGGTGAACAAGGTGTTGAACAGCGCAAGGTCAGTGCCGGATTGAATGGCCAGATGCAGAACGTTGTCGGCACCCGCCGCTTCTTCGCAGGCGTTGATCGTCACCGTGCGGCGGGGATCGACGATGATCACCTTGGCCGCCGCATGCGCCTCCCCGGGCAATTGCTCTTTCTTCTTGCCCAAGCTGTCGCCACGCATCCCCGGAACCATGTGGTTCAGGAAAAGGTTGGTCTGCGTTTCCAGAGAGTTTGCGCCGACCATGAAGATGGTGTCGGTCAGCTCATAGTCTTCGTAGCAATAGCTCAACTCGCCAATGCCCATGTCGCGGGTGGAGTGCACTTCAGAGTTATAGGCCGGGCGGTTGTGGATACGGCAATGCTTGACCTTCATGCTGCCGAAATACAATTTTCCGGTGCCCCAGGTGTTTTCATAGCCACCCGCCGATCCGCCATGGTCGAACATCGACACGAACAGATCGTCCTCTTTATCCTTGTCAATCACGCGGGCGGTCACACGGGCCACCAGATCCAGCGCATCATCCCATGATGTCGGTTGATAGGTGCCATAGCGCCAGACCATTGGCGCGGTCAGCCGCTGTTGCTGGGTGCCGGTCACATCGCTGCGCCGGTTTTCCGCCATGCGCGCGCCGCGAACCGAGCCGAGGCCGGAGTTCACCACGCAATCGACATCGGGCTTGATGACCAGATGCACGGGTCGGCCATCCTGCTGCA
>JANOFE010000111.1:0-1498 GCA_031413495.1 Pseudorhodobacter sp. | reverse complement strand
GGTGCGCAATGAATGCGCACCCTACGGGTGATCGCGGTGATAGGATGAAGCGGGCCAATCTGCGGGATCGGTGACAAAACCGTGTTTGACTGGGTTGAGCCAGCAATAGCGGATGGCGGCGGTTTTTTCTTGGTCATTGCGGATGTGGTGCTCCCAATACCGCCGTTGCCAAATGCCGTGTTCCCGGCGGGCTTTGTGACCGGCGCGGCGATCAATGTGGGGCATCGCGCGGGAGAAGCGGGCTTTGATGATGCTCCAACGGATTGGATAATCTGTATCGCCTGCGGGCAAGGTCCAGACTGCGTGCAGGTGATCTGGCATTACCACCCATGTATTGATTGTAAATGGGCGTTCCAATTTTGTGTGTTGCACGGCGTCTCGCAGAATTGCCACTTCGCGGGTCAATAAATCCGATCCGCGCGAGGCGAGATTGACCGTGAAAAACACGGTTGCGCCGGGGTGTTTGAGGCGGATGTAGTCAGACATACGGTCATTGTGGACTGCGTATGGTTAACAAATTCTTGTAGGGTGTGCATTCATTGCGCACCATTTTTTTGGGGGGACGAGCGGTGCGCAATGAATGCGCACCCTACCTTAACCAATCCGGCCTCGGCAAACCCAGCGCCTCTGGATCGTTCAGATACACGGCTCCCAGCACCACAATTGCCACGCCAATCACCGCAAAGGCGATTTTCCAGACCGAATACGGCCGCTCTCCCTGCACTTCGGCGGTCTGGCCGTTGACCAGAAAGCGAAAACTTTTGCCATTGTATTTGTAGGCGGCCATCCAGATGGGCAGCATGATGTGTTTGAATGTCTCGGCCGCGTAATCGGTGGCGAGGCTATCAATGCGTTGCTCATCGCCGCCGATGTCGCGGGCGATGTCCTGCCGGATGACGGCTTCCATCTTGCCCGCAGCCATGGTTTTGCCGTCAGCCAGACCGATGGTGTAGCCTTCAGCCCGGAAACCGGCAAGGTAATCAGGGCTATAGGGTTGCAGGGCGCCCAAATCCCACGGGGTTAAATCATCCCCAAGTTTCTGCGGCAGACTGGCAGAGGCCATGATGATCACATCATCAAAGCTGCGCGCGACGGTGCCGGAGGCCGGGCTCCAACTGGTGCGGCGAACCTGTTCCTCGCGCTGTTCGGATTTGCCGTTGACGCGCACGGTGATGGTGCGGGTCTCATAGTAATGCTCGCCGCGCTGGCCGCGGTAGCGGGTCTGGGTGTCGGCGTCAAAGGTCCAGAACGGCACATAGATGCCGGTCATGGCGCGGCCTTTGCGGGTGTATTCCAGCAAGCTGGACGGGGCGAACCAAAGGCTGCCCAACCAAGCCGTCAGCGAGTCATGGGCTTCGCGTTCCGTCAGCACAAAGGGCACCACGGCCTGCGGTTTGATCTGCCGGTGGGTGCCGGTATCCGCCACCACGGGAGAGGCGCAAAACGGGCAATCCATGGCGTGAATGGCCCCGTCAAATTGCACCTCTGCGCCGCAATT
>JANOFE010000110.1:0-9531 GCA_031413495.1 Pseudorhodobacter sp. | reverse complement strand
CTGACCCTGAAATACGCCCCCGATCTGCGGTTTCGGGCCGATGACACATTCGCCGCAATGGATGAAACCCGCAGGCTGTTTTCCAACCCCACCGTTCAACGTGACATTGCAGCAAGCGACGATGATGATGCGAGCGATCTTTAATTTCAGCGCGATATCTGGTCCGCTGTTTGCCGGGATTCTGACAGTGCTTCCAGCTGCGGGCAATGCCGCCTGTCGGGACCTTGATTATGAAACCGCCAGCTATACCGTTTGCGATGTTGCCCTTGCGGATGATTTGCGCCTGTTTCATTCCGGCCCTGACGGTATTCTTGGCAGCTTTTCAGCCGTCGAAGATACGCTTGCCTCCACGGACCAGAGGCTTGGCTTTGCCATGAACGCCGGTATGTATCACCCCGACCGCGCGCCGGTGGGTCTGTTTGTGCAGAACGGCAAGGCGCAAAGCAAACTGGTCACATCCGATGGCCCCGGCAATTTCGGGCTGTTGCCAAATGGTGTGTTCTGTGTGGGCAAATTTTTTGCGATCATTGAAAGCAGGGCATTTGCCAAGTCCGCGATCCGTTGCAGCTATGCAAACCAATCTGGCCCGATGTTGGTGATCGACGGCAAGTTACACCCGAAATTTCTGCCCGCCTCGCCGTCCAAATTTATTAGAAACGGCGTTGGGGTCACGGCCGATGGCACCCAGGCCGTCTTTGCCATATCCAATGATCCGGTGAATTTTCACGCCTTCGCCCGGCTGTTCCGTGATGCGCTTGCCCTGCCGAATGCGCTTTATTTTGACGGCAAGGTGTCGCGGCTCTACGCCCCGGAACTGGGCCGTGCTGATTTCGGCTTTTCGATGGGGCCGATTGTCGGCACCGTGATACCAAAGGGCTGACCGCATGGCGCGCACGAAAAAGGGGCGGGCGATTTCAGGCTGGCTGGTGGTGGACAAACCCGCTGGCATCACATCGACCGCCGTCGTGGGCCGTGTACGCTGGGCGTTCAATGCGCAAAAAGCCGGCCATGCGGGCACGTTAGACCCCGCTGCAACCGGCGTTCTGGCCGTGGCCTTGGGCGAGGCCACAAAGACCGTGCCCTACATCACCGACGCGCTGAAATGCTACCGCTTCATGGTGCGTCTTGGGGCGTCAACCAACACCGACGATGCCGAAGGCACGGTGATTGCCACATCCGATCTGCGTCCAGATGATGCCCAGATTGAAGCGGGCCTTAGCCCGTTTCGCGGCGAGATCATGCAAACCCCACCGCAGTTTTCCGCCGTGAAAATCGACGGCGACCGCGCCTATGATCTGGCGCGGGAGGGCGCGGTGGTTGATATCGCCGCCCGGCCCCTTTGGGTGGAAAGCCTGACGCTGATTTCCCGCCCTGACGCCGACCATGTGGAACTGGAAATGGTCTGCGGCAAAGGCGGCTATGTGCGCGCTGTTGCGCGCGACCTGGGCGCATCGCTGGGCTGCCTTGGCCATGTGGCCTGGTTGCGCCGGGTCTGGTCCGGCCCGTTTGATGCTGAGGGCGGCATCAGTCTGGAAACACTGGACGCCTTGGCAAAAACTGACGCACTGCTTGCCTATCTGCGCCCGCTGGAACAAGGCTTGCACGACCTTCCCGAATTGCCCACCACGCCCGAAGGGGCGGCACGCCTTCGCAATGGCAATCCGGGCATGGTGATCAGTTCCACCGTTGGCTATGGCGATGAGGCATGGGCCAGCTACCTTGGCCGCGCCGTCGCCGTTGGCATCTACAAGGCGGGGGAACTGCATCCGTCCCGCGTGTTCAACCAAGACACCGAATGATCACCAAGGCATTTCAAAAGGGCGATGCGGCTTCGGTAGCGGTTTATTCCGATTGTGAATCCTATCGCTATGAATTGACCCGTATTTGGCATGCATCCGGGCAAAAAGCGCTGTTTGTCATGCTCAACCCGTCAACTGCGACCGAATTTCAAAACGACCCCACGGTGGAACGCTGCGAACGGCGCGCCCGCGCATTGGGGTATGGTGCGTTTCGTGTGACCAACATCTTTGCCTTCCGCGCGACCGACCCAAAGGTGATGCGCAGGGTGGCCGATCCCGTCGGCCCCGAAAATGACGCCGCCCTTGCCAACGGGGCCACATGGGCCGACCGCATCATCTGCGCCTGGGGCAGCCACGGCGCGCATATGGGGCGGGGTCTGGCGGTGGAACAGCTGCTGCGCGGCACCGCCAAACCCTTGTGGCATCTGGGGTTAACACAGGCTGGCCTGCCCAAACATCCGCTTTACATCGGATATGATCGCCTGCCCCAGCAGTGGGCGACTTAACGGTTAAGCCGCCTGCGCCGGGGTGATCAGCACATCATTCAACGTCATGCCCGCGCCACCCTGCACAAGGGCCAATGGCACCCCGTCCAGCAGCACAATTACATCGTCCGAATTTTCAGGCGTCTGCAAACTTAACACCGGGGCGGGGTGCATCGCCGGGTCAAACACCACCACCAACGCATCTTCATTTGCATCGTAATCTGCAATATTGGCGATGGCGTCTCCCGCCGTCATTTCTGACAATTCGAACCAATCTGCGCCCTCGCCGCCCGATGCATAGTCACCAGCGCCAACCAGCAAAAGATCATCGCCGCTACCACCATTCAGAAAATCCACCTCGGGAAAGGCACCTGATCTGTCCCGCCCATCCAGAACATCGCGGCCTGCCCCGCCATCCAGCGTGTCACCGCCCGTGCCGCCGATCAACGTATCCGCCCCGGCCCCACCTGCCAGCCAATCGTCGTCTGCGCCACCATCAAGCCGGTCATCCCCTGTGCCGCCCATTGCGGTGTCGCGACCTGCCGCCCCATAAAGGTGATCTGCCCCGTTATGGCCCAAAAGCGTATCATGTCCGGCCCCCCCCACCAGCCAATCATTGCCCGCATCGCCCTGCAAAAGATCGTCGCCTGTGCCGCCCTGCAGGGTATCGGCACCGGCCCCGCCCTGTGCAATGTCCGCCCCAGCCCCGCCGCGGATCAAATCAGCACCGTCCAGCCCTGCCATCTGATCATCACCCGCACCACCGGCAATATCATCGCCACCGCCGCGCCCGGTTAACATGTCATCCGCCTTGCCACCCTCGATCACCTGTTCCTGATCATCGGGCTGTGCCACATCATCCGACACTGCCGCATAGTCCGGATCGTCCGGACCATTTCCGGGGCCTTGGTCAGCAGCCAGACCCCCTGCAACCCAATCCAGCATATTTGCAGGTTCGTTGCTGTCGTCGGGCGATTCCGCGTCAAGGACCGGATCATCCGCCGTGTCCGGATCAGCCTTCCCCATGATGCCGCCGATCATAGAATCAGCAATTATCCCCGCCATCAGCGCACCAAAAAGGCCAAGCATTCCCAACATGACGACCGTCCTTTGCGCGCATCGCCAAAGCGCAATGCATTAACTATGAAATACTGTAACCATCTGGGTTAACAGGTTATTTCATCATTCATCATACCAGATAATGCACCACTTTTCCACCGTTGCACCATGCCGGCGCTGCTGAAAATGCCTAAAATGAAGTTGAATTGCAGCCTGCCCTGCCGACAAACACTGCCCCCAATTGCCGCTTTCCTTTTTACCCGTTTCCCCCTATACGCCCCCATCCGCACCATCGCGGACACCTCCAAGGGTCCTGCTGGACGACATCCCGGCTTGCGCCATAACCCCTTAACCAAGGAGATCCCGATGTCGATCACCGTTGAAGAAAAAGCCAAGCTGATCAAGGAATATGCGACCAAAGAACACGATACTGGTTCGCCAGAAGTGCAGGTTGCCATTCTTTCGTCGCGCATTGCTACGCTGACCGAGCACTTCAAAGGCCACAAAAAGGATAACCATTCCCGCCGTGGCCTGTTGATGATGGTCGCCCAGCGCCGCAAGCTGTTGGATTACCTCAAAGGCAAAGATGACGCGCGCTATACCGCCCTGATCGGGCGTCTAGGCCTGCGCCGCTAAGCGTTATCGCTAAAGTTAGTTGGAGCGCCCGTAGTGCAAGCTGCGGGCGTTTTGCTTTGCGGGGCGAGGTTAGCCTCGACTTTGAACAGCCCACAAAGTAGCCATGAGAACCGCACGCAATGAGGTAAATTAAATGGGATTCTGTAAGGCTGCGCGAATAATTGGATATCTGGGGGTAATCTTCGGTGGCCTACGCGTCGGGATGGGGGTTTTAGGTGCTGTAGCTGCTGAGCCATCTAGCGAGTTCGCACGAAGATATCTTGGAACAGCGACAACCGGCGAGGCGATAGAAGAAGGATTTTATATGATCGTGGTGTCAATTTTGATTGGGGCTATTGGCGAGATTGGTATGCAACTGGCAAAACCGCGCGCATAGTCAACCATGGTTTCCAAATTGCGCCTCCTAGGTGCACCTTTTTTACTTACTCCGATACCAGTTCAATCCAGTGTGACCTGCCATGCACAACCCGGATCACTTCAAGCAAAGAGTCGTCGGCGATAAAGATCACCAGATGCGACCGGTAGCGATAGATCCGAACGGGAGGAGTGAATTTGCCATATTTCTGTGCAATTTCAGGATTTTTGCAGAGCAAGCCTAGCATGTCGTTAAGGCCGTTCAGATATTGGTCAGCTTGTGCTGCAGACCATCGCTGCGCCGTAAATGCCCAAATTTCGCTGAGGTCTACTCTCGCCCCCCTGCGAACCTTCAGTCGCCGCATCACCTAGGCAACTGCTCTCGCTGCTGCGCAAGGAATGTAGCCATATCGAAATCTTCCGCTGGCCCGCTTGCCAGACCTTCATCAATCAGGGCCTGAATTTCCGCAATCGCCTGTCGCCTCTCTTGATCCTTGCGGATCAGATCACGCATATAGTCGCTGACATTGCTGTACCGCCCGTCGCGGGTTTGCGCCTCGGCGAAGGCTTTCATCTGTTCGGGTAGGGATATGTTCATGGTTGCCATGCCCCAAAATGCGGCGTTTGGCAAAGTTTGTCAAGAATCCACCCCTTCCCAACCCTCTCTTTTCCAGTCACCGCCGACAGCCTGCGATGGGAAGTTTGCCCCGGTCATTCAACGACCACACCATTCGCGTGGGTGTTTTTGGCTTTGGAGAAAGTCCCGCCGTAACATACCCGCTCCCCGGACTGTCAAAGCCAAGAGCATCATTCCGTCAGCCCCGAAATCATGATATGCTCGTGACACCCGTTTTCGAGAGGAAGCAATGCCCCTTCGGTTGGCCACAATTCTGTCGGTGCTACTTGCGTCGCAAACCCCGGCTGACGCCTGTAGGATCGTCTGGCCCAACGCCGAGATTGCGATCCCATCGCATGTCCGCGACTTTATCTGGTCCGAATGTACCCGTTACAGGGGCACGTCGGAAGAAAGTCTGGAAGACTGCACAACCGCAGAATCTTATGGCTATCGCGCCGTTGTAACGATTCTGGCTGATGCACAGATCGGTGAAAAAGCGGCCGAGCGATACCGGGCCTGCGCAGCAGGACTTGGTGATTTCGGTGGCAAATTCCATCGGCGAAAAGCCGAGTGCATTGGTGGCAGTCTGGGGCTCAAATGGCGGTTCGAGTTTACGGCGCGGACGTGATGCTGTTTCGACTGACAGTGTCACTACGGACAGCGTGAACCCGCCCCACATCTGCCCGCTTCCCATCCCGCCCGTTTTCCTGTATGCGCCCGCAATCTGTGATGTGAGGCCCGCCCCCGGCCACATGCAAAGGATGAGGGGGCGGCGGCAATGGGGCCGCTATGCAAACGGAAGACACGGGCAAGGGGCCTGTGGGTGCTTCCATATAGGGAACGATAGATGTTCAATGTAACTAAAAAGACAATCGAGTGGGGCGGCGAAACGCTTACCCTCGAATCGGGCAAGATTGCCCGTCAGGCTGACGGCACGGTTATTGCCACTTTGGGCGATACCTCTGTTATGGCCAACGTAACCTTCGCGCGCAGCGCCAAGCCGGGGCAGGATTTTTTCCCGCTGACCGTGCATTACCAAGAAAAATACTATGCAGCCGGCAAAGTGCCCGGCGGTTTCTTTAAGCGTGAAGCACGCCCTTCGGAGAAAGAAACGCTGACCTCGCGGTTGATCGACCGTCCTTGCCGCCCGCTGTTCGTTGAAGGTTTCCGCAACGAAGTGCTGGTGATGGCAACCGTGCTGAGCCACGATCTGGTGAATGAACCCGATATTCTGGCGATGATCGCGGTATCTGCCGCTTTGACCATTTCCGGCGTGCCCTTCATGGGGCCAATCGGGGCTGCCCGCGTTGGTTTCTCCGGTGGTGAATACAAGCTGAACCCACCTGTTGACGATATGCAAAAGCTGCGCTCCAACCCCGATCAGCGCCTTGATCTGGTCATCGCAGGCACCAAAGACGCCGTGATGATGGTGGAATCTGAGGCGTATGAATTGACCGAAGCTGAAATGCTGGGCGCAGTAAAGTTCGGCCATGCAGCGATGCAGCCGGTGATCGACATGATCATGGACTTCGCCGAAGACTGCGCAAAAGAGCCGTTCGATTTCACGCCGCCAGATTATTCGGCGCTTTCGGCTTCCGTGAAAAAAGCTGGCGAAAAGCAGATGCGCGCGGCGTTCGCCATTCGTGACAAGCAAGATCGCACCAATGCCATTGATGACGCGATTGCCGCCATCAAGGGCGCGCTGTCGCCTGAAGAACTGGCCGACGGCAACCTCGGCTCGGCCATCAAGCATCTGGAATCGTCAATCCTGCGCGGTGACATCATCAACGGTGGCGCGCGCATTGATGGGCGTGACAACAAAACCGTCCGTTCGATCAACGGCGAAACCGGCATTCTGCCGCGCACGCATGGTTCTGCCCTGTTCACCCGTGGTGAAACACAGGCACTGGTTGTGACCACGCTGGGCACCGGCGAAGATGAACAGATCATCGACGCGTTGCATGGCAATTCGCGTTCCAACTTCCTGCTGCACTATAACTTCCCTCCCTATTCGGTGGGTGAAGTTGGCCGCGTAGGCAGCCCCGGACGCCGCGAAATCGGCCACGGTAAACTGGCGTGGCGCGCATTGCAGGCGGTTCTGCCCGCAGCAACCGACTTCCCTTACACGATCCGGGTTGTCAGCGAGATCACCGAATCCAACGGCTCGTCTTCCATGGCGTCGGTTTGCGGTGGATCACTGTCGATGATGGACGCAGGCGTTCCGCTGAAATCGCCGGTCGCTGGTGTGGCGATGGGTCTGATCCTGGAAGACGACGGTCGCTTTGCCGTGTTGACCGATATCCTTGGTGATGAAGATCACTTGGGCGATATGGACTTCAAGGTTGCAGGCACTGCCAACGGCATCACCACGATGCAGATGGATATCAAGATTGCGGGCATCACGCCCGCCATCATGGAACAGGCGCTGGAACAAGCCCGCGAGGGCCGTTTGCACATCTTGGAAGAGATGAACAAAGCGCTGTCAGCCCCACAAGGCTTTAGCGAATACGCGCCAAAGATTGAAACCCTGCAAATCCCAACCGACAAGATCCGTGAAGTTATCGGGTCCGGTGGCAAGGTTATCCGCGAAATCGTTGAGGTTTCGGGTGCCAAGGTTGATATCAACGACGAAGGCGTGATCAAGATCGCCTCGAACAATGCCGAGAATATCAAGAAGGCCTATGACATGATCTGGTCGATCGTGGCAGAGCCGGAAGAAGGCAAAGTCTACACCGGCCGCGTTGTGAAGCTGGTTGATTTCGGCGCGTTCGTGAACTTCTTTGGCAAGCGTGACGGTCTGGTGCATGTCAGCCAAATCGCCAACAAACGCCTGACCCACCCGAACGAGCATCTGAAAGAAGGCCAGGAAGTGAAGGTTAAACTTCTGGGCTTTGACGACCGCGGCAAAGTGCGCCTTGGCATGAAGATGGTCGATCAGGAAACCGGTGCTGAGATTGCGGAAACGTCTGAGGCGTAGGGATTACAATCGATTGTAAAAGAAGGCCCCGGTGGAAATGCCGGGGCTTTTGTATTAGCTGGAAGCGCCTTTCAAGTATGTCAAAGCAGCTTGACGTGTTTTCAGCCACATCATTTCCATTTGTCGAACTTGGTATGCCACTCTAGCTACGACAAGCTTGCTTGACATAGCCCTGCGTGCTACACCGCTCGTTGTAGTAGTTGAATGGCAGATCGGAGTGCAACAAAAAGTGCAGGAAAGATTGATAGGGGCCGTCGCCTACCACTACAATAAGTTCCCACCACAGTCGCTAGATTATGAGCGGCTACTAGACCCGGTGAGCGAAACGGCAAGTGCCATTGCCCGATATGATCAAATGCTTGCCGCCATGCACAACAGTGAAATTCTTCTGGCACCGTTGCGCAATCAAGAAGCAGTTATTTCCTCTAGGATGGAAGGCACAATCTCAACCTTGGATGAGATTCTGCGAATTGAAGCCGAAGGTGAAGAAAATGAACATGAAGCTTTTCGCGTAGCTCGCAGTGAAGCGGTGGAAACCTTTCTCTTCACACGGGCGATGCAGCGAATTCAGCGCGAAATTCAAAATGGCCAACCTCTTTCAGAATTTCTGATCCGCGCCGCGCATCAAATCCTTCTGTCTTTCGGTCGAGGTGCAAGAAAATCACCAGGGGCCTACAAAACCGAGCAAAACTTTATCGGAGAAAAACGGAACCAATCAGTTGCCTTTATTCCGATCAGTGCAGAGGCCTTGCCGCTAGGCATGCAAAGCCTCATGTCCTTCATCCACGATGCCAAAATGAACCAAATGCTAAAAACGGCGATTGCCCATGTGGAATTCGAAGCTCTGCATCCCTTCAAAGACGGGAACGGTCGCATCGGAAGGATGCTGATCACGCTTATGCTATGGACATCTGGCCTGATCCGACAGCCGCATTTTTACGTCAGCGCCTATTTCGAACACAACCGAGATGAGTACATCGAACGCATGCGCAGAGTCTCATCGCATGATGAATGGACAGAATGGTGCATATTCTTTTTGCGAGGTTTGCGCGATCAAGCACAATATAACATCGCCGTCGCTGAACGCATATTTGCACTCTACAACGATATGAAAATACGGTTTCGCGATGAGTTGAAAAGCGAGTGGTCAGTTGAAGCTCTAGACTTCATGTTTGCCAATCCAAGCTTTCAGAACAGCAAGTTCACAGGGAACGGTCGTATCCCGCCCCATGTTGCTTCCAGCATGACCCGTAAACTGCGTGACGCAGGGCTACTTTCACAAATAATTGCTGGCGCAGGTCGACGACCGGCAATTTATGGATTTGAGCCGCTAATTTCCATCTTACGAGAAGAAGCCGAAAAGTAGGTGCAAAAGCGTAAACGCATTTGTGATCACGAAATACGGAAAGCCCCGGGAAAACCTGGGGCTTTTTGCGTTCAGAAAACGATGCAGTAGCGCCCCTTGGCGCGGCCTTCCGCCAATGCCGCCAGCGCGTCTGACACGCCCTCCAGCCCAATTTCCACTACATCGGCCCGCAATGGCGCGCTTGCATGCAACGCCATCAATTTCGCCATCTGCGCCCGCGACCCTACCGATGTGCCGGT
>JANOFE010000109.1:0-39794 GCA_031413495.1 Pseudorhodobacter sp. | reverse complement strand
GCCTAACCCCCAAAAACCTTCTTCCTTGTTTTTTTTGGTTTTTAACAACCTTTATAATTCTTTTTTTTTTTAAAATTTCGGGGGGGGGTGGGGGGGTGCCCCCCCCCTGGCTGGCAAAGGGTGCGTGGGCAGACATCCCTGCCCTCAATCCGGCGCCAGCATATACCCCTCGCCGCGCACCGTTTGCAGGTAACGCGGTTGTTTTGGGTCCGCCTCGATCTTGCGCCGTAGCCGCGTGATCTGCACATCCACCGCGCGTTCCTGCGACGCATCCTCACCCAGATCGCCGACCAGCTTTTCCCGGCTAACCGCCGCCCCCGGCTGCGCCGAGAATATCCGCATCAGCGCCGCTTCTGTCGCCGTCAACCGCACTGGATCAGCCCCGCGCCACATCTCGCCACGGTCCAGATCATAGCGCACCTCGCCCAAGTGCAGCACCTTTGGCCCGGTATCCGCCTTAACCGCAGGCACGCGGCGCAAAATGGCGTTGATCCGCAGCAGCAGTTCCTTTGGCTCAAAAGGTTTTACCAGATAATCATCCGCCCCCGCCTCGAAACCCTCAATCCGGTTCGACGCCTCGCCTTTTGCCGTCAGCAACAATATCGGAACCGTCATTTTTGCGCGCAAATCGCGGGTCAGCGCAATGCCATCTTCGCCGGGCATCATCACATCCAATACCAGCAGATCAAATTCCAACCCCGCCAGCAGACGCCGCGCCTGCAAAGCATCGCGCGCAATCGTCACCAGAAACCCGTTGCGCATCAGAAATTTTTGCAACAGCCCCCGGATGCGTTCATCATCGTCAACAACCAGCAAATGCGCCTGTGGCTCGCTCATACCCCGCCCTCCTTCAGGGTTTGAAACTGCCTGCGCAATTCCGGGTCCATCATCGCCTCCAGCACCTGCCGAAACCCCTGCACTGCTGCGGGCCCTGCCGTCCGGTAGGCAGACCGCATCCGCACGCGCTGCGCATCCGACAATGAACGCTCCAACGCCAAACCTTTTTCCGTTAAATGCAAATGCCGCTCCCGCTTGTCACGCTTGCCCACGCGCGCTTCTACAAGACCATCCTCTATCAAACTGCGCAACACCCGGTTCAGGCTTTGTTTGGTTACACCCAAGATCATCAACAGATTGCTGACCGTGGTTGCCGGGCTGCGATGGATGAAATGAATGGCCCTGTGGTGCGCACGCCCGTAATCCATGCCTTCCAGAATCCGGTCCGGGTCGGCGGTAAAGCCGCGATAAGCAAAGAACATCGCCTCAATGCCCTTGCGCACCTGTTCATCGGTCAGAAACAGCAGGCTTTCACCACTGTCCTGTGCTGCACCGCTTGCCATCGTATCCTCCGCTTTGCCCGCAGATTTTAGGACAGCCTTGTTGACTTTCCAAGTCTCAACTGATAGCCAACCGTCGATTTCGCGCAATATTATGTCCGTATCGGACCTATCTGGCGCAACATTCGCAAACTTAGATGGGTTGGAGGATACGATGGCAGCCTATGATGATCGTGACGGTTTTATCTGGATGGATGGCAAATTGGTCGATTGGCGCGCCGCCAATGTGCATATCCTGACCCACGCCCTGCACTATGCGTCATCCGTGTTTGAGGGCGAGCGGTGCTATAACGGCAAGATCTTCAAATCGGTCGAACATTCCGAACGCCTGCGCAAATCGGGCGAATACCTTGATATGCCACTGCCCTATTCGGTGGCGGAGATTGAGGCCGCAAAAGAGGCCACGCTGAAGGCCAACAACCTGACCGACGCTTATGTGCGTGCCATCGCATGGCGTGGGGCTGGCGAAGATATGGGTGTCGCCTCTCTGAAAAACCCGATCCGCATGGCCGTGGCCGTCTGGACATGGGGCAATTATTACGGCGACGCCAAAATGAAGGGCGCAAAACTCGATATCGCGAAATGGAAACGCCCCTCGCCCGAAACCATCCCGCATGCCGCCAAAGCCGCCGGGCTTTACATGATCTGCACCATGTCCAAACACGCGGCCGAGGCGAAGGGCTGCTCAGACGCAATGATGTTTGATTATCGCGGCTATGTGGCCGAAGCGACCGGTGCCAATATCTTCTTTGTCAAAGACGGCGAAGTGCACACCCCGCTGCCAGATGCCTTCCTGAACGGCATCACGCGCCAAACGGTTATCGGCATGCTGAAGGGCAAAGGCATCAAAGTGCACGAACGCCACATCATGCCCGCGGAACTGGAAAGCTTCCAGCAATGCTGGCTAACCGGTACGGCGGCAGAGGTAACCCCTGTAGGCCAGATCGGCGATTACAATTTCGAAGTGGGCGCACTCACCCAACAGATCTCGACCGATTACGAAAAGATGGTGCGGGCGTAGTACAAACGAAACGTAGGGTGCGCATTCATTGCGCACCTTTCTTTGTAAGCAACTAAACCAGCCGCCCGCGGGCTATGCGGCAAAACTGCACAAGACGGGAAGACCCGGCTTTTCCTTCAGTTCGGTGCCATGTGGCCCGCGCAGCCCGTGCTATGGCCACAAAATGAACCACCCGACCGGCTGTTGAAGCACGACGATGATCGACAGGATGCTTTGCCATCATTTCCTCCTTCGGTTGCATGACTTGAAACTTACTCCCGAATCACGAATGCGCATAGCGTCCTCTTACCCGCCTGAGCAAAATTTGGCGCATGTCCTTCCCAAGTGGATCAGCCAGCCACAATCCCCGCCAAGCGCTTTGTGTTGCTAAGATAGGAAATTGAATGCCGTGAAACCGAATCGCCACGGGCCACTGCCGTGAAAAAAACATCGGCGGGCCCTTCGGCTGGGTCAACAAAAAGACCTGATCTGCCACGTCAGGGTCAGTGAAGTATCGCCTACACACGTCTGAATTGCACCAATCAACCCAGCCTTGCGGTGCCTTGTTTTGAACACAGTTCAAACTGTATTTTGCCACAATTTTGCCCAAAGTTCGCCATATTGTGGCAATTATAAGGCAGAATGCCTATTTTAAGACGTAATCGGTTTGGGTGTTAAAATGATGCAAAATCTACTTTTGAAGGCGCGCGCAGGCCGTCGCATGGCGCTTATGTTACGCTCGGTGCGCCAACCAGACCCTGCATCAAACACGACCGGCGGTGCATCCAATTCTGCGGCTGAACGGCCCGTGCAGCAACAGTTCCTCAAACGCATCTACCTGTCGGAAGATCGCATCAGCCGCCTGACCAACGCATAAAAAAGCGGATGCAACGGCGTGATGATCGGGGCCAGCGTTAGCTAAACTGCTGAAAATCCGCCGTCAACGAACAGGCTGGTCCCTGTGACGAAATCCGCGTCATCCGATGCCAGATACAGCGCTGCCCGGGCAATATCCTCTGGCCGCCCGAACCGCCCCTGTGCCGCCTTTATCGCCGCCTCGGATACATCCACCCCCAGCGCTGTCAGTTCCGCCACTTCGCGCACCCCGTGCGGTGTTTCAATAAATCCCGGACAAATTGCATTGCATCTGATCCCCCTATCGCGAAACTCCACCGCGATGGCGCGCGAAAACATATGGCAGGCACCTTTGGTGGCATCATACAGCACCTCCATCGGCGTCGCATAAACCGCTGATATGCTGGATGTGCAGACAATCGCCCCACCCCCCGCTGCAATCATTTGCGGCAACACGGCGCGCGTCATCAGATACATCGACTTCACGTTCACATCGAACAGAAAATCCCAATCGGATTCGCTCGTTTCCAGAAACGGCTTGATAACAATCGTGCCCGCATGGTTGAACAGCACCGTCACTTGGCCCAAAGCCGCCGAAACTGCGGCAACCGCCGCGTCAACTTCGGCCTTTATGGCCACGTTGCAGGGCGCAAACACCACCCGATGCCCCGCCGCCACCAGTTCCGCCGCCAGCGCCGTGCCTCGCACGACATCGCGGTCAATGATCCCCACTGCTGCCCCTTCGGCCGCGAACAAACGCACCGCTGCTGCGCCGCAACCGCCCGCGCCGCCAGATACGATTGCCACTTTGCCTGCCAAACGGTTACCCATTGTCTGCCCTTTGTGAAAGCCGGTCCATTGCCCAGCGCGCCGCATCCGCCACGGCCATGTCGGCATCACCCTGCAACGCCACAGCCACCGGGTACAACACCGCCAGCCCCGAATTCCCAATCGCATAAAGCACATTGCGCACAAACCTGTCGCGGCCAATGCGCTTGATCGGGCTGCCAGCAAACCGGGCCCGAAACGCCGCAACGTCCAGCCCTGCCAATTCCGCCAGTTCTGGCGCGCCAACGCGGGGTTGATACCCCATCTCAGACGCCGCCACGGCAAATTTATTCCACGGGCACACGGCCAGGCAATCATCACAGCCATAAATCCGGTTGCCCATCAAGGCGCGCAGAGCGGTGTCTACCGGACCCTTATGCTCGATCGTCAGATAGGAAATGCAGCGCCGGGCGTCCAACTTGTAAGGGGCCGGAAAGGCACTTGTTGGGCAGATATCCAGACAAGCCCGGCAAGTCCCGCAATGGTCAACCTCGGCTGTATCCTTGGGCAAATCCAGCGTGGTAAAAATCGCGCCAAGAAAAAACCAATTGCCCAAATCACGGCTTACCAAATTTGTATGCTTACCTTGCCAGCCAAGCCCCGCCGCCTGCGCTAGCGGCTTTTCCATCACCGGGGCGGTATCGACAAATACCTTGATGTCCGCCCCCGTCGCATCCACCAGCCACCGGCCCAACCGTTTCAAACGACGCTTGACCAGATCATGATAATCGCGCCCCTGGGCATAAACACTGACCGCCCCCCGGTCCCGACGATCCAATACCTCCAAAGGATCACCCTCAGGCGTGTAGACTTCGGCCAGCATGATCACCGACCGCGCCTCAGGCCAAAGTGCGGCCGCAGATCCCCGCCAGGCCTCGCGCTCGGCCATCCATGCCATCTGCCCGTGGTGCCCGGCCTCCAGAAACGCCCTCAGCCGCCCCGCCGCTTCCGGCGTCGCATCCGGCGCACAGATACCGACAGACGAAAACCCTTCCTCCAAGGCCCGCGCAATCAAACGCTCTTTCATCTTGGCACACGTATCCCACGGGGTTGACGGTTGATGCGCCATTGGTTTGGGAACCAACCGGCGATGGGGTGTGAACCCCCAGCGCGTTCAGTCAAAAATCCAGATCGGCATAGTGCGCAGGCGGCGGAAAGCCCGACACCTGATCTACCAACAGGGTCCGAAAACAGGGTCGCGATTTGATCTTGGCATACCAATCTTTCACCACCGCATGCCTGTGCCAATCCACATCCGATATGTAGTCAAGACAGGAAAGATGCGCCGCCGCCGTAAAATCGGCCAATGTCATGTCATTGCCTGCCAACCATCGGCGCTGATCCAGCAACCAGGCCATGTAATCCAAATGATACTTGATGCGCGCTGATCCAGCTTTCACATTTTTGGAATCCGGGTAGCCCTGCCCAATTACCTTTTTGGTAATCCGCTCAAAAAGCAGTTTAGACGTCACTTCGGTATGGAACTTGTCATCAAACCACGCGCACAAACGGCGCACTTCAAAACGCCCATCGGCATCGCGCGGCATCAAGGCCGGGTTGGGATGCGCCTCATCCAGATATTCGCAGATAGCCTGACTTTCCGACATAACCCGGCTGTCCATCCGCAGAACTGGCACCTTGCCCGCCGGGTTGCGACGCAGAAAATCGGGGGACGGCTCCCAATAGCGCTCCTCTACCAGCTCAACCTCAATCCGCTTTTCCGCGAGCGTCAGGCGCACCTTGCGGCAAAAAGGGGAAAGGGGCACATGGTAAAGGCGATTCATCGGGCATAACACTCCGGTCCAACGTATTTAACTTCATTGCAGCGGTCGGCAGCAGATTTCAATCCCAGACCGTGCATCAGGTCAGTTTGACGGCTCAAAACAGCCCGCCCGCCCGTCCACTGCAATCGTCTCGGCCCCGGCCAAAATCTGCCCCGCCCGTTTGCGTACAAACGACGATGGCTTGCCTGCAGACCGCCCCTTCGGGTCTGGCAAAACGGCGGCCAATCGCGCGGCCTGTGTGGGCGATAAATCCGCCGCATCCACCCCGAAATAATGCTGTGCTGCCGCCTGCACCCCGAATACGCCTTCATCAAATTCGGCGATGTTCAGGTAAACCTCCAAAATGCGCTGTTTGGACCAAACCAGTTCCACCAAAGGTGTGATCAGCGCCTCCATCGCCTTGCGCAACCAACTGCGCCCCTGCCACAGAAACACATTCTTCACCACCTGCTGGCTAAGCGTCGATGCGCCCCTGTTGCTGCCCTGCGCCACCGCTTCGCGAATGGCGGCCATATCAAACCCCCAATGCAGACAGTAGTTCGCATCTTCTGCCGCCACCACAGACCGCGCCATCGCCGGGGCGACATCTTCGATATTCACCGACGTTTGATCAACCCCGCCAAGGCGGCGGCTTTCGGACCACATGTAAAGATTGCCGGGCGGGTTCACAAAAGCGAACAGCACAATCAAAACGACGTAAAACGCGGCCAACACCAAAAGCCCGCGACCAGCCCAACGCGAAACTTGCCGCCGCAGCGTGCCGCGCGCAACCGATCTTGCCGCCGCTTCCTTTGCGGCCTTGCTGCGGCTTGGTCTGGGTTTGCTTGGGGTTTTATCGGCCATCACCTAGCATAGCCATGATCGCGCATGCAGGGTCAAGCAGATGACACTACTTGCGGCCACCGCCCAGTTGATCGGCTGGCAAGCCAAGCGTCTGCGTCGGTTCCAGCAAACTGCGCAATTGCTCCTCCGCAGATTTCGAAAGCGATGTCTGCACCACGCGGCCCCGCGCCCGGAACGCAGACAGTTTATCCAGCACTTTGTCCGCCGTCATCTTGCGCACCAGCACGCAAACCGCCGATCCGCCCCGGTCCAAAGATTTGCCGACATCGCGCATGAAATCATCATTGATGCCAATATCGGCAGCACGCCCCGCCAGCGCCCCGGCCCCTGCGCCAACCGCCGCCCCGATCAGCGGGTTCAAGAACAACAGCCCGACAAGCCCGCCCCAAAACCCACCACCAACCGCCCCGGATGCCGTCAGGTTTACCGCCTGATGCAGCTGCACTTCGCCGCCTTCAGTGCGGGTCACGATCACCACATCTTCCATTTCCAGAAGATATTCCTTTTGCAGGCGCACCAATTCGGCGCGCATCTCAAAGGCAGTGGCCTCATCCTTGAAGGCAACAACAATCAGATCGGACATGGCTTCCCCCACAAAATGACTTCGCCGCATGCTCTGCTGCAAGGTCAATCTAGCATATCCAAAGCGCTTTGGGAAAGATTCTCTCGGCTGTCAAAGGTCCCGACATCCGACAGGGTGAATTCAGGAAATAACCGTCAAACTGGGTTTGCCATGGCCTGCATCTTCGGCGGTGGCAAACAGGCTTTCCAGAAAATACGCGGCCAATTCTGCCCGCCCCGACAGGCCCGATTTACGGTAAATCGCCTGCGCCTGCTGGCGGATCGTCGCCTCGGACGTATCGCGCGCAATGGCTATTTCTTTCAGCGACATGCCTTTCAGCATCAATCCCGCCACATCAATTTCTGCAGCAGTCAACCGCCATTGCCGAAACTGATCCTCAATCGCTTGGCCCAGCGCAGCAATCTCGCCCCGCCTTTGTGCCCGCCAGGCATCGCCCTGCGCCACCGACCGCGCCATATTGTTGTTCAGCGCGTCTTGGCCCTCGCGCAGATCAATCAATCCATGCACCGTCCAGGCAACCGCTGCCATTGCCAAAACCAGCATCAGCTTTTCTGCCAGATCTATCGCCACCTCCCCCCATGGCGGAAAGGTCGGCTCGCGCAGCAGATCCATCGCTGTCAATCCAAAGATGACCACTGCAATCAACCCGATCAGCAACATAAGGCGTGTGTTAGGCATGATGCTTCCTTTGCCATATGGTCAGCAAGTTAACGCACAGCCAAACCCCCCAACAATCCGCCATTTGCGATACGGCCCGCCATCCGGCGTCAGGCGGATTTTCAGCGTTTGCAAACCAGCCAATCATTTAGGGGTTCACGCAATCCCAGAAAGGACCATACCATGAAACACCTGATCCCCCCAATCCTTTGCCTTATGGCATTGGCCAGCCCCCTTGCCGCCCAATCAACCGAGCCAACTTTGCCGGTGTTTGACGCGGCCAATTTTACCAGCCCCAAACAAAACCCGTATTTCCCGCTGGAAATTGGCACCAGCCACACGTTGCAAGGCACCCGCACCGACGGCGATCCCGTGGTCGAAACCGGCGTCATCACCGTGCAAGGGCCCGGCCCGGCGATCCTTGGGGTGCCAACCGTGCTGGTATTGGACGAAGCTTTTGATGCAGGCATTCTGGTTGAACGCACGTTCGATTACTATGCCGCAGATAAAGACGGCAACGTCTGGTATTTCGGCGAAGACGTAACCAACTTTCGCTATGACGATACTGGTGTTCTGCTTGGCACAGACAACAAATCCGCATGGCGCGCCGGGGTGAACGGCGCTGTTCCTGGCATTTCGGTGTCAGGCCAAGCTCAGGTCGGCCTGACCCTGTTTCAGGAACATGCCCCGGTAGATGGCGCCATGGATTACGCTGAAATCCTGGCCGTTGATCTGGAAATCACCGGCCCGGCTGGCACTTTCAAAAACGTCCTGAAAACCTATGAGGCCAGTACGGTGGAACCCGACCTGCGCGAATACAAATACTACGCGCCGGGCCTAGGCATGATCCGCGCTGATGAGGAACTGACGGTGGCCTTCAACAATCCGGCCATCATAATTGAGCTGCAACCCTGACCGATCAGGTGATTGTCCAGTGGACAATCGCCCGATCAGTTGCCCATAGCCGCAAGGCGTCGGGCAAAGGGATTATCAACAATAACGATGCTGGGAAATCAGGCCGCGCCTGTCTGGCAGGTGCGTGTATACGCGCCTGCCGGGGCAGGCAGGCGCGGCCGTCGGGGCAATGCCCCGACTTGATTGAAATCAAATCCGGCAAAAGACGTGGGTCAACGCAGCGATACTCCTACCAGAAACTACTCCGCAGGCATCGCTATCGGCGCATCGGTCAACGGATGCGGCAAATGCACCAGCATTTCTTTCGGGCACACTTGCACGAAATTACCCCGCTCAACCGCCCAATCGGCCAGTATGCGCGCGGCCTTTACCGATCCGGTCTCATGAACATGGCTCTCGATCAACCCGCGCACCTGGGCCTCCCAATGCGGATGCGTCACCGCATTCGTCACCAGCGATTCCGGGTTGATGAACGCCCCCGTCACACCCGTCGGATCATAAAGATACGCCATCCCACCCGTCATGCCCGCGCCAAAGTTGGCACCGATCCGGCCCAGAATAACCGCCACACCGCCGGTCATATATTCGCAACCGTTCGACCCGCAGCCTTCCACCACCACCGACGCGCCCGAATTGCGCACCGCAAACCGCTCCCCCGCGCGGCCCGCCGCAAACAATTGCCCTGCAGTGGCACCATACAGCACCGTATTGCCGATGATGGTGTTTTCCGATGCCTCCAGCGGCGACGCCATCTGCGGGCGCACCACGATCAACCCACCGGACAGACCCTTGCCAACATAGTCGTTGGCATCGCCCATCACCTCCAGCTTCAGCCCCCGCGCCGCGAACGCGCCCAGCGATTGCCCGCACGACCCAGACAGTTTTACCGTCAGATGATCGGGTTGCAGGTTGTTGCGCATCCCGAATTTCCGCACGATATGGCTGCTGGCCCGTGTGCCAATCGTCCGGTGGGTATTCCTAACCGCGTAAGACAACTGCATCTTTTCGCCGTCCTCAAAGAACCGCGCGCCGTCTTTGACGATTTCCGCATCAAGCGTATCCGGCACCGCATTGCGCGGCTTGCTGCGGTCATAAGTGATCGCCCGCGATCCATCGACGGTAATCAGCAGCGGGTTCAAATCCAGATCATCCAGATGCGCCGAACCCCGGCTTACCTGCGAAAGCAAGTCCGCCCGCCCGATAATTTCATCCATCGACCGCGCGCCGATGCTTGCCAGAATTTCCCGCACTTCCTGCGCGTAGAAGGTGATCAGGTTCACCACCTTATCCGCTGTGCCGGTAAATTTGGCCCGCAGCGCCTCGTTCTGCGTGCAAACCCCCACCGGGCAGGTGTTGCTTTGGCACTGCCGCACCATGATGCAGCCCATTGCAATCAACGCCGCCGTGCCGATGCCATATTCCTCGGCCCCCAGCATCGCTGCCATCACCACATCACGGCCCGTGCGAAGCCCGCCATCGGTGCGCAGGGTCACCCGTTCGCGCAGGTTGTTCATGCTCAGCACCTGATGCGCCTCGGTCAGCCCCATTTCCCATGGCAGGCCTGCATATTTGATGCTTGTCGCAGGGCTGGCCCCGGTGCCGCCGTTATGGCCCGAAATCAGAATGATATCTGCCTTCGCTTTTGCCACCCCCGCCGCAATCGTGCCAACACCGGACGATGACACCAGCTTCACCGTCACCTTGGCGCGCGGGTTGATCTGCTTCAGGTCATAGATCAACTGCGCCAGGTCTTCGATCGAGTAAATATCGTGGTGCGGCGGCGGCGAGATTAGCGTCACCCCCTTGGTCGAATGCCGCAGCCGCGCGATCAACTCGGTCACTTTCATGCCCGGCAACTGGCCACCTTCACCGGGCTTGGCGCCTTGGGCGACCTTAATCTCCAGCTCTTCACAGGCGTTCAGATATTCCGCCGTCACACCAAAGCGCCCGGATGCCACCTGCTTGATCTTGGCCGAGGGGTTATCGCCATTCGCTTCCGGCAAGAAATGCGCCGGGTCTTCGCCGCCTTCGCCCGAATCCGATTTCGCCCCGATCCGGTTCATCGCCACGTTCAGCGTTTTATGCGCCTCTGGCCCCAAGGCCCCCAAAGACATCCCTGGCGTCACAAACCGCTTGCGGATCGAGGTGATGCTTTCCACCTCTTCAATCGGCACCGCTTTGCCCAGCGTCTTGATATCCAGCAAATCACGCAGATGGATCGGCGGATTGGCCCGCATCGCCGCCGAATATTGCTTCCAGATGTCATAGCTGGCGCGATCACAAGCCGATTGCAGCATATGCATCGTCTGCGCTTCCCAAGCGTGCTTTTCGCCAGACCGACGCGCCTTGTAAAAGCCCCCGATTGGCAGCACATCTTGGCCGCCCTTCCAGCCCTTGGCATGCACTTCGACCAGCTTCATCTGAATGCCGGACACGCCAATACCGGAAATGCGGCTCTGCATGCCGGGGAAATATTCCGCCACCATGGCGCGGGAAAGCCCCACCGCCTCAAAGTTCAAGCCACCGCGATAAGACGAGATCACCGAGATCCCCATCTTCGACATGATCTTCAACAAGCCCGCATCAATCGCATCGCGGTAGCGGCGCATCGCGTCGGTCAGACTGCCTTCGATCAACCCGCGCGACACGCGGTCGGCAATCGAATCCTGCGCAAGATAGGCGTTCACCGTCGTCGCCCCGCCGCCAATCAGCACAGCAAAGTAATGCGCATCAATGCATTCGGAAGACCGCACGTTGATCGAGCAAAACGTCCGCAGCCCCTTGCGCGTCAACCACGAATGCACAGCGCTGGTCGCCAGAATCATCGGCATCGCCACCGCACCCGGCCCTTGATGCTGATCGCTCAGCACCAGATGCCCGGCCCCGGAGCGCACCGCATCTTCGGCCTCAGCACGGATACGCTCCAACCCCTGCCGCAGCGCATCGGGCCCGGTATCGGCGAAGGTGCAGTCAATATGGGCCACGTCCGCGCCGAACTGCTTTACCATCACGTCAAATTCGGCATTCGCCACAAACGGGCTTTCCAGCACAAGAATTTCCGTCTGGCTGGAGTTTTCATCCAAAACGTTGCGCAGATTGCCAAAGCGGGTTTTCAGGCTCATCACCCGGCCCTCGCGAAGCGAGTCAATCGGCGGGTTGGTGACCTGCGAAAAATTCTGCCGGAAGAAATGCGACAGCGGCCGGTAGATCGACGACAACACCGCCGCCGGTGTATCATCCCCCATCGAGGCGACCATTTCCTTGCCGTCCTCCGCCATCGGCGCCAGAACCTGCTCCAACTCCTCCAACGTGTAGCCCGCTGCAATCTGCCTTTTGCGCAGATCGCCGCCGTCAAACAACGCGCGCTCCGGCACATCACGCAGCAGCGCGTTCAGGTCCACCACTTTGGATACCCACTCGCCAAACGGCTGCGCTGCCGCCAGTTTATTCTTCAACTCGGTATCGTGGTAAAGTTTCCCCTCCACCATATCCACAGCAATCATCTGCCCCGGCCCCAGTGCGCCCTTTTCTCGGATCGTGGTTTCGTCCACCGGCACCATGCCAGCTTCCGACCCCGCAATCAGCAGCCCGTCGCCCGTCACCACGTAACGCATTGGCCGCAAACCGTTGCGATCCAGCCCGCCACACACCCAGCGGCCATCCGTCATCGCCAATGCCGCAGGCCCGTCCCAAGGCTCCATCACTGAATTGCAATAGCCATACATATCGGCCCAAGCCTTCGGCATATCTGTGGTCGATTTGCTCCACGCTTCCGGCACCATCATGGTCTTGGTCATCGGCGCATTGCGCCCTGACCGCACCATCACCTCAAACACTGCATCCAAGGCACCGGAATCCGACGTACCTGCCGGAATGATCGGCTTGATATCTTCCGCCGCATCGCCAAAATTCGCCGATGCCATGCGAATTTCATGGCTTTTCATCCAGTTGACGTTGCCTTTCAGCGTGTTGATTTCGCCGTTATGCGCCAACATGCGGAACGGTTGCGCCAACCACCACTGCGGGAAGGTGTTGGTCGAATAACGCTGGTGATAGATGGCAAACGCGGATTCAAAGCGTTCATCCATCAGATCGGGGTAGAAAACGGCCACCTGTTCAGCCAGCATCATACCCTTGTAGATGATCGAACGGCACGACAGCGAACACAGATACACCCCCTGAATCTGCGCCGCCAACGCCGCCTTCTCAATCCGCCGTCGGATGATATACAGCTCGCGCTCAAATTCCTCGGCATCAATATCTTTGTCACAGCGGATCAGGATCTGCTCAATCTCTGGCCGCGTCGCATTCGCCTTGTCGCCCAGAACCGACACATCCACCGGCACATGCCGCCAGCCGTAGATGTAATGCCCCATCCGCAAAACTTCGGTTTCCACAATCGTGCGGCACCGTTCCTGCGCGCCAAAATCTGTGCGCGGCAAGAACACCTGCCCTACTGCGATCAGCTTGGCAGCATCCGGCTCATGCCCGGTGCGGCGCACCTGATCATGAAAAAACTTCACCGGAATCTGCACGTGAATACCCGCGCCATCGCCGGTCTTGCCGTCCGCATCCACCGCGCCCCGGTGCCAAACCGCTTTCAACGCCGCAATGCCGTTTTCCACCACACGGCGGCTTGGCTTGCCAGAGATTGCAACCACCAACCCCACGCCGCAAGACGCATGTTCATCCTCGGTCTTATAAAGCCCGTTCGCATCCAACCACGCGCGCTTTGCTTCCTCGGCTTTCACCCAAGCATCATCATAAATCATGGCATGTCTCCTTCGATGACCTTGTTTTTCGCCTCGTATTCCGCCCGCGTCGCCCGCTTGTGATCGCCGCTTAGTTTGACCGACGCAAACGCCCGGTCGGTGTAGATTTCCGACCGCATCGGCCAGTCGCGGGCTACATCAAACAGGCCGGGCATAAAGCCATAAGGCGGATTCTCAACATCCGTTTCACGCATCCACAAATGGCTGCCGCAAACCGAACAGAACGCCCGTTCGGCAAAATCAGACGATGCATATCGCGATAACGGTCCCTCCACTGTCACCCCGTCGGCATCGGCGTTGAACAATAAAAACAACCCGCCCGACCAGCGCTGACACATTCGGCAATGACATGCGCCCGGGCGCGGATCATGCGCGCCAACAACGCGGATCTTCACCGCGCCACAAAGGCAATGGCCAAAGATCGCACCCTCGGTCATTTGCGCAACGCCACCGGCACAATGTCCAACACTCCGCTGCCTCGGTGCGACAACACTGCATCGCAATCGAAAATCGGCTCAGTTGACCCGAACTTCGGCTCTCCGGGCAGGATGAACTGCACCGGGCTGCCATCTATCGGCACATATCCGGTGCCATCATTCCATTCCGACGGGCCGGAAAAGAACATCCGGTAGTCCGGGCTGATAAATTCATTGCCCCGCGATTGGCGCAGGATGTTCCCGGCCATATCGGTTTCGGTGAACTCGAATTCGGTTTGCTTCAACGTCACACCGTCGATCACAAAGCTTTTGCCGGTCAGCTTGTCAAACCCGCGCACCCGCGTTTGCTCGCCGGTTTCCTTGGTCAGACCGAACGCAAAATCATCGCGGCCTTTGCCAGTCAAATCGGTGAAAGATGCCGGGTCTTCTGCCCCGGGATCAAGCGATTGGCGCACAGTCGGATTCATATCAAAACTTTCGATCCACTGTGTTTCGGAATCGATCCGGCTTTTGAAGAACACGCCTTCCTGATCAAAATCCTGCCGCCACTGATCGCCCGGCGCATCGGCAGAACATTTGTAGTAATTAGAAACCCGGCACTGTCGCGATTGCACCGTCAGAAACGCGGTGCAGCCTTCGGGCGGTGTAAAGGTTCCTGCCGACGCCGGGATGGCTATTTGAAGCGCAATGATCAGGGCGGTTTTCATGCTTGATCGTCCTCACCTTAGGTCAGCAACGCTGCCTGATTTAATTTATCTCGCACTGCTGTGCGTCCAAACCGTATGCACAGATAAAGCACACCAAAAGCACGACATATGCATCACTCTGCCGCCACTGCGGCAGGCTGCGCAATATAGTCCAAAATCGCCTCCGCCGCCTCACGCCCATCACGGATCGCCCAAACCACAAGGCTTGCCCCACGCACAATATCACCCGCTGCATAAACGCCGGGTAGGTTGGTAGCATGGCTGCGGAAATCGGCCTTGATGGTGCCCCAACGCGTCACCGCCAGCTCTGGCATGCCCCATAGCGTTGGAATGGCTTCAGGTTCAAACCCAAGCGCCATGATCGCCAGATCGGCACCTTCCACATAGTCCGCATCTTCAATGATTTCAGGTACTTGCCGCCCGGTTGCATCTGGTGCGCCGAGGCGCATTTTCTGCACCATCACGCCGTCAACCGCATCGCCACCCGTAAAACCTTTGGGTGCCGAAAGCCAAACAAACTCAACACCTTCTTCTTCGGCATTGGCCACTTCCCGCAGCGACCCCGGCATATTCGCACGGTCTCGGCGGTACAGGCATTTCACCGATATGGCCCCTTGCCGAACAGCGGTGCGCACGCAGTCCATCGCCGTATCGCCGCCGCCAATCACCACCACGCGTTTGCCATTTGCGTTCAGAGCGCCACTATCAAATTCCGCAACATCATCACCAAAGCTTTTGCGGTTGCTGGCAGTCAGAAAATCCAATGCCGCCACTACGCCCTGCGCCCCAACTCCCGGCGCTGTCAAATCGCGTGCTTTGTAGACGCCTGTCGCAATCAGCACCGCATTGTGTTTGGCGCGAATGGCATCAAAGCTGATATCCTCGCCCACCCGGCAGTTCAGCACAAAGGCAACACCCCCCGCCTCCAGTTGCGCAATGCGCTGCATTACAATGTTTTTTTCCAACTTGAAGCCGGGAATACCGTAGGTTAGCAAGCCACCCGCGCGGTCGTAACGGTCATAAACTGTCACTTGCACACCCTGCCTGCGCAGAACATCTGCGGCCGCCAAGCCGCCCGGGCCCGCACCAATGATCGCCACAGATTCCGTGCGTTCCGCAAAGGGCACAATCGGCTTTACCCAGCCATTTTCCCACGCCAGATCAGTCAGATATTTCTCAACCGACCCAATCGTCACTGTGCCATGCCCGGAATTTTCAATAACGCAGTTGCCTTCGCACAGCCGATCTTGCGGGCAAATCCGGCCACAGATTTCAGGAAAGGTATTCGTCGCTTGGCTTAGCTCATACGCCTCTTGCAAACGCCCTTCCGCCGTCAGCCGCAGCCAATCGGGAATGTTATTGTGCAACGGGCAATGGGTTTGACAGTATGGCACGCCACATTGGCTGCACCGCCCGGCCTGTTCCGCGGCCTTAGACGCCGCGTACTCCCGGTAAATTTCATGGAAATCAGTATTACGCAGATTGGGCGCACGCTTTTCCGGCATTTCCTTCGCCACGGTGACGAATTGAAGCATACGTTGCGTGGCCATGGCTGCGTCTCGCTTGATATAATCCCGGACCGCCCTTCTAACGCAGGGGCAAATTGATTAAAAGGCAGCACTACTTACCTATTTATCTGTTTTATTGGTGATAGGTCAAAAATACTGCCAAATTATTGGCATTATAGGTAACTATTACTTACCTATATCGTTAAAAGCCCAATGAAAGCAGCCCCAAAGACACCGAGCCTACAATGATTCGCCACCAGCCAAACAGCGCGAACCCGTGGCTGGAAAGATACCCAAGCACCCAACGCACCACCAAAACCGCTGTAATAAAGGCCGCCACAAAGCCAACAGCAATTTCTGCCACAGCCCCGGTGTCCAGAACATCCCAGCTTTTATACAGATCATACGCAAATGCGCCGGCCATGGTCGGCATCGACAAAAAGAACGAAAATTCCGCCGCCGCCCGTGTACTGGCCCCCAGCATCCGCGCACCTACAATGGTGGCACCAGACCGCGAAACCCCCGGAACCATTGCCAAACATTGGATGAACCCAATCGCCAAAGCCTTGCCAGTTGGCATTTTCAGCGCATCCTCAACCACCGGTTCCGGTGCAATCCTGTCCACAAACAACAGCACGATCCCGCCCACGATCAGCATCACCGAAATCAGCATCGGCGATTCAAATAGAACCGTCTTGATGAAATCCCCGCGCCAAAACGCCAATCACCACGGCGGGCAAAAACGCCAGCACCACCGCCAGAATAAACTGCCGCGCCGCGGGGTCATGTCTGGCCGATGAAAACACCCCCCACAGTTTTGCCGCGTAGACGGTCAGCACCGCCAGCACCGCACCAAGCTGGATCACCACTTCAAACGTCTTACCGGAACTTTGAAACCCCAGAAAATGCCCCACAAGCAGCAAATGCCCGGTGGACGACACCGGAATAAATTCCGTCAACCCTTCGATCAGCCCCAAAAAGGCCGCGACGATTGTCTGGTCTGCCATGCCCACCTCCCGGTCAGGTTTTGCGCAGGTTTTTGGCGGAATCCTTGATTGCAGCATATTGCCCGGACGGCCGATAGCACCACAGATACTCGGGCAGCACAGTGTCCATCGCGGTGGGTGATATCCCAAGATCCGCAAAACCGCGCACACCCGGCGTCACCACATTATCCCGCCGCAAACTGCGCACCTGATCTGCGGTGATCATGCCGTTCTTCACCAAACCCAACGTCAATGCCTGCAAGGTATCAAAGCCAAACGCCATGATCCGCGCACCCACAAACGGAATGTTCAAAACCAACTTCCGCCGCTGAATAACGCCCAGCATCCGGGTCATCAGATCGCGAAAGCTGGCCGCGTCTGGCCCGCCCAGCTCATAGACGCCCGACGCTTGCCCCAGCACCCCGGCCACCGCCGCTTGTGCCACATCATCCACATAAACCGGCTGAAATTTGGTCGCAGCCCCCACCACCGGCAGAACCGGCGCCATCCGTGCCATGCCAGCAAAACGGTTGAAAAACTGGTCCTCATTTCCGAAAATCACCGATGGCCGCAGGATCACCGCACGTGGAAATGCCGCCAAAACTGCCGCCTCCCCCGCCGCTTTGCTTTGCGCATAAAGGCTGTCGCTGGCAGCATCCGCCCCTATGGCCGAAAGATGAACCAGCGTTCCAACCCCCAATTCCGCCGCCAGCCGCGCAATCCGCCCGGCACCTTGCTTCTGGATCGCCTCAAAACTGTTGCGCCCGCCCTTGTCGAAGGTGCCGACGCAATTCACCACCGCATCAGCCCCCAGCATCACCGCCCGCACTGACGCATCATCACGAATATTGCAAAAAACAGGCTCTACCTGCCCCACAGACCCATAGGGTTTCACGAACAGCGCATCATTGGGGCGCCGAGTCGCCACCCGCACACGCCAGCCCTGTTTCGCCATCCGCCGGGCAATATAACGCCCGACAAAGCCCGAACCGCCATAGATCGTGACAAGTTTGCTCATATTTCCGCCCTTTCAGGTTCGGCATACCGTTGCCAGCTTCATTATCTTTCACGGCGGGCTGGAACAAGCTGCAATGCGTCGCGGCTTTGACGCGCGGTGTTTTTTCACCCACGCCCAGTTGACACTGAACCCGGCCCCATTTACCTAACCTCCACGACATCGGGCCCTGGTGGCGGAATTGGTAGACGCGCTGGTTTCAGGTACCAGTGTTCAAAAGACGTGGAGGTTCGAGTCCTCTCCTGGGCACCAAATATTTAGTGATCCCATTGGGGGTCAGTAAAAAATTAGCCCCGCATGCAAATTTTTATGCAGCGGGGTTGCTAAATAGGTCACGTTGCTTGGGGTTCAGCGTGCTGGCACATCCAGTTCCAAGTTTCAGTGATCCCATTCTGCATTTCAGTGTTTGCTACCCAGCCAAATGCGTCCTTCGCGAGCGAAATATCCAACACAGAGCGAGGCACATCTAAGCCACGACCGGGTTTGTAGACAGGTGATACAGCCCTTCCAGTCGCGACGCGCAGAATGTCCAAGATATCGTTGATTGAGGTTCCAACTCCGCTACCAGCATTGTAAGGCCCTGTTCTATCACTGCAAAGCGCGCGAGCGCAAAGATCAGCAAGATCGCCCACATGCAAATAATCCCGTACAACCGACCCATCACCCCAAATTTCGATCTGCTCATCGCTCAGCATGCGACTTAAAAACGTTGTAACAACACCTTGCACACCTTTGTGGCTTTGCCGCGGGCCATAGGGATTAGAAGCACGAATGATGACAGGCGAAATTCCACGCGTGCGCTGATACATAGCTAGATAGCTTTCAATCGCAACCTTCACGATGCCGTACGAGCTGATTGGTCGAAGTGGATGTGTTTCGGGAATGGGTACTGTATCTGGAATGCCGTAGACAGTGCCGCCAGACGAAAGGAATAATATTCTGGAAATACCAAGGCGACCCATTGCATCCAGCAAAGCGATCGAACCAACCAAATTGTCCTGTACATCTATTTTTGGATCTAAGTCTGCTGTCCCAGGAAATGTTGTGCTCACTAAATGCATTACTGCATCAATACCCGACAATGCATCGAACATGGCCATTCTGTCGCCGAAGTTACCAATACGATAGTCAACACCGTGCATAGGCTGACGAAACCGTTCGTGCTGACGGTCGAATACACGCACCGAATGCCCTTGCGCAAGCAACTGATCTACTACATGCGAACCGATAAATCCGCAGCCACCAAGAACAAGCACTTTCACAGGTGTCTCCTCTGACATTCAATCTGCAATACAGTCGGCCTAAAGTGTCACGGCATTCAAACCCAAGACTTCAATCCTGCGAGCATAGTTGTCGAAATTAAAAGCAACTGCTGCATAATCCCGGCTGCGAGCAGAAACTTCCGCGCGCAAAGTTGGATTCGTTGCAAGTGCAAGTACTTTGTCTGCCATATCGTGGGTATCAATATATGCTGCCACGCATACATCTTTCAGGCCTGCGTCCGCCAGCAGGTTGGCGATCCCGCTAGCATTTTCAAAACAGATGACTGGCAGACCGATGGACATTGCATCAATAGTCACATTTGGTAGGGGATCGAGCCTACTCGACAACACAAAAATATCTGCAAGCGAATATGCAAGTTCAATCTCGGTCGTTTCACTTAGCATTATCACTCGTTTATCCACGCCCGCACGCCTCAACTGGTCATGTAAATAACCAGAATAATCCCAATTTTGGTCAGGGCGATATCTTGAGCCAATCCAAAAGAAAAACGCATTTTCCCCACCCGGCATGTTCAAGACTCGCGTAGCCATCTCGATAAACAAGTCCACTCCCTTGCGAAGTTCCACTGTGCCAGCACCCAAAACAATCAACCTTTTTTCAACTGCCGAACTTGGCCGCAAAGCCTCATTCAGCCGCACTTTTTCATCATTACTTTTTGAAATTGCCACTGCGCCTCTTGGTGCATGACACTTACCCTGTGGAAAGATATGCGCCCTTGACATATTGACTCGAGGATTCTTTTCTTGCGCGGCCTTAAGCGTTAATTCTGTCGAAAATATAACCTCCGATGATCCCTCAAACACTTCCTCAAAAGGCGTCTTCCTCCAATTTTTTTGTCGAAGATATGAGGCAAATTCATGAACCAAAGTCACAGTCCGCACCCGTTCAGCACGGAGATGACGCAAAACACCACGCGCCTCTGCAGTGTTCACCACAGCAAATACAAAAGAACAGTTGCGGCATATCCCCGCTATAAGCTGCCCAAACGCAAACTGCCCTATCTTATCCGCTGTATAAACAGCGATAGACGCAGACCGAAAACTTTCCAGAATCTCTCCACCACGTAGTGAAAGCACCGTTACGTTGTATCGCTCTGAAAGGCTTTGAACTAGATTAAGTGCCAAAATCGGCGCGCCAGTCAGACTTGCCTCGTGACTAACAATTAGAATGTTTTGCTTTTGCGGGTCGCGTAGTTTGCCACCAGCTATTTCCTTACTCATCGTCTCAGGCGAATCTGATTTGGCATCCGGTCCTTCACGACCGTCGAGTGTTCTGCTTGGATCTCTCTTTGACGCACTGCGCGCAAACCGCGATGCCATTTTGATCGGGATAGGTGGACTAAATTGAGACAACCCCGTTAATATCTTAAAAATAAGGTAGTTACGTAATTGTTTGAAAGGCTGCTGCCGTTCACGCGCTATTTCTTCTTCCAACAAGGACAGTTGCTTCGCTATAGCAACATTGTCTAAATTCAGGGCAGCTAACTCCGACGCATGCTCTAAAGTAACCGCTGGGTCTGCACTTCGATCTGTCACTATAGATAGCCTTTCAAAATAGTATGCTCGCAAAGTGCTCCGTTTTTGCGCGGTGCTGCACATGTCGATAACCACAGCCTTGCTACAGTTATGTGGGAGGGTAATCCAACCTAAAAACAGCCGCATAGGCGAAAAAACACCTTTCTCTACGACAATCTGCCATTGAGCTAAAGTCGCTAACCTATCGCGGTAGGCGAAGCATAGCGTTGACCGTACCCCTGCACAGGGTTACTTGCTTGCAACACCTCAGCAAGGAACACACCGTGGCCATTCACCTTTATCGCAATGATCTGCCTGATGGGCTGCACCTTGGCTCTGTGGTGGCAATTGATACCGAAACCATGGGCCTTGATCCGCGTCGCGACAGGTTGTGTCTGGTGCAGCTGTCATCGGGTGACGGCCACGCGCATCTGGTGCAAATCATGCGGGGGCAAACCTCTGCCCCAAATCTGGAAAAGTTGCTGACCGATCCGGCAATTATCAAACTGTTCCATTTTGGCCGCTTTGATGTAGCCGCACTGAAAGCTGCGTTTGGGGTGACCACTGCCCCGGTCTGGTGCACCAAGATTGCGGCCAAACTGGTGCGCACCTTCACCGACCGTCACGGCCTGAAATACCTGTTGGCCGAACTGGTTGGCGTTGATGTGTCCAAGCAACAACAAACATCTGACTGGGGGTCAGAAACCCTGACCGATGCGCAAAAAGAATATGCGGCCTCCGACGTTTTATACCTGCACAAATTAAAGGCCGAACTGCAAAAATGCCTGATCCGCGAAGACCGCATGACGTTGGCACAACGTTGCTTCGATTTCCTGCCAACGCGGGCCGAGCTAGACCTTCTGGGCTGGGATGAACCCAATGACATCTTCCACCACTGATCCGTTTGAGGCCATCGCCCGCCGTGTGATCAGCCGCGAGGCGGACGCACTGACCATGTTGGCAGACAGCATTGGCCCCAGCTTTACCGCCGCTGCCAGCCTTATCTTGGCCGCTGAAGGCCGCGTTATTGTGTCTGGCATGGGAAAATCGGGGCATATCGCCCGCAAAATCGCGGCCACCTTCGCATCAACCGGCACGCCTGCGCAATTCGTTCACCCGGCCGAGGCGAGCCATGGCGATTTAGGGATGGTGATGCGCGGTGATGTGGTGATGGTGCTGTCAAATTCTGGCGAAACGCCGGAACTCGACCATATCGTGGCCCACACCCGCCGCTTTGACATTCCGCTGATTGGCATTGCCGGCCGTGACGGGTCTACCCTGCTGCGGCAATCCGATGTGGCTATCCTGCTGCCTGACGCGCCAGAGGCGTGTGATCAAGGGATCGTGCCCACCACCTCTACCACCATGACGCTGGCCTTGGGCGATGCGCTGGCCGTGGCCCTCATGGAACACCGCGATTTCACGCCCGAACATTTCCGCATTTTCCACCCCGGCGGCAAGCTTGGTGCGCGTCTGGCAAAGGTGGAAAGCCTGATGCATGCAGACATGCCGTTGGTGCGCCATGATACTGCGATGAGCGAGGCTTTGCTGATCATATCTGCCAAAGGCTTTGGCGTGGTTGGCGTTACAGATGCCGACGGCTATCTTTTGGGTGTGGTGACGGACGGCGATTTGCGCCGCCATATGGATGGGCTTTTGTCACTGACCGCCGGGCAGGTAATGACCGCGGGTCCACGCACAATCGGGCCGGGCTCGCTGGCGGAAAAGGCGGTTGCCGTGATGAATGACAAGAAAATCACTTGCCTGTTTGTAGTCGATCCCGAAGGTAGCCGCGCCCCGGTTGGTATCATTCACATCCATGATTGCCTGCGCGCGGGCGTGGCGTAACGGGCATGGCCATCCCAGAAAACCTGCACTCAAGGTTGGTTGTCTGGGCCAAGGTAACCCTGCCTCTGCTGGCACTGGCCCTGCTTGCGACGCTGTTCCTGTTTGCCCGCCAAATAGACCCGACCGACGCCATTCCCTATGCCGAAGTTGATGTCGAAGAACGCGCCCGCGAACCACGGTTGACCCAGCCCACCTATGCCGGGGTCACCGCGGATGGATCGGCCCTGTCACTTTCGGCCAATGAGGTGCGACCCGACAATGCCACAGGCGTAGGTACCGCCATAGGCATCGTCGGCAAAATGCAAACCCCAGACGGTGCCACCACTGACCTTACTGCCGCCAATGCGGTGCTGGATTCAACCGCCGGATTGATGACGCTAAAGGGCGACGTCGCCATCACAACCTCGTCCGGTTATTCCATAAAATCCGACGCGCTGATCGCCGATCTTGACCAAACCGGTCTGTCCAGCCCCGGACCTGTGACCGCAACAAGCCCAATGGGGACGATCAGCGCCGATGAAATGCTGCTGTCACAAGACCAGAAAATACCGGGTGCCTATCTACTGGTGTTCAAAGGGCGGGTGAAAATGCTATACAGCCCTGTAAAATGATAAAGACGGATTAGAGGCAAGGCATGTTGAAACCCCTTTTGATGTTGGCAATGCTGCTGGCCTTTGGCCTGAACACCGGCCTGGCGACGGCCCAACAGGCCAACATCGCCTTTGGTGGCATGAAGCAAGACACCTCGCTGCCGGTCGAAGTGGATGCTGACAATCTGTCGATCAACAATGCCGATGGGTCTGCCGTGTTTTCCGGCAATGTCATTGTGGCGCAGGGCGACATGCGGCTGACGGCGGGGGAAGTGCGTGTTGAATACACAGCTGACGGCGGGGGTATCAAAACCCTGCATGCTTCGGGCGGTGTTATGCTGATCAACGCCAGTGATGCGGCCGAGGCGCAGGATGCGGTTTACACAATTGATCAAGGCAATGTCGTGATGACCGGCAATGTGCTGCTGACCCAAGGCCAAAATGCCATTTCGGGGCAGAAACTTGTCCTCAATCTCAAAGATGGCACCGGCGTGATGGAGGGGCGGGTGAAAACCGTCTTTGCCCCCGGTGGCAATAATTGACCGTGCCCCCCACCCAAACCCCGCCAGCATTGACCGTTACCGAAGGCGACGCCGGCCTGCATATCCGCAACCTGCGCAAAAGTTATAAACGCCGTCCCGTCATTCGGGATGTGTCGATCGACCTGAACCGGGGCGAAGTGGTGGCTTTGCTTGGCCCCAACGGGTCTGGCAAGACCACTTGCTTTTATTCCATTGCGGGGCTGGTGACACCCGAAGGCGGGCAGGTCATCATAGATGGGCGCGATGTCACCGCCCTGCCGATGTATCGCCGCGCCCGCATGGGGATTGGCTATCTGCCGCAAGAAGTCTCAATTTTTCGCGGCCTGTCAGTGGAAGATAACATTCTCGCCGTGCTTGAAATTGCCATTCCAGACCGCCACAAGCGCCGCGAACGGCTGGAAGAACTGCTGACCGAATTTTCCATCACCCATCTGCGCCAGGCCCCGGCACTTGCCCTGTCAGGCGGAGAACGCCGCCGGGTTGAAATCGCCCGCTGTCTGGCCGCCGATCCAAAGTATCTGCTGCTGGATGAACCCTTTGCAGGGGTTGATCCCATCGCCGTGGGTGAAATTCGCCATCTGGTGCATGATCTGAAAAGCCGGGGTATTGGCGTGCTGATCACCGATCATAACGTGCGGGAAACGTTGGAAATCGTGGATCGCGCCTATATTCTGCACGACGGTAAAGTGCTGATGAGCGGTACAACGGATGAAGTGGTGCGCGATGAAACCGTGCGCCGCGTCTACCTGGGGCAGAACTTCCGTATCAACTAAAGCGCGATCATCCGCGCAAGGCTTCAATCCATGTAACGGGCGCATGACGAAGCTGTTGACAAGCAGCCCTGATGTGCCGCCAAATACCCGTGATGCGTGTAATGATCGCCATGACCAAAACACTGATTGCGGCAGGCGCAAGCCCGCGCCACCGCCGCGTTAGCCGCGCATCACAATTCCTGAAAATTCCTGAACGGCAGGCCCCTGCGCAGATCGCATCAGGGTCTTTGCCGTCTACGCGAAGGAGACATCATGCGCTACCAGATCAGTGGCAAACAAATCGACATCGGCGAAGCCCTGCAAACCCACGTCAAGGCCGAATTGGGCGAGGTCGTTGAAAAATACGCCCAGCGCCCGACCGAAGTGGTCGTTTTCTTTTCCCGCGTGGCCCATGAATTTACCTGCGAAACCACACTGCACCTGTCCACCGGTCTGAACGCGCAGGCCAAGGGGCATGCGGTAGAAATATATGCAGCATTTGAATCCTGCCGTGAGAAGATGGACAAACAGCTGCGCCGCTATAAGCGCCGCTTGCGCAACCATCACCGGGATCGTGCGGAACCCGTTGAGTTTGACGGCGGATCGTCCTATATCCTCGCCGCATCGAATGATGATCGGGATGATCATGAAGAAACCGAGCCTGAAACGCTGCAACCCATTGTTATCGCCGAGATGGAAACGAAGATTCCATCCGTTACCGTAGGCGAAGCCGTGATGCAGTTGGAACTGACAGGGCACCGCATGCTGGTGTTTAGGAACGAAGGCCATGGTGGCGTGAATGTTGTCTATCGGCGTGACGACGGGAATATCGGTTGGATAGACCCGCGGAATGCCAAGTAAAGCGCCCGCTTAGGTGGCGCAGGAACACCGGACGTCTATGGAATTATCAAAACTGTTGATGCCCGGTGCAGTACGCGTTGTGGCCCATTTGACCAGCAAGAAACGCCTGTTTCAGGAATTGGGCGAACTTGCGTCGCAAGCCTATGGCCTAAACGCGGCCACCGCGATTGATGGGCTGCAGGAACGCGAAAGCCTTGGTCCAACCGGTGTCGGGCACGGCATTGCTTTGCCCCATGCGCGGCTGGAAGATCTGACCCAAATCCGGGGCATTTTTCTGCGTCTCGAACGCCCACTGGACTATGATTCGGTCGATCGGCAGCCCGTTGATCTGATCTTCGGTTTGTTTGCCCCCAAGGATTCCGGGGTAGATCACCTTAAGGCACTGGCCCTTGTGTCCCGCACCATGCGTGATCCGGGTATCTGCGCGAAACTGCGCGCCAACACAGATTCCGGCAAATTGCATGCAATTCTGACCGAAGCGCGCGCTATTCAAGCGGCTTAAGCGTATTCCGAAACGTGTGTAGCGGGTTTCGGATTTAAGGCCCGCAGCAACAAATTAAGGCCGCCAATCACCAAATCCGAAACCCATATAGTCGCGCCCATAAGCATCGCGCGCGGCTGCTTCCAATTCGGCGTCATATATATCGGCCAGCCCATCAATCGCCACGTCTGCCACTGGGGGGCAAGCACTGCCCACCTCTGCCGTCAGATAGGCCATACCCTCTGACAGTCTATGTTCGCGCAAAACATGGTCTGGCCCCTGAAACTGTGCAAAACCCTGCAGAACAGCGGTTTGCGACGCCCAATGCGCATCCACGCGAAACCCGGTCTGGCCTGCCAGATTAAGCTTCAAGAACCGCATGAACCCTAGAAACGCTGTCCGGCGCGCTGCGATATCCGCAAATTCCACCCCAACGGGCGGCAAATCTACCTTATAGTTCCGCGCCAAAAGCCCGCGCAATTCCGGCAAATTGTTCGTCAGCACCCGGTCCGTAAACGCTGCATAAGCGCGCATCAAAGGATGCCGCAAAACCGTAAAACTGCGATGGCCGGGGTGCGTGCGCTTCCACTGCCGCAGGGTCTTTTGATTGAAATCACCCGCCACTGCGCCGAGGCCCGCCAACCAATCCGTAACCAGCGCATCTGATCCGCCCCGCATCGGCATATACAACAGCCCGGCCTCATCTGCCGCCAAAAACCCCGGTATCGCTGCCGTGCGTCGCGGCTCAAACGACGCTACATACCCAAGGCCAAACATGTCCATCCGCGACAGCGCTGCTTCCATTTCTGCCGGGTTGCTTACCTTGTCGCGCAGCGCACCTGCGTTTTGCTTTTTCAACGCGCCGTCTGGTGCAGCCAGCTGTGCCGACAAGCCCAGATACCGCGCCAGCCCATTCAATACGGCAAGATCCTGCAGATCATCATAGTCAATCCGAAAGGCGGTCTGCCCAGACTGCTGCAACCCCGCCGACACTGCAGCAAAAAAACCGGCCGCCTGATCGCAATGTGCCTCAAACCCGCGCGCCTCGAACCGGACCTTTGCTGTTTTCAGGGCCTTACCGTCGCCAAGTTTCCACTGCCCGGTTTCCCGGGCAATCCCAAGCGAGATATAGCTTTCCAACGGATTGCGGGTCAGCATGATCTTGGCACATCTCTCATCCGCAAGCACCGCGGCCAGAATTCTGGGATCATGATCGTGAAAAAACCGAAAGCCAGACATGCCATTGGTTTTTTCACGCAATTTATGCAGCAGCACAAAAGGATCAACCTCTCGTGCGGCCAGCGTCACGCCAAACATTTCACCCTGATCTTTTTTGCCTATGAACGCCGGGTTGAACGCTTCTCCGTGGCAGGTTACCCCCGCCAAAGCATTCAGGTTCGCTTCCAAAAAGTTTGATCCTGTCCGCATTCCGGCCAGAACAACAAAACTGTCAAAACGCGCTTTTCCCAAGGTTCACTTCACCAGATAGGGCCGCGACCGGCGCGCGACGATTGGCCGAAGGTCGTCGCTGACCGGGAAATCGCCCATCAGGGTTGGTTGCATTCCTTGGTTGCGTAGGCTTTGCAGGAACTGGCCAAATCCGGTCAAGTCAGCCATGCGCGGCGCTTCGGCCAATCGGCGCATGGCGCGCGGGCTGATTTCATCGACGATGGTTTGCAAAGGCTCCATCGGGCTGTCGACAAATTCGGCCATCGACCATATCCGCACCCGCGCTTTAACCGGGGCCGCCCGAAGCAGTTTCAAATGATCAAACTCTATGCGTTGCAACAGCGCCGCTTCTTTACGCACTTCGGCGGCATCGCGGTTGGAATGGAACAGCGGCACCGCCCAAGCGCCCGAAATCACCGATATCTGCGCGTTTGCATCCGCCGCGATAAACGGTGTGATGGACTGCAAATCTTTTGGACCAAACTGAAAACACTGCCGTTCGCCGCGCGTGTTCCAGATCAGATTGGTCAGAAAGCTTTGCACATTGTAATCCCGCACGGCGGCACTGTCGGGCAACCCACCAGAATAGGTCGTCTCATCCCCGGCAAATTCTGCACGCGCTGGCGCAAACAGATGCCCATGCACCCGTGCACCGGTGACTTTTGAAAGCCATGAATCAAAATCTTCAAACAAATCTGCAAAGCCCTGAAACACAGAATAGGGTGCCGCTGTTTTCCCATTTTCCCAGGTCTTGTTCGGGAACCTGCTTTGCATGTAAAGCCCGGCCCGGCCTTTGGTGCGCCGTTCCACCGCCTTGGCAAAAAGCCGGTCGATCTTGCCCGCGTTGGTTTCTACTGCCGCAAGCATGCTGGCGTCTTCGGTCAGGAACGTTCTGTATAACTTGCCCGCATGCGGCCAAATCTTGCGGGCAACAAAACAATCTGACCGGCGCAAAAGCTGCAGGTGATCATCGTAAAAAATATGTGGCTTGCCCTGAAAATCAAATTTGGACAGCGTTAAAGACCGGCTTTCCACCCGCGCGGAATACTGCCGCACCAGCGTTTGAAAATACGACTCGTCCGGTATCCACACCCGCTTGAAGTAACGGTCATGCTCTTCCCGTTCTGGCGCATTCAGAATTGCAGACAACGTCTTGCGTGTAAGGCACCACCATTGGCTGCCCAAATGCGGCACAAGTCCCGTTGGAATTCGGCGGCGCAACCCTATTCTGCGCTGCAGCCGCACATAGCCGTCAAACAACCTGCGCTGATTGCGCCAAGAAAACGGAAACCGCAGGGTAAAGCGTTCAATATCAAGGCCGCCGATGGCCCAACCCACATCTTCGGTGGTCACAGATTCGATGAAGTCCGTTTGCGGATGCTTGGCCAGATAGCCGACCAAGTCTTCCACCGGGCGCAACGGCAGGCAAGACCCCGATGCCAAGAACACATGCCCCAAACCAGAGAAATCGCGCAATAACATTTCTGCCGCACTTTGTGTTGCAGCCACCAATCCCCAGGTACCCCATTCACAGGCGAAACGCGGCGAAAACCGCACATTGGACAAATCAGCCAGATCGCTGACCAGTTTGTCATAGGGCCGTCGCTTTACCCGTCTGTCGACATGAATAACCACCGGGCAGTCACGCGTCGCCCAGTGCCGCGCTACCTCGGCGGCGCGATCCAAAGCTGTGTGGCACACCATGATGAAACCAACGCTCACCCGATTATCCTCAAGCCCAGTTGCCCTTTGACATCAGCCCCAAAATCTCTAGCTGGCGCCAATTGATATAGCGTTCGCTCCACTTGCACCACAAATCGGGGTGGTCATTCATCCCCGCCTTGTAAGATTTGTATTCATGGCTGTCGGCATAATGTTGTCGGCGTTCCATTTCTTCTTTTGCCTTGGCGGTAAACGTATCCAGAAACTTCGCATGCAAAAGGCAACCCGATGCTTTTTCGCCGCCCCATTCATCATAGACCTGATTCAACCCTCGCGGTAGTAACATATGCGTCGAGCTGACATAGGTATAATCGCGGTCCCATCTGACCAAGGGCACTTTGTTCAACGCGGGTGCGCGTTCGGGCTTGTCAGTGAAGAAAGTTCGCGCCCGTGGCCCGCCTTGGATCCATAGATTGCCATATAGTTTATTTTTCGAAATCAGATAGTTACCTGAATCAAACCATGCTGCAATTTCAAACGGATCTTGGCCCTCGCGGTAGGGCTGCACATCAATCGGCCCTTTGGGATACATATCCAGCAACATGGCACCAAACGCCTTGATCGACGACGCATCAAGCCAATCTGTCAGTGCCCGCAAAGGCCGGGTATCGCAGAACGGATACACAAAAAATTCGTCCGCATCGACGGAAATGGTCCAATGCCCATGGCCATATTTTCCCTGCAGCCAGGTTAGCCAATCCACGCCAAAGCGCGATCTCTTGTAGCTGTGGCCAGACCCCCAGACAGACACATCAGGTTGCCGCGACAGGTATTCGCGCGTGCCATCTTCACTGTCATTGTCAACAAACAGAAAATGATCGACCCCGAGATCGCGGTAATAGCGCAAGAAATACGGCAACCGCACCCGTTCGTTTCGCAAAGTGCAAAACAGCAGAATATCGCCGGGCGAGATCAACGAAACACGGCTGACGACAGGCTTTATCTCTCGTCTTTTGCGAAAGGCCCGTATCTGCCAGCGTTTGCGCTCTAACCGCAGACGATATTTTGCAAATATGCTCACACGCCCTGTTCCTGCGGGCAATTGCCCTGTTGGCCGGATGAACGTCAGGGTGTGCTGAAGACTTTTGCAAAATGATCCGGCCAATTTGGCGGAACTCGAATTTGTCTGTCAGCGTCTCGTCCCTGCTTCCGGTGCTTCAGTTGATGGTTTATCGCCTCTACCCAAGCATAAACATCTGACGTGTCAAGGTAAACCGGGTAGTCTTGCAGAGTCTCTACCACAACAGGTAGTTTCCCCGAAAAGACAGGCACACCCAAAGCAGCGGCTTCTACCGGAGGCAAACCAAATCCTTCGGCAAAGCTCGGAAACAACAGCGCCTCTGCATCCTGCAGCAGCGCCGACACAGCAGCATCGTCAAGGGTATGCAACAGGCTGACCGCACCACCCTTTGCTAACGCATCAAATTCAGCAAAAAGCGCCAGACTTTCCCAACCGCGATTGCCTATGATGAAAAGATGCGGCACCGGGCGGCCAGCCTCTTGCAGGTGTCGCCAGACCTTTGCCAGCAAACCCAAATTCTTGCGCGGCTCAATCGTGCCCAGCGCCACATAATAGGGTCTGTGGCCGCTGCCCAAACCGGCCACATCTGGCGGTGTCAGCGTGGTTCCCAGCGGGGCAACAACGCCCAGCGGAACCCGCCCGGCACGTGCGAAATGCATCTCTGTCAGCGCCCTTGTGCAGAGTGCTGTATGAACAACCAGATCAGCTTGGGCGGAAACGACAGCCAGCTTATTGGCGAAACCACGTTGCATGCCAGCCCTGCAAAACTGCGGATAATCCACCGGAATGGTGTCATGCATCATGACCACAGCCTGCCCACCCGGCAGGGATTTCACTGCCCGCATGACCCGCATCGTCAGATTTGCATGGCCCACATTCACATAGGCAGTCCCCGCCGGTAGCCGTTTGTGCAACATCGCGACCAACCGCACCGGCAGGCAGCGGGCCAAGGCCAACCGCCGCACATCCGCCTCGGCACGTGCATTTTGCGGCAAATGCCGGTTGGTTAGCCGCGCCAAAACATCCACTTGTCCCAACGGCTGGGCGCCTATGATCCGGTGCAAAACGCCCCTTGCGCCATCTTTGTTCAGCAAAACAAACCCCAGCGCCGTGCGCACCAAGCCAAACATGGGCTCAGGCCGCGTCAGTAAATACTGCAAATAGGCCAGTTCAACCCGGTCAATCCCGGTCAACGGCCCGCGCCCCAAACGCGATACTGTTCGCGTCAGGTCCAACAGCCAAGCCGAAGGTGGCGTCACCTATTGCGCCGCTTTCTGCTGCGCCAACATATCGTTCAGGTAGGCTCCGAATTCCTCGCGCAAGTCAGGGCGCTCAAGGCCAAAGGCAACCGTCGCTTGCAAGAACCCGGCTTTCGATCCGCAATCATAGCGCTGCCCGCGAAAGCGAAAGCCATAAACGTTGCTGCTATTTTTGATTTCTTCGGCAATCGCATCGGTCAGCTGAATTTCACCACCCGCGCCTTGCTTCATACGGTTCAGGTTGGTCAGCACCTTTGATGTCAGAATATAGCGTCCGATCACCGCAAGATTTGACGGCGCATCTTCGCGTTTGGGTTTTTCAACCATGCCCTTTGCCTTGACGATCGACCCCATGTCTTCGCCAATATCCAGCACACCATAGGAAGATGCCTTTTCAGGCGGCACTTCCATTGCGGCCACCATATTGCCGCCGGTCTGCGCATAAGCTTCGATCATCTGCTGCAGGCAGGGCTTATCGGCGGCAATCACGTCATCGGGCAACAGCACGGCAAACGGCTCGTCCCCGATCAGGCGGCGCGCGCACCAAACGGCATGACCCAGCCCCATGGGGCGGTTCTGGCGAACATAGGCAATAGCGCCGCTGTCCATATTGGTATCCCGCAAAATCTCCAGCAGTTCGGTCTTACCCTGCCGCTTCAGCGTGTTTTCAAGTTCTGGCGAGTGGTCGAAATAATCCTCAAGCGCCGATTTCCCGCGCGAGGTGACAAAGATAAATTCCTTGATGCCAGCCGCGCGCGCTTCATCAATCGCGTATTGAATCAAGGGCCGGTCAACCAGTGTCATGATCTCTTTTGGAATCGATTTCGTTGCAGGCAGGAACCTTGTTCCTTGCCCCGCCACCGGGAAAACAGCCTTGGTAACTTTTTTAACCTTCATGTCCAACTCACCCGACTATCGCTATTTTTGGAGACGTTCTTTGATAATCTTACTGCAACAATCTGGCCAAGTCAGGGCAGATTGGCCTGAAACCTACGGATAAACACCACTCCGCAAGCAATAAACTGAATCATAGCACTACTTTAAGATGCGATGCCATCACAACGGCCGCGTCATCCCAATTCTATCCTTTTCCTCTGCCAAGCGGGCTTCAAAGCTTTTCGGAAGGCGCAGCGCATGATCGCGTACCGATTTTCCATACACCCCCCCTTGTTGCATCCAGAACCCGCCCGACTCAAACCTATGCCTATGATACCATGTTGTCGGCGAAAGGCAGACGACCGTCACGATCTTACCCATTGCTGCCTCAACGCCGGCGCGGCGCATAAGGTTCCGCCGTTGCCAGATGCGCCCGGCAATCAAAAGTCCGGGGCGTGGCCCGGTTCCAAGCGGTTGAAAGGGCACTTCCGCATCGGGCAAGGGTTGCATCCCCCGCAGATCGCGGCACGCCCCTTCTGCCCAACCTTGGTTAAATGTTGCAATCATTGGTCCGATATCGCGTGGTTCCAGCCCACCCAGCACCAGATATCGCAAAAGTCGCTTTTTCTGGCTTTGACGTTGCACCTGCTGTTGCTGTGCACAATCAGCTGTGGCTGCATGACGGCGCAGAAAATAGGCGATACTCGCGCCGATTTGATGCAGTGACACTGGCACCCTGTCTGCCCTGCGTTGCGCACTTGCGGCAAACCCGTGTTGCACCACGGCCATCGGCACTACCGCCGTTAATCCGCCCAGTGTCGCGATCCGCAAGCTGATGTCTGCGTCGTCCAGATAAAACAGAAATCCCTCGTCAAAGCCCCCCAATGCCAGCAGATCCGCCGTCCGAAACGCGCAATTCGTGCCCTGCGCTTTCACCGCCCGACTTGGCGTTCCTGCCAGCAATGTCACAGAATGACGGTCCACCGACAGCGGATGATCCCAACCAAACTGGTCCACATCGCAGGCGCGCCATTGGTCAGAAATGCCATTGCGCCCGCGCACAAACCCGGTAGCGACACGCACGTTGGGATTTTCAAATGGCGCTGTCAGCCGCGTGATCCAAGTCGGCTCTGGCACCGCATCATCATCTAAAAACGCCACCACATCACCCGCCGCAACCACCAGCCCGGCGTTCCGCGCCGCAGATATGTTTGCGCGGTCGAAATCCACCACCTTAATCGGCAGGTTCAACCCGCGCACCGCCTGCGCGGCCGCGGGGTCGGCCACTACGATCAGTTCAAGTGCCACATGATCCTGCAACCGGGCCGCAATAATGGTGCGCAACAAGGATACCGACCTGTGCCTGCTGACGATGATCAGGCTGACAGGCGCGTCGCTCATGCGCTGTCCATCTCGCGCATCATCTGTTCAATCCGGGGCACGTCTTCGGGGTTGTTCAATTCCCAGAACTGCCGCCCGCGGGCCTGCACTTCCACGCAGGCAACCGTCCGGCCGTTCTCCATAAACCGCAACTGCTCCAGACCTTCCAGCATCTCCAAAGGCCCAACAGGCCAAGATGGGTAAGCCGCAAGTGCTGTGGGTCGGTAGGCATAGACACCGACATGATGAAACACCGGCGTTGCTTCTTCATCCGTGTAAACCCGCCCGGTAAACGGGATCACCTCTTTCGAGAAATAAAGCCCCCGCCCCCCCGCACCAAACACCGCAGTCGTTCCGCCAACACGGCCTGCACGGCGATCGGCCAGAAACCCGTTCAACGCCCGCCCGTCACAGCGCAGCACCGGCGTCGCAATATCGGCCCCCGGATCGGCCCGCAGCCCGGCGATCAGGTCTTCGACAAACCATGCCGGTGTCAGCGGCGCGTCGCCTTGCAAATTGATCACCACATCGAAGCCCGGCAATTTTGCCGCCACCTCGGCGCAGCGTTCGGTTCCATTCTGGCAATCGGGCGATGTCATCACCACCTCTGCGCCAAACCCCGTTGCATGATCGGCAATCCGCCTGTCATCAGTTGCCACAACCACACGGTCAACACCCCGTACCGACATTGCCGCATCCCAAGACCGCCGGATCAGCGTCTTATCCCCATCAGGGCCCCGCAAAACCACCAACGGCTTGCCCGGATACCGGGTTGATGCATAGCGCGCCGGAATGGCGATCAGAACGCTCATACCTTCAAATCCACCCCCGGCGCATGGGCAATGAAGTAGGGGTTGTCCCAACCGGGCTTGCCATAGGCCAAAGGTGTATGGTCGTCAAACCGCACCACCTTGCCGCCCGCACCGCGCAAAACGGCATCGCCTGCCGCTGTGTCCCATTCCATCGTGCGGCCAAGGCGCGGGTAAAGATCAGCCTCGCCCGTGGCCACCAGACAGAATTTCAGGCTGGACCCCGCCGATTTCATGTCTTTCACTGCGTATTTGCCGATGTAATCATCCGTCGCCGCATCACGGTGCGATTTCGACGCCACCACCATCAACGCCGCATTGTCCGGGTCCGACACCGCCATCGCCCGCACGTCACCCACCACGTCCTTGGCCATCGCACCAAATTCTTCAACAGAGCGCCCATCCGCCTGCGTATAAAACAACCGCCTCTGAGCGGGCGCATAAACCACTCCGCGTACTGGTACGCCATCTTTCACAAAGGCGATATTCACCGTGAAATCGCCGCGCCGCTGCACGAATTCTTTGGTGCCATCCAGCGGGTCCACGATCAGAAAGGTGGCAGCGCGCAATGCATGGCTCTCGGCCTGTTCTTCGGTAATCAGCACGACACCCGGAAATGCCGCCCGCAATCCGGCCGAGATCAGGCGGTCTGCCGCCTCATCAGCCTCTGTCACCGGGCTGGCATCCGACTTTGATTTCACCTCAAAATCCGGTCCGTTATACACTTCCATAATGACATCCCCCGCCTCCAGCGCCAAACGGCGGATCACGGGAATAAGCTTGTCAAAATCCATAAAACTCTCCTGTCATGGCGCAATTCGGCCATGTTGTATTGCGATGCTTCCTGCCTTATCATCGCGCGTCAAGAGAACATCAAGATTTCTCAGGCAAGACTGCGGCAGAGCAAGCCTTACAGGAAACACCCAATGTTTCGCATCGAAAAAAACCAATCCGGTCTCGCCCGCACTTTCCGGCTGCTGGAACTGATCTACCATGCCACGGTCCGTAACATCCGCAAAAGCAATGGCTCGGCTGTCATGGGCCTTGTGATGCACATCATTCAATCCATCATGATGGTTTTGATATTCATGTTCATCGCCGATATGATGGGCATGCGTAAATTCGCGATACGTGGCGATTTCATGTTGTTCATCATGTCCGGTATTTTCATGTTCATGACGCATGTAAAGGCGATCAGTGCTGTTTCAGGTGCCGATGGCCCGACGTCACAAATGATGAAACACGCCCCCATGAACCCGATCATTTCTATCGCAGCAGCAGCCTTGGGCGTGCTGTACCTGCAGGTTCTGGCAGCCTTGATTATCCTGTTTTTCTACCATTCCGTCTTTACCCCCATCACAATAGATCAGCCTTATCAGGCATTGGGCATGTTCCTGTTGTCTTGGGCGTCTGGCGTGGCGATTGGCATGATCCTACTGTCGGCCAGACCTTGGGCACCCGGGCTTGTTGGCTTGCTTAGCACATTCTTTCAACGCGCCAACATGGTTGCTTCTGGCAAGATGTTTGTCGCCAATTCCCTGAAACCCTCGTTGCTTGCGATGTTCGATTGGAATCCGCTGTTTCACACCATTGATCAGGGCCGGGGTTTTGTGTTTCTGAACTATATCCCGCGCAACAGCGATATGATCTACCCGATCAAGGTTATCGCCGTCTGCATCGTCATCGGTTTGATGTTGGAATTTTTCACCCGCAAATATGCCTCTGCCAGCTGGAATACCTGACGTCATCTGCCAACTACTGCGGTCATTGGCAATTTTCCGCAATTTGGGGCGAATTTCCTTGGGCCACAGCGCTTGCAGGCTACGCCACCCCCCCTTATATACCCCGAGGAAGCTGAACGGGGTTCGCCCGGACTGATTTCAATGGGATCGGGGATTAGGGGCTGCCTGTCAGACCTGACCCCCACAATATCGCCGCTAGTAGAAGGTATACATCATGGCCAAAGTCATCGGGATCGACCTCGGGACCACCAACTCTTGCGTAGCCATCATGGACGGCTCGCAACCCCGCGTTATTGAAAATGCTGAAGGCGCGCGCACCACGCCGTCGATTGTCGGGTTCACCGACAACGAACGCCTTGTCGGCCAACCGGCCAAGCGTCAAGCCGTTACCAACCCCACCAATACCGTCTTTGCCGTCAAACGCCTGATCGGGCGTCGCATGGATGATGCGCATATCGCGAAAGACAAGAAAAACCTGCCCTACACGCTGGTCAACGGCGGCAATGGCGATGCCTGGGTCGAAGCGCGTGGTGAGAAATATTCGCCTTCGCAAATCTCCGCTTTCATCCTGCAAAAGATGAAAGAAACCGCTGAGGCGTATTTGGGTGAAGCCGTCACCCAAGCCGTTATCACCGTGCCCGCCTATTTCAACGATGCCCAACGCCAAGCCACCAAAGACGCCGGCAAAATTGCCGGTCTGGAAGTGCTGCGTATCATCAACGAACCAACAGCAGCGGCACTTGCCTATGGTCTGGATAAAAAAGAAGCCCGTACCATCGCCGTGTATGACCTTGGCGGCGGTACATTCGATATCACCATTCTGGAAATCGACGACGGCCTGTTCGAGGTGAAATCCACCAATGGCGACACCTTCCTTGGTGGCGAAGATTTCGACATGCGCATCGTCAACTTCCTTGCTGACGAGTTCAAAAAGGAACACGGCGTTGATCTGACGCTTGATAAAATGGCGTTGCAGCGCCTGAAGGAAGCCGCTGAAAAGGCCAAGATCGAACTGTCATCCGCAGCACAGACAGAGATTAACCAGCCGTTCATCTCGATGAACTCCAATACCGGGCAGCCGTTGCATCTTGTGGTCAAGATGACCCGCGCCAAGTTGGAAAGTCTGGTCGCAGACCTGATCAAGGCGTCGATCAAGCCTTGCCAAGCGGCGCTGAAAGATGCGGGCCTGTCCACATCCGACATCGACGAAGTGGTGCTTGTCGGCGGTATGACCCGGATGCCCCGCGTTGTGGAAGAAGTGACCAAATTCTTTGGCAAAGAACCCCACAAGGGCGTGAACCCGGACGAGGTTGTTGCCCTTGGCGCAGCAATTCAGGCAGGCGTTCTGCAAGGCGACGTCAAGGATGTGGTTCTGCTCGATGTAACCCCGCTGTCGTTGGGCATTGAAACCCTGGGCGGCGTGTTCACTCGTCTGATCGACCGTAACACGACCATTCCAACCAAAAAGTCGCAGATTTTCTCGACCGCCGAAGACAACCAGAATGCAGTGACCATTCGCTGCTTCCAGGGCGAACGGGAAATGGCGTCGGATAACAAGATCCTTGGCCAGTTCAACCTTGAACACATCCCGCCAGCGCCCCGCGGCATGCCACAGATTGAGGTCACGTTCGACATTGATGCCAATGGTATCGTGTCGGTAAAGGCCAAAGACAAAGGCACCGGCAAGGAACAGGCAATCACCATCCAAGCCTCGGGCGGTCTGTCCGATGCTGATATCGAGAAAATGGTGAAAGACGCCGAAGACAACGCCGAGGCGGATAAAGAACGCCGCGAATTGGTCGAAACCCGCAACCAAGGCGAAGGTCTTTTGCATTCGACCAAGCGATCCTTGGAAGAACATGGCGACAAGGTTGATCCTTCCACCGTCGAAGCCATCGAATTCGCCATGGTGCCGTTGGAAGACGCGCTGAAGGGGGATGAGGTTGGCAAGATCAAGTCGGCGATCCAGAACCTGACCGAAGCGGCAATGAAGCTGGGCGAGGCGATCTATAAAAACAGCCAGGCCGAAAATGAAGGCCGTGATCCCGATGGCCCGCGCGATGTCGACGATGATATCGTCGATGCCGATTTCGAAGATCTTGGCAACAACAAGCGGAAATAAACCGCAAGGAACACGAAAATCGGGGCGGTCTGATCACAGATCGCCCCACTTCCGTTTCCCCCAAAAGGGTTCGCCATGGCTAAGCGCGATTTTTATGATGTTCTTGGGGCGGCTAAGGGGTCTTCTGCGGAAGAGCTCAAAAAAGCCTATCGCACCAAGGCAAAAGAACTGCACCCAGACCGCAACGCAAGCAATCCCAACGCCGAAGCGCAGTTCAAGGAATTGAACGAAGCCTATGACGTGATGAAGGATGCCGATAAGAAAGCCGCCTATGACCGCTATGGCCATGCAGCGTTTGAAGGCGGCAGCGCCGGGCCGCGCGGCGGCGGTTTCGGCCAGCAGGGTGATTTCGGATCAGCATTTTCCGACGTGTTCGAAGATCTGTTTGGCGATTTCATGGGCGGTCGTGGCGGCCAACAGCGATCCCGCGCGCAACGTGGATCGGACCTGCGCTATAACCTGCGGGTATCCTTGGAAGAAGCCCACAAGGGCGTGCAGAAAACCATCAACGTGCCTGCCTCGGTCGGGTGTGACACCTGCAAGGGCTCTGGCTCCGAAGGCGGCGCTGAACCCGTCACTTGTGGCACCTGTTCCGGCATGGGCAAAGTGCGCGCGCAGCAGGGCTTTTTCACGGTGGAGCGCACCTGCCCCACCTGTAATGGTGCGGGCCAAACGATCAAGAACCCCTGCAAGGTTTGCCACGGTGCAGGCCGGGTGGAAAAAGAACGCGCGCTGTCGGTGAACATCCCGGCAGGCGTGGAAACCGGCACCCGCATCCGGCTGTCCGGCGAAGGCGAGGCCGGATTGCGCGGCGGGCCAACGGGTGATCTTTACATCTTCATCGAGGTCAAAGACCACGCGATTTTCCAGCGCGACGGCATCCACCTGTTCTGCCGCATTCCCGTATCCATCGCCACAGCCGCCCTTGGTGGCGAGGTTGAAGTGCCGACGATTGATGGCGGTATGAGCCGCGTGAAAGTCCCGGCTGGCAGCCAGACCGGCAAACAAATGCGCCTGCGCGCCAAAGGTATGCCCGCCCTGCGCGGCGGCGGCGCTGGTGATATGCTGATCGAATTGGCCGTAGAAACCCCGGTCAACCTGACCACCCGCCAGCGCGAATTGCTGCGGGAGTTTGAAAAATTGTCTGAAGACAACAATCCGGAAGGATCGTCGTTCTTTGGCAAGGTCAAAGGCTTTTGGGATGGCATGAAGGGCTGACCTGAAAAGGGGGCCGCTGATCGGGGCATCGAGCCCCCATCAGCGGCGCGCCACCCCGATCAACGTCTGATGCAGCGTTTTTGGCAAATCGGGTAGC
>JANOFE010000108.1:0-38993 GCA_031413495.1 Pseudorhodobacter sp. | reverse complement strand
AGAACCGACATTTTCTGTTCCGCCCCCGGAGGAAAGTAGCGCGGGGCGGCGCATGGCACCGCCCCGGCAAGGGTCCGCTTATTCCAGCGGGCCCATTGGTGTTTCAGCAGCGACAGCCGCCTGCGTTGCCGCAAGTTCCGGGTCAGACACGAGGCCGTAGGCAGCAAGCGGGCCGTCCGGGCCTGCCATGTCGTCGGACACGAAGAACTCGATATATTCCTTCAGGCCGGGGATCACGCCGATATGCGCTTTCTTGACGTAGAAGTAGAGCGGACGCGACACCGGGTAGTCACCGCTGGAGATGGTTTCAACCGATGGCACGACGCCGCCCATGGTTGCGACGCGCAATTTGTCGGTGTTGTTTTGGTAGAAGGACAGGCCGAACACGCCAACAGCGTTCTTGTCAGCGTCGATACGGGCCAGCGTTTCGGTATAATCGCCGTCGATATCAACCGACTTGCCGTCTGTGCGCAGTTCCATGCAGGCTTTGTCAGCGTTGGCTTTCTTTTCCTTGTCGTCAGCACCTTCGGCAACGGCCAAGAACAGATCATGCGCGCCGGTGGCCTTGCAGCCTTCAACGATCACCTTGGTGTCGAACACTTCGCGCGTGCCATGCTTGGTGCCGGGAATGAAGGCGAGGATCGGCTGGGCTGGCAGAGCGGCGTTCACGTCGGCCCAAGTGGCGGATGCGTTGGCAACCAATGCACCGTCCTTGACGATCTGAGCGGCCAATGCGCCATAGACATCAGCAGGTGCATAGGCAAATTCCGGGCCGTCAATGGCAGAGGCAAACACGATGCCATCATAACCGATGCGAATTTCCATGATTTCGGCGACGCCATTCGCAGCGCAAAGATCAATGTCCGACTGCGAAATGCGCGACGACGAGTTTGCGATATCAACGGTGGTTTCGCCGACACCTTCACACAACTTTTTACGACCTGCACCTGAACCGCCACCTTCAACAACGGGGCTTGGAAAATCAAAATTTTCACCAAACGCTTCTGCGACAATCGTCGCATAGGGAAGCACAGTGGACGAGCCGGTAACCTGTACCTGGTCGCGGGCGTGTGCAGTGCCAGCGGACAGGGCCGCCAAAGCAAGTGCAGACACAGAAAGCTTCATGAAGGACATAGACTTCTCCTGATCTATAGGGTGGACGCAAGTTTGCCGTCCTGCGCCTCGTTTAGAAGCCGGGTTGCACTGTTTTGCGACAGTTATGTAACGGGTTTATGACAATGGTTGGTGCCAGTAGCGCGGATCAGGATTCGGGCAGTATCACGGTGAAAACACTGCCTTTTCCGATTTCGCTTTCGATGCGGAACCGCCCTCGGTGGCGGTTGACGATGTGTTTGACGATAGCCAGACCAAGGCCGGTGCCGCCTTTTTCGCGGCTGCGGTGGCTATCGACGCGGTAGAATCGTTCGGTCAGGCGCGGCAGATGGATGGAATCAATACCCTCGCCCTGATCAATCACCTCGATTCGCACGGCGGGGGCGCGCAGGCTGGGCTCACGCGGGTCGCGGGAGACGGCGATTGTCACCACTTTGCCCGGCGCGCCGTATTTGATCGCGTTTTCGATCAGGTTATGGAACACTTGTGTCAACTGATCGGGATCGGCGGGCAATCTGATGGGATCGGTTTCGCCGGTGATGCGGACAGTGACCTGAGCCGCGTCTGCCATCGGTTTCAGGGCCGTCACTGCCATATTGATTAAAGCGGCCACGTCGACCTGTTCTGTCGGACGCACGCGTTCTTCGCCCTCAACCCGGCTTAGATGCAAAAGATCGCGCACAAGGCGGTTCATCCGGCCTGCTTCGCGTTCCATGATGCCCAAGAACCGCTCGCGGGCGGTTGGATCATCGCGCGCGGCCCCGCGCAGAGTTTCTATAAACCCCAGAAGTGCGGTCAGCGGTGTGCGCAGTTCATGGCTAACGTTGGCCACGAAATCGCGTCTGATTTGGGTTGTTTGTTCAAGGTCTGTGATGTCTTCGAAAACGCACAAGGCCCCCTGCTGACCCTCGCCAGTGACCGGGCTGATCTGTACGCGGTAGGTGATTTCGCGCGAGGGCCCGGTGATGACATGGCGCGCCTGCCCAGGCTGGCGATGGCGCAATGTGCCTTCGATTGCATCAAGCACCCCCGGTTGGCGCAGGGTCAGCATGTAATGACGCCCCTCTATGCCACTGCCTAGCAGGTCTTTCGCAAGCGTGTTGGCGGCAACGATACGGTCCGCTTTGTCTATCAACAACGCTGGCCACGGCATGCCTTCCAGCACAGACATCACGAGTTGGCTTTCCATGCTTATTTCCCTGACTGACCATGTGGCCGATGTAGTGCCCTAAGGTTACGCTTGCGAGTCCTGATGGAAGCAACTATCGTCTAGGTTGTATTCAATTATGTCACACAACTATTAGATGCAAACTGAACGATAATCCTGCCATTTCGATGCCTTAATTGAAGTTTAAGACCTGTTTGTTAAGGGGAGAGGGCGCTGAGGAAAGTTGGGGAAATATGGCACAAGACGGATCATTCAGAACATACACCACGTCGAATCAGGCTGCTGCGACTCTTGTGTCGGAGATTTATCTTGTGATCGAGGTGCCCAAGACGGTTGGATTTGTTAATGCGCTGCCCGTGCATGTCACTTCTGTGCCGATACTTTTTTCCGCGTTGGAGCGAAAACTTGTCTCCAGCGTTGCGCCGACAAAGGTTGTGGTGCCGCTGATGGCGCGTGGTTTTGATGCGGCCGACGTGGTGGAACAACTTGCCGTCTGCGGCTATCAAGGATCAGTCTGGGTGCTGTCACCAAAGCTGCCCAATCGCCGCATGGTGGAACGAGAGTTGAAATCGTTGGCATCAGGTATTCAGATCGAAGTGATCGAGCTGGATGAGGTGAGCCCCGTTGATGCGCGCCCTGTCGTGCAGATGCTGCGCCCGCATTGACACGCTGACGTGGTCTTTGGTCCGGTGTGCCACTGGGCCAATCCTGTCAGTACGGGGTTACAGCGGCTGCAAGCCGTGCCTGAACCGGCGCATATTGGTGTTGTAGCCTTTGGCCGAATTCAGCAGCTTTGCCTTTGCGTCAGCGTCAAGATTGCGCACAATGCGGCCCGGCGCGCCCATGACAAGACTGCCATCGGGGATAACCTTGCCTTCGGTGATCAGTGCGCCTGCCCCAATCAGACAGCCTGCGCCAATTTTTGCCCCGTTCAGAACGGTTGCCCCCATGCCGATTAGGGTGCCGTCGCCAATAGTGCACCCGTGCAGCATGGCTTTGTGGCCGATCGTGCAATTTTCACCAATGGTCAGGGGATAGCCCATATCCGTATGCAAGACGCAGTTTTCCTGCACGTTTGACCCGGCCCCAACGGTTATGGGTTCATTGTCACCGCGCAGGGTTGCACCGAACCAAACAGATGCCCCTGCGGCAAGCGTGACTTTGCCGATCAGATTGGCATCGGGGGCAACCCATGTATCAGGGTGCAAGTCCGGCGCGATGCCATCCAACGTGTAAATCATCTTGCGTCAAATTCTGCGTTCAAAGACCGGACAAAATCGGTCAAAGCGGGCTGGCGTTCGCGCTTTATCCGTTCGGCCTGCAGGATGGTGATCAGATCGGCAAAGGCGGTTTCCAAATCACAGTTCACCAGCACATAGTCATATTCGGCCCAATGGCTGATTTCCGCACGGCTTTTCGCCATACGGTCCGCGATCACATCTGTGCTGTCTTGCCCGCGATTGCGCAGGCGTTGTTCCAGTTCGGCGATGGAAGGTGGCAGCACGAACACCGACACCACATCGCGGCCAAGGGCAGAGTTGCGAATTTGCTGGCCGCCCTGCCAGTCAATATCAAAAAAAGTGTCAAAGCCATCGCGCAAAGCGGCCTCGACCGGGGCTTTGGGCGATCCGTACAGGTTGCCGAAAACCTCGGCGTGTTCCAGCATATCGCCCGCTGCAATCATCGTCTCAAACTTGGCCCGGGGCTGGAAATCATAGTCACGCCCCTGCACTTCGCCGGGCCGTGGCGCGCGCGTGGTGGCGGATACCGAAAAGCGGATCGTGGGATCCCAAGCCATAAGCCTTTTGGCAAGCGTCGATTTGCCTGCACCTGAGGGTGACGAGAGAATGAGCAGAAGGCCGCGGCGGATCATCATCATTCCACGTTTTGCACTTGTTCGCGCATCTGATCTATCACCGTCTTCAGGTCAAGCCCGATGCGGGTCAGGGCAAGCGACTGGGCCTTGGAACACAGCGTATTCGCCTCGCGCATGAATTCCTGCATCAGGAAATCAAACTTGCGGCCAACGGGGTTTGCGTCATCCAGCAGGGCAACTGCGGCGGCGACATGGGCGGTCAGGCGATCAAGTTCCTCTGTCACGTCGGTTTTGACGGCGAGTATGGCAAGTTCCTGCGCAAGGCGGGTTTCATCCACACCGTCACTATTGGCCAGTATTAACGCCAGTGCATCGCGCAGTGTGGCGTTGGCGGCGGTGCTGCGGGCGGCAGCCTCTGCCCCGGCGGCGCGTGTCAGGTCTGCGATACGGGTCAGTTGCGCGCGGATAATGCCGCGCAAAGCCGCCCCCTCAGCGGCGCGCATGGCCTGAAAATCAGCCAATAACACCGTCAGGTCGGCGATCAGCGCTGTGCGCAGGGGCGTGATATCTTCATCTGTGGTTGATTGATCGAGAACACCGCGCATTACCAGAACGTCCGCCTGGCTGGCTTGCGCAAGGGTGACACCTGCATTCAGGGCGGCTAGTTCTATTTCACCGATTGCGATCAGCATTTGGGCAAGAACGGCGTGATTGACCCGCAACCCAGCCTCGGCATCGCCGTTGTCTTTGTTGACTTTAAGGGTCAGTGACACATTACCACGCTGCAAGGCACGGCCAAGATCGGCACGAAGGGCTGGCTCCAACCCCTCAATCCAGTCTGGCACGCGCAGGCGCAGATCAAGGCCTTTGCCGTTGACAGACCGGATATCCCACAGCCAGCTGTAGCCAAGGCCCTGCCCTTTGCGTGCGGCAAAGCCGGTCATTGAAACGGTCATTCTGCATCCCCCCGCGCGCCGGCACTGCCGTTTACCAACTGTGCAGATTGGTGATCCGAATCTGCGGACTTTGGTATAGCTTGATGACAGTGTAGTTTATCTTGATCGTGTTGAGCGTGTGTTGCGCCCAAAGGTTTTGATCGGGATAGCAGTCGGTAATGGTAACGACAACTCGGGATGCAGGAAATTGCGCCGGGGGGTCACGGTGAAGGGTTGGTTAAATGGTATTTTCGTACAAACGGGGCGCTGCACGCATGGGACAAACTGGTTCCACGACGGATGAGGGTGGTCAGCGTTTTGCTGCCGTTCGTGAAGTGCGCACCTATTGGGATGCGCTGCGCGATGACCAAGACCTGCCACGCCGCGAACAAATCAACCCGCGCGGGATGGCGGGTGCCTTGCATCAGGTGTTCATGCTGGAACGGGTGGCACCGGGTGTGGCGCGGTTTCGGCTTGCGGGGATGGACATCAATGATGTGATGGGGATGGAAGTGCGCGGAATGCCGCTGTCTGCGCTGTTTGATCCGGCGGCGCGGGCGCGGATGGCCGAGCTGGTGGAAAAAGTTGCAAGCACGCGGACGATTGTGATGTTGGACCTTGAGGCGGATCGTGGCCTTGGGCGGCCCGCTTTGCGGGCGCGGTTGCTGCTGCTGCCGCTAAAGGGGGCAGCGGGTGAGGCAGACTTGATCCTTGGCTGTCTGGCGTTTGATGGCCAGATCGGCCGCGCGCCGCGCCGCTTTGCGATCGCGCGGGCAGTTGAAGAAATGATTGAGGCTGCGGGGGTGCCATCAAAACGCCTGCATCTGGACTTGGCTGCAGATGCGACCAAGACCGCCTTTGCGCCGCGCCCTACCCCGCATCTGGCGACACAGATGGCGGAGGGTGCAGAAGCCAAACTTGAACAGGCAAAGCCGGTGTCGGAGCGTCCCTATTTGCGGCTGGTGAGGTTAGTCGATTGATTATTGTGGTGGGATCACCAGAACAAGGCGGCACGTGGTGCCGCCTTGTTCATTTTACCGCCATTTTTACAGCGCAATACGGCGCGATGCGTCGCGCAGAGAGGACAATTCTTCTGCCACAAGGAACGCCAATTCCAACGATTGCGAGGCGTTGAGACGCGGATCACAGGCGGTATGATAGCGATCTGACAGGTCTTCGTCCGTCACCGCGCGCAGGCCGCCTGTGCATTCGGTCACGTCCTTGCCGGTCATCTCAAAATGCACACCGCCGGGAACGGTGGATTCCGCTTTGTGGATGGCAAAGAATTCGCGGACTTCGCGCAGCACAGAGTCAAACTGGCGGGTTTTATACCCCGTTGAGGATTTGATGGTGTTGCCATGCATCGGATCGCAAGACCAGACGACCGATGCCCCTTCTTCGCGCACAGCCTTGATTAGGCGGGGCAGGTTTTCAGCAACTTTGCCTGCACCAAAGCGGGCAATCAGGGTCAGACGGCCCGCCTCATTCTGCGGGTTCAGTTTGGCCATCAGCACCTTTAGATCATCTGCCGTGGTGGTAGGGCCGCATTTCAGGCCAATGGGGTTCAGCACACCGCGCGCAAATTCAACATGTGCGCCGTCCGGCTGACGGGTGCGATCACCGATCCAGATCATATGGCCGGAACCCGCCACATTCTGCCCGGTCAGGCTGTCAACGCGGCACAGCGCCTCTTCATATTCGAGCAGCAGGGATTCGTGGCTGGTGTAGAAATCGACGGTCGACAGCGACGGCGCGGTATCAGCGTTGACACCCGCCGCATTCATGAAGTCAAGCGCATCGGAAATGCGATTGGACAGTTCGCGGTAGCGTTCGGCCTTGTCATGTTCGGCAAAACCCAGCGTCCAGGAATGAACGCGGTGAATATCGGCAAAGCCACCCGTGGAAAACGCACGCAGCAAGTTCAGCGATGCCGCGGCTTGGGTATACGCCTCTAGCATACGTTGGGGATCGGGCTTGCGGGCTTCAACCGTGGCCTCGAACCGGTGGATGATGTCGCCGCGGTAGGATGGCAATTCGACGCCGTCGATCATTTCTGTCGGGGCGGACCGGGGTTTGGCGAATTGGCCCGCCATGCGGCCAACTTTGATCACCGGAACCTTGGCACCGTAGGTTAGCACAACGGCCATTTGCAGCATGACGCGGAAGGTATCGCGGATGTTATCGGCGGAAAATTCGGCAAAGCTTTCGGCGCAATCGCCGCCTTGCAAAAGAAAGGCCTTGCCTTCACCGGCCAAGGCCAGCTGTTTTTTCAACTTGCGTGCCTCGCCTGCAAACACCAGGGGCGGGTATTTGGCAAGCTGCGCCTCGGCGGCTTTCAGGGCCGCTGCATCAGGATAATCAGGCATCTGAACACGTGGTTTGGTGCGCCAGTCTGATTTGCTCCAGCCCTTGGTCATAACGTATCTCCGAAATTTCGATATTGGCGGCGGGTATAAGGAACGTGCGCGCCAAAGCAAAGGGCGAAAGGCGGCATTTTGACGCGAATGGCCTTGCAGATCGGCAAATTTCCTGTTTCGATATGCTTTATACGACAAAAAAGGTCGCAAGATGCTTACCGCGCCGCGCAACGCCACACAGATCGGGGGCCAGCAGATCAGGGCCACGCAGATCAGCAAAACAGACAAGCCACGGCGGTTTGTGTTTTTGCTGCTGGATCAATTCACCATGCTGTCTTTTGCTTGCGCGATTGAACCGCTGCGCTTGGCCAATACCGTGATGGGCTATCCGGTTTACAGCTGGTCGTTGGCGGGTGAAGGCGGCAAAGAGGCGTTTTGTTCAAACGGGGCGTCTTTCCATCTTGATATGGGGCTGGAGGAAGTGGACCGTGACGATATGGTCATGGTCTGCGGCGGTATGGACATTCAAAGATCCGCCAGCCGTGCCGTGGTGGGTTGGTTGCGCCGGGAATCGCGACGCGGGGTTACGATAGCTGGCATGTGCACCGGGGCCTATGCCTTGGCCAAGGCCGGGCTGCTGGACGGCAAGAAAGCGACGATCCACTGGGAAAACCAAGACGGGTTTCTGGAGGAATTTGAACAGGTTCGGCTGACCAAATCGGTCTTCGTGGTCGATGGTAACCGGATGACGACGGCGGGGGGCACGTCATCCATCGTCCTGATGTTGAAAATCATTGCCAATGATTTGGGCGAAGATACGGCCAATAACGTGGCGGATTTGTTGATCTATTCCACCATCCGCACCGATCAGGATACGCAGCGCCTGTCGATACCCACGCGCATCGGCGTGCGGCACCCGAAACTGAGCCAAGTGATCCAGATGATGGAGGGCAATATTGAAGAGCCGATGTCCCCCGCCGATCTGGCCGAAGAAGTGGGCATGTCGACGCGGCAATTGGAGCGGTTGTTCCGGCGCTATCTGAACCGCAGCCCCAAGCGGTATTACATGGAATTGCGCCTGCAAAAGGCGCGCAACCTGTTGATGCAGACGGATATGAGCGTGATAAACGTGGCGCTGGCCTGTGGCTTTGCCAGCCCATCGCATTTTTCCAAATGCTACCGTGCACATTATAATACAACGCCTTACCGGGAACGGGGCACACAGGGTGGCACCGGGTTGGGCGTGCGGCTGTCGATTTAATTGGCCCGGCTGATCCGGTAAACCGCGCCACCCGACACCGATAAAAACCAGATTGACCCGTCGGGGGCTTGCCGGATATCGCGGACACGGCCTGTTTCGCGCGCGGTGATGGCTTCTTCGGCATAGTTGTTTTCAGGATCAAGCCGAGCAATGTAATCAAATTTCAGACTGCCGGTGAATACGTCACCCTGCCATTCGGGGAACATGGTGCCGGAATAGAACATCAGGCCCGAAGGTGCGATGGACGGGTCCCAGTAATGCACGGGCTGTTCCAAACCGGGGGCGGAGGTGCCGATGCCAAGTTTGCTGTCATCATAATCTTTGCCGTAGGCGATGATGGGCCAGCCGTAGTTGCGCGCTTCTTCCACGCGGTTCAATTCATCACCGCCCTGCGCGCCATGTTCAACCACCCACAGCTGGCCATTGGCATCAAGGGCTGCCCCTTGCGGATTTCGGTGGCCAAGGGAATGAAGGCCCGGCAAGGCCGCCTCATCATCAGGCCCTATCGGAATGCCATCCCGAAAGAAGTGTATCACCTTGCCTTCGGCGCGGGCCGGGTCTTGCGCGAGGTCCGGTGTGCCGCGTTCGCCGATGGTGAAAAATATCGAGCCGTCCATCGCCTCGACAATGCGCGAGCCAAAATGCCGCCCCCCTTTGCCACCTTCTGGGGCGGAAAACAGCGTTCTGAAATCGATCATCTGGCCAGCGTCATCAAATGTGCCGCGCCCGATGGCAGTGCCCGCACCATTGCCTTGCGGTTCTGAAAAACTGAGCCAAACCTCGCGGCTTTGATCAAAATCGCGTGGGATCATAACATCCAACAGGCCGCCCTGCCCTTCGGCGTAAACCTGCGGCAGGCCTGCGATGACCTGCCCGGTGCCACCCGTTGCGGGGAACAGCTGCAAGCGCCCCGCGCGTTCTGTGACCATGAACCTGCCGTCAGGCAAGAAAGCGAGGCCCCAGGGTTCGTCTAAACCCTGCGCCATTGTGGTGATTTCGATGGCGCCAAGTGACGTTTTAGCGATGCTATCGGCGCGCAGCGAGCTGGGTTCGATAATTACCAAAACCGCGACAATCGCACCCAATGACACGAATTGATAAGAAAACAGCGGCATCTTTCCCCCGATGATTGTGCCATCACCTTCATACATACCACAGCAGAACAGCATGTTCGCAGCATCACAAAAAAATTACGTGGCATTGACCCAAGGTCAAACTGCGCGGCGATGGCAATCGGACGTTTTCACAGCTTCCTTGCCGATTCATGACGCTTTTCTTTTGTATCTACCCGCTTTAGGTTCACGCACAGGATTTCGATCCAACATGGGAGAGACCAATGAAAAAACTACTTATGGCTTCGGCTGTCACCGCGCTTATGGCAGGTGCCGCACATGCGGAAGACGTGAAACTAGGGATTGTGATCGGATTTACTGGTCCGATTGAATCCTTGACCGGTTCGATGGCTGCGGCTGCAGAATTGGCAATGGCGGAAGTAACGGCATCGGGCAAGCTTTTGGGCGGCTCTACCGTGACTGCCGTGCGCGGCGATTCCACCTGTGGCGATTCCGCAGCAGGCACGGCTGCTGCCGAGCGCGTTGTGACGGCAGACGGCGTTAAAGGCATTGTCGGCGGTGACTGTTCTGGTGTGACCGGCGCGATCTTGCAAAACGTGGCGCGGCCAAACGGCATTGTCATGGTGTCGCCATCAGCAACATCGCCTGCATTGTCGACCGCCGAAGATGATGGCCTGTTCTTCCGCACAGCGCCTTCTGACGCGCGCGAAGGCGAAGTTATGGCTGACATCCTGGTAGAAAAAGGCGTGAAGTCGATTGCGCTGACCTATACCAACAATGACTACGGCAAGGGTCTGGCCGATGCGATTGCAACGTCGTTTACCGCCAAGGGCGGCGTTGTGACGATCAACGCAAGCCATGAAGACGGCAAAGCAGATTATTCCGCAGAAGTGGCCGCACTGGCAGCGGCCGGCGGTGATCTGTTGGTCGTAGCGGGCTACCTTGATCAGGGTGGCAAAGGCATCATCCAGAACTCGCTTGATACCGGCGCGTTCACGACCTTTGGTTTGCCGGGCGGTATGGTTGGTGACAACCTGCCATTGGCAATCGGCGCGGCGCTTGATGGGTCTTACGGGCAAGTTGCACAGTCGGATTCGGCTGGTGCGGCAACCATGATCGAAATGGGCAAAGCGGCGGCAACACCGTTTGATGCATCCTCGCCCTACACCATGGAAAGCTATGATGCGGCGGCATTGATCATGCTGGCGATGCAGGCTGCAGGATCGTCTGATCCGAAGGTTTACAAAGACAAGCTGCTGGATGTGGCGAATGGCCCGGGCGAAAAAATTCTTCCCGGCGAATTGGCCAAGGGGCTGGAGCTGCTAGCGGCTGGCACCGACATCGACTATGACGGCGCATCGGGCGTGGAACTGATTGGACCGGGCGAAAGCGCCGGACGCTATCGCCAGTTCGAGGTAAAGGGCGGCAAGTACGAAACCGTTACCTTCCGTTGATTGGATAAGCCAAGAAACTTGGTGCGGCCCGGGGTCTGAACCCTGGGCCGTTGCCACAGATAGACCCTGCACGCGCGGCCCATGATGGTTGCGAAATGAGGCGGGGCTAGCGGGGGAAAATTGATGATAAAGGTCGAAGACCTGCACAAGCATTTTGGCGGCTTTCGGGCTGTTGATGGGGCGTCGTTGCAAATTGGCACGGGATCAATCACCGGATTGATTGGGCCGAATGGCGCAGGAAAAACCACGCTTTTCAATGTGATCGCCGGGCGGTTGCCACCGACAAGCGGTCGCGTGACGATGGACGGCGAAGATATTACCGGCCTGCCGCCGCATCAGTTGTTCGCCAAGGGGCTGTTGCGCACATTTCAGATCGCGCATGAATTTTCGTCCATGACGGTGCGGGAAAACCTGATGATGGTGCCCGAAAACCAAGCTGGCGAAAGTTTGATGAATGCGTTTTTCAACCGCAAATCGGTGGCCATTGAGGAACGCCGCATTCGTGAAAAAGCGGATGAGGTGTTGGAGTTTCTAACCATCAGCCATCTGGCGAACCAACGGGCGGGCAATATTTCCGGCGGGCAGAAAAAGCTGTTGGAACTGGGCCGCACCATGATGGTGGATGCCAAGGTGGTGTTTCTGGACGAGGTGGGTGCAGGCGTGAACCGCACGCTGCTGAACACCATCGGCGATGCGATCATCCGATTGAACAAGGAACGTGGCTATACCTTTTGCGTGATTGAACATGACATGGATTTCATCGGCCGCCTGTGCAACCCGGTGATCTGCATGGCCGAGGGCCGCGTTCTGGCCCAAGGCACGGTGGACGAGGTGAAAAACGACGAGCGGGTGATTGAGGCGTATCTGGGCACCGGGTTGAAGAATAAGGTGAAGGAAGGGGCTGCGCATGGCTGACCCGTTCCTGATTGGCGAAGCAATGACCGGGGGCTACGGCCCTGTCGATATTCTGCATTCCTGCACCATTGCGGTGAACAAGGGCGAGATTGCCGTGATCGTCGGCCCCAATGGGGCTGGCAAATCCACCGCTATGAAGGCGGTGTTTGGCATGTTGAACCTGCGTAGTGGCCGGGTGCTGCTGGAGGGGGAGGATATCACCAAACTGACCCCACAAGCGCGGGTGGCAAAAGGCATGGCGTTTGTGCCGCAGACATCGAACATTTTCACCTCGATGACGGTGGAAGAAAACCTAGAGATGGGGGCGTTCCTGCGCCGGGATGATATTCAAGCGACCATCGCGCAGATTTACGACCTGTTCCCGATCCTGAAAGCCAAGCGCTATCAGGCGGCGGGGGAATTGTCTGGCGGGCAGCGTCAGCAAGTGGCGGTGGGCCGCGCGCTGATGACGCAGCCCAAGGTTTTGATGCTGGACGAGCCGACAGCAGGGGTGTCGCCCATCGTGATGGATGAGTTGTTTGACCGCATCATCGAAGTGGCGCGAACCGGGATTTCGATCTTGATGGTGGAACAAAACGCGCGCCAAGCGCTTGATATTGCAGACAAAGGCTATGTTCTGGTGCAGGGGGCCAACCGGTTCACCGATACCGGGCAAGCATTGCTGGCCGACCCCGAGGTTCGCCGTTCTTTCTTGGGGGGCTAAGCCATGGATTTCCTCAACGCCCTTGTGGCCTTCCTCAATTTCGTCTTCATCCCTGGCCTCGCCTATGGCGCGCAGCTTGCCATTGGCGCACTTGGGGTGACGTTGATCTTTTCGATCCTGCGGTTTTCCAACTTTGCGCATGGCGATACCATGGCTTTTGGCACGATGTGTTCGATCCTGATCACATGGTGGTTTCAATCCATGGGGATCAACTTTGGCCCGCTGCCGACCGCGCTGCTGGCGATACCGTTTGCGATTGTCATCACGGCGGCCCTGCTGTTGGGGACCGACAAAATGGTCTACAGCTTTTACCGCAAACAAAAGGTGGCGCCTATCATCATGGTGATCGTGTCTGCCGGGGTGATGTTCATCATGAACGGACTTGTGCGCCTGATCATCGGGGTCGAAGAACAAAGCTTTGCCGATGGCGCGCGGTTTGTGGTGGCGGCGGCGGATTTCAAAGCCTGGTCGGGGTTGAACGAGGGGCTGGCGATCAAGACGACGACGGCGGTTACTTTGGTGACAGCCATCATAACAGTGGCGCTGCTGTTCTGGTTTTTGCAGAAAACCCGCACCGGAAAATCCATGCGGGCGTTTTCGGATAATGAGGATCTGGCGTTGCTGTCGGGCATCAATCCCGACCGGGTGGTGCAGGTGACATGGATCATCACGGCGGCCTTGGCGGTGATTGCGGGCACCCTGTACGGGCTTGATAAATCCTTTCGGCCGTTCACTTATTTCCAGTTGCTTTTGCCGATTTTTGCGGCTGCGATTGTGGGTGGCCTCGGGTCCCCAATCGGGGCGATTGCGGGCGCATTTGTGGTGGCGTTTTCTGAGGTGGTTGTCACCTATGCCTGGAAAAAGGTGCTGGGCTATGTGTTGCCGACCGACTGGGCACCAGACGGGCTGACGCAGTTGTTGTCCACCGATTACAAGGTTGCTGTCAGTTTTTCGATCCTGATCATCGTGTTGCTGTTCATGCCCACCGGGCTGTTTAAGGGGAAATAGCCATGGCACAGCATCATCCGGACGCCAAAAGCACCACCATGCGCAATCTGTTGCTGTTCGCGGCAGTGGGGCTGTTGTTTGTTCTGACGGGGTTTATGCAAAGCTGGAACCTATCGCTGCAGATCCTGAATATCGGGATTTTATCGGCGATCATGGCGCTTGGCGTGAATATGCAATGGGGTTATGCGGGGCTGTTTTCCACCGGCATCATGGGATCTGTGGCGCTTGGCGGGTTGGCGGTGGTGTTGGTATCAGCGCAACCGGTGCCGGAAGGTTGGGCGGCAGGTGGGCCTTTGTTGCTGTTCAGTCTGGCGCTGGGGGCGGCGACGATTGCGTTTGCTGCCTATCTGTTTCGAAAGATGCAAAAAGGGCAGAACCGAAATCTGGCCGTCGCCGCCGTGCTTTTGGTGGGGTTTATCACGTTTAGGATGATCTTCGATGCATCGTCGGTTGCGGTTGAGGCATTCAATCCGGCAACGGCGGGCAATCTGGGCGGACTTGGCTTGCCGTCACTTGTGGCGTGGCCGGTCGGGGGGCTGTTGGCTGCGGCTGCGGCATGGGCAATTGGCAAAACAGCCCTCGGGCTGCGCGAAGATTATCTGGCCATCGCGACGCTGGGGATTGCCGAAATTGTGCTGGCGGTGATGAAGAATGAGGATTGGCTGGCGCGCGGTGTAAAGAATGTGATCAGCCTGCCACGGCCTTGGCCGGTGCCGTTGGAAGTTGATATGCAAAAAGACGCCGGGTTTTTGACCCTGGTGCAAAACTGGGGGCTTGATCCGGTCGGCGCATCCACCATTCTGGTTAAGCTTTTGTACATGGTGATGTTCGGCGCGGTGTTGCTGTTCGTGGTTTGGCTGTCAGAGCGTGCGCTGAATTCCCCCTGGGGCCGCATGATGCGGGCCATTCGGGATAATGAGGTTGCAGCATCCGCGATGGGCAAAGATGTGACCCGCCGCCATTTGCAGATATTCATCATTGGGTCTGCGGTCGTTGGCATTGCCGGGGCCATGCTGACCTCGATGGAAGGTCAGTTAACGCCAAGCAACTATTCGCCGCTGCGGTTTACGTTTCTTGTTTGGGTGATGGTGATTGTGGGTGGGTCTGGCAATAACTGGGGCGCGGTGCTGGGCGGGCTGTTGATTGGCTGGCTATGGCTGATCGTGGAAAACGCGGGGCCGACGTTTATGGGGTTGATCACTTCGGAAATGGAAGCGGGGCCACTGCGTGCACATTTGGTTGAAAGTGCAGCCCATTTGCGGTTGCTGACGCTGGGGGTGATCTTGCTTTTGGTGTTGCGGTTCAGCCCACGTGGGTTGATACCGGAAAAATAGTCTGGCTTCTGTCCTGATTTTTTTCCAGACTGGCTTTTAGGCTATTCTACCGTCTGTGCTTTTATTTCAAAGCGTGCGCCCGTTCGGCAAGTTTTTATGTTCAAGTTTTGGCATGGGGTTATTTGTGAGCGCGCTCAAAGCTTTTTGGCAGTTGGATGCGACAAACGACACCAGTCTTGCGCTTATTGATCCGGTAAAAGGCCAACAAACTTATGGCGAACTTCGCGCAGACGTTGCCAGTTTTGCGGCGCGGCTGGCCGGTCATGCAAATGCGCTTGGAACTGACCGCTTATTGATCGCGATTGAGCTGGCTGCGCGCGGCCCGATTATTGCAGCTTATCTAGCGGCATTGGCGTCGCGCCATGTGGTTTTGATCGGCGCACCCGGTAGTTTCGCCCAAGGTAGCGAGCTGACGGATATATATGCGCCAAACCTGATCATCACAATGACTGACGACCATTGCAGCTTGACACCGGTGTCGCATCAACCAGCAGATTTGCACCCAGACCTTATGCTTTTGCTGTCAACATCGGGCACAACGGGTGATCCGAAAGTGGTGAGATTGTCTGCCGATAATCTTTCCAGCAATGCCGCCGCAATTGCCGACTATCTTGGATTGCGCAAAGATGCCCGGGCGGTGACAACCCTGCCCCTGCACTACATTTTTGGGCTATCTGTTTTGCATGCACATTTGCAGGTCGGTGCGGCAGTGGTGTTGACGGACTTGTCGGTAATTGATGCCGGTTTTGTGCCCTTGTTCACATCATCGCGGGGCACCAGCATTTCATTGGTTCCACATCAGATTGACTTGCTGTTGGCGAATGGCTTTCGCGCAAGTGGCTTGCCCGGCTTGCGTTATATCGCACAGGCGGGGGGCAAACTGGCACCGGTTAAAGTGCGTGAAATGGCCGAAAAAGCGCGGCAAGGCGGGTGGTCATTTTTCGTGATGTACGGCCAGACTGAAGCATCCCCACGCATGGCATATCTTCCCCCCGAAGCCGCAGACGCGCATCCGGATTGCGTTGGCAAAGCGATCCCGGGGGGGAGTTTTGTTATTCGGGGTGAAAATGGCGTCGTGATTGCTGACAGTGGACTGCCCGGTGCTTTGATTTATTCCGGCCCGAACGTGATGATGGGCTACGCCTACAGCCGCGACGATCTGGCCTTGGCAAAAGATACTTTTGAGCTGGCAACCGGCGATGTCGCGGAGCGTACTTCAGACGGGTATATTAAAATTGTTGGCCGCAGCGCGCGGTTCGTCAAATTGTTTGGTCTGCGCATAAGCCTTGATCAGATTGAAGCCATGCTGCGCAATACCGGCATAGATGTCTACGCCGTTGCAGTGGACGACCAATTGGTGCTGATGCTGCCAGACGTGGGTTCAGACATAGCTGCCCGAGATCTGGTTGCAAAGACATACAAGTTGCCATTGGGTTCCATTCAGTCTGCGCATCTTGACGATCTGCCGGTGTTGCCCAGTGGAAAGGTTGATCTCAAAAAACTAGAGATGTTGGCCCGGACTGCAAAGCGTTTTACCCCCCCAGACCAAGCGAATGCCGAGACGTTGGACAAAGTTCTGGCAGAGGCCACGCGACGTGGTTCTGTGAGTTTGGACGACACCTATACCAGTCTTGGCGGAGATTCCCTTGGCTATCTTCAGGTGCAGATATACCTAGAGCGTCACTTGGGCACCGCGCCGCCGGGTTGGGAAAATATGACCCTGCGCCAGCTAAAATCCTTTGAACCTGACCCGGCAAAACTGGCAGCGTTCTGGTCCAGTGTCGATATAGATGTGGCCCTGCGCGTGGCGGCTATTACTTGTGTCATTCTTGTGCATCTGGGGCGATTGCCTGTTGGCGGCGGCACCTGGTTGCTTGTGGTGCTGATGGGGTATTCTTTTGCACGCTTTCAACGACCACGGTTGATAGACGGGCATTACCGGGACGTACTTTTTCGGATGCTTCACCCGATCTTGTTGCTCTATGCGGTTTTGCTATTGGGCTATTACGTTGTGAAAGGTGATGTTGCGCTTGGCTATGTCTTGCTTTTGGGCAATTCGCTACCGCCCGGTCCCGGCAGCCTTTTGACAGTATTCTGGTTTGTTTCACTTTATGCACAGCTTGTTGTAGTGATGGTGGCGTCTTTTCTGATTTCCCCGATCAGACGGGCACATGATCTTCAACCTTGGCTGGCGTCTGCCGTGATATTTGCGCTTGGCACTGGCCTTGCGATGGCGTTTTTATGGCTGACGCCTGACCCGTTTCCCAAGGATCGGTATCCCGGCATTTTTGGCAGTCCGATTGCCGCGCGCAGTCTTGTGGTGTGTTTTCCGATGCTCTTGCTGGGTATGATGATCTATTCTGCGCATGGACGGTTGCAGTATACCCTGACGATTGCGGGACTGGTTGTTACCTGCCTGATCTTTCCCAACACGTCACAGAGCCAACCCTTCATTTTGGCAGGAGGTGGTTTGCTTTTGATCTGGGGGAAGGCAGTTCCCTTGCCTACTTTGGCGGCCAGAGCGGTCACTTTCATGGCAGCCAGCACCTTATTTGTGTACCTTTTACACAACATTGTTGTGCATGTGGTGCGGACCGGGACACCGACATTAGAGGTCATCGGCCTGCCTGCTGCCATAGCACTGGTTGTGCCGACATCTTTTGTTGTGGGACATATAGCCAAACTTGCATTTCATGCTTTGGACTGCAGAGTTGCAGACTGGTGGCGGGCGCGGCGCGCGCCACAAACCAAGACCAGCTGAGGGGAAGTAGAGCAGGGTTTACGACATTTTTTGTCGCGCTTTTGCATGACCCCAGCCCGCACAATCGCCAAATTGGCCAAAATCGCGTGCAGGAGCTTGCCCCCCCATGAAGACCCATACAAAAGCGCTGGTTATTGGTGGCGGTGTTGTAGGCGCTTCGGTGCTGTATCACCTGACCAAACTGGGCTGGTCGGATGTGATGCTGGTGGAGCGATCGGAGTTGACAAGTGGCTCCACCTGGCATGCGGCGGGCGGCTTTCATACGCTGAACGGCGATACCAACATGGCCGCCCTGCAAGGCTATACCATCCGGCTTTATAAAGAGCTGGAGGCGATCACAGGCATGTCGTGCGGGTTGCACCATGTCGGTGGAATTACTCTGGCTGATAACGTCGAGCGGTTTGACATGCTGAAGGCGGAGCGCGCCAAGCACCGCTATATGGGGCTGGATACGGCCATTCTGACGCCTGCCGAGGTAGAGGCGATGACCGACGGCATGGTGAACACCAAAGGCATCATCGGGGCGCTGTACGACCCGCTGGATGGGCATCTGGACCCTTACGGGACAACCCACGCCTATGCCAAGGCAGCCAAGATGGGGGGTGCCGAGATTGTGCTGCACAACCGGGTGCTGGAGACAAATGCGCGACCCGATGGGTCTTGGGAAGTGGTCACCGAAAAAGGCACCATCATTGCCGAGCATTTGGTCAATGCGGGCGGTCTTTGGGCGCGCGAAGTGGGGGCGATGGCGGGGGTGTATCTGCCACTATTGCCAATGGCGCATCAGTATCTGGTGACCGACGACATCCCCGAAATCGTGGCCCGGGGGGGGCGCGAATTTCCGCATGTGATGGATCCGGGGGGCGAGTCATACTTGCGGCAGGAAGGCCGGGGGTTCTGCATCGGGTTTTATGAAAAGCCGTGCGAAGCGTGGTCATTGGACGGAACACCTTGGGATTTCGGTCAGGAATTGATGAACGAAGCCTATGAAAAAATCGCGGATTCGGTGGAGTTTGCTTATAAGCGCTTCCCGGCACTGGAACGCGCGGGCGTGAAGCGGGTGATCCACGGGCCATTCACCTTCTCACCCGATGGCAACCCTTTGGTGGGGCCGGTGCCGGGCTTGCGCAATTATTGGTCGGCCTGTGCGGTGATGGCCGGGTTCAGCCAAGGCGGCGGTATGGGGCTTTCGCTGGCGCAATGGATGATCCACGGCGAGGTGGAACGCGATCCGCGCGGCTTTGATGTGGCGCGGTTTGGCAACTGGACCACGCCCGGCTATACCGTGCCGAAAGTAATCGAGAATTATCAGACGCGATTTTCTGTGGCCTATCCGAACGAGGAAAAGCCGGCGGCAAGGCCGTTCCGCACCACGCCGATGTATGATCTGAATACGGAAATGCGCGCTGTTTGGGGCCAGCAATATGGGCTGGAAGTGCCAAACTATTTTGCCCTGCCCGGCGAGCCATTGTATGAGACACCCACCTTTAAGCGGTCAAATGCCTGGGAGGCGACAAAGGCTGAGGTGATGGCGGTACGATCTGGCGTGGGCATCAACGAGGTGCAGAATTTCGGCAAGTACCGCGTGACGGGGGCTGGCGCGCGGGCTTGGCTTGACCGGATTATGGCAGGTCTGATCCCAAAACCGGGGCGGCTTTCGCTGACGCCAATGCTGGCGCAGTCTGGCAAGATTATCGGGGATTTCACGGTGTCTTGTCTCAGCGAGACGGAGTTTCAGTTGACAGCCAGTTATGGCGCGCAAGGCTGGCACAGCCGTTGGTTTGACCAAAACATGGCTGCGGGCGTGGTGGTCGAGAACATCTCGGATGCGCGGTCAGGGTTTCAGATTGCCGGGCCAAAGGCGCGGGACTTGCTGGCGCGTGTGACGCGAAGCGATGTGTCGGCTGACGCGTTCAAATTCATGGACGTGCGCCGCATGACGGTGGGAATGGCAAACTGCATCGTGCAGCGGGTCAGCTACACTGCCGATCTGGGGTATGAAATTTACTGCGATCAGATGTCGGTGCGGCATTTGTGGGATGTGCTGTCTGTGGCAGGTCGCGATCTTGGGCTGCGCCCCTTTGGCATGCGGGCGATGATGAGCTTGCGGTTGGACAAATGGTTTGGGTCATGGGGGCGGGAGTATAGCCCCGATTACACGCCCTGCGAGACGGGCCTTGACCGATTTATCCGCTGGAACAAGGATGCCGACTGGATTGGTAAGGCGGCCGCGATGGCAGAAAAAGCATCGGGGCCAAAGCGTAAATTGGTGTCGTTCGTGGTAGAGGCGACCGATGCCGATGTTGTGGCTTGGGAACCGATCTGGCTGGACGGCACAGTTGTTGGGTTTTGCACCAGCGGCGGCTATTCGCATTTTACCGGGCTGTCTGTGGCGCAGGGCTTTTTGCCTGTAGAACGGGTACAAGATGGGCTTGCGGTGGAGATCGAGATATTGGGGGAGCGGCAGCCCGCGCGGGTGCATTTGACGCCGCTGTTTGACGCAGATAGCGCGCGGATGCGGGGGTAGCGAGACAAACCACGGAGGCGCAGTTGGTTGTCTATATTCTGATCACAGCGGCGGGCGCGTCTACCCGTATGCACGGCACCGACAAACTGTTGCAGACGGTGGATGGTGAACCCCTTCTGCGCCGTCAGGCCGCCCGCGCACTGGCCGCATCGCCATTGGTTGGGGTCACTCTGTCGCCCGAACACCCTAAACGTATATTGGCACTTGCCGGATTAGAGGTTAAGACCCACGTGCTGGCGGATGCAGCGGAAGGGATGGCGGCATCACTGCGGCAAGCGGCACGGTCAGCGCCAACATATCGGGGTAACCACACGGCAACGGCGATTATGGTTGTGCCCGCCGATATGCCTGACCTTACAACGGCTGACATGCGCAAGATGATTGAAGCGCACGCTGCCACACCAGAGGCTATTCTTCGTGGCGCTGCGGCGGATGGCACAGCGGGGCACCCGGTGCTGTTTCCGCATGACCTATGGGGCGAATTGCTGACATTGCGCGGCGATCAGGGCGCGCGACAGGTGCTTATGCGATTTTCGGATAGGGTGGTCGCTGTCGCGCTGCCCGGTGGCAATGCGACGACCGATCTGGACACACCAGAAGATTGGGCAAACTGGCGCGCCACCCGCACCGAATAACGCGATTATTCCACCAGCACAGACGCTTCTTTCTTGGTCAGCGTCTTGCGTGCAGCACCAAAACCAGCGCGGCCTTCGTCCGTCTGCAGATCTGGAAAAATCTCAAAAATCTCGGCCCGCTGGGAATTTCCGAAGCCTTTAAGTGAGCTGTCCGTCGGCTGAAAGCTTTCAGTCCAGATGCCATCTGACAGCACCACTTCATGGCGGTCAAAAAGGAAATGAATGTATGTCGTGCCGATGCTGTCAATCGACCGCACGGCCATACCACCAATCAAATGCTTGGCGGCAACCAGAACTTCGGGTTCGTCAAACTGCAAGGCGGTTCGTTCGTTCGCCACCAGAACGCGGTGGTTCGGGCTGATCATCAGATCACGTTCCGGCAGATCATTGCCAAGGCTGCCTTGACGCACCAATACCGGTTTGAGATGTGGATAGGCGGTCATGATGCGCCAATCAATTTTCTTTGCGCCCGCCCAGCGAATTTCCTGGATACCGTTGTCGCGGGTTACAACTTTGTCGCCCGCAACCAGCTTTTCAACCAGAATTTCGCCCTTCAGCGTCGCAATTTTTGTGCCCGGTGTAAAACAGGCGATGACGGGGCGATCAGATGCGACACTTGCCTTATCCATCATTTGCACCCCTGCGGATGCGCACGCCCTTCAAGGAGTATCTGTTGCGGGGCGGGGACCCACACCGGAATAGGCACCAATTTCGGTTGCAGCTGCATCCCAAACAAAACACCGTTCAAGCCGCAGATGAATGTTCCGAGCAAATTGAGAACGGCGGCGAAACTGCCCAGCGGTTCGGTCTTGCGCATCACGCGATAGACTTCGGTGCCGCGACGATCTGATTTAGGAAAACGCTGGTCTTTCAAAATATCATTCCTTCGGTGCACCATTTACTACCCAGTCACAATCCAGATCAGACGTCGTTCAACGCCAAGTCTTGTGAGGTGACAAGCAACGCAGAGGTGAACATCATCGCATAACGGTCTTGCCCCTAATTGAGCGATTAACCTGAATATATGCTTAACGATGTTCCCCCTGCGTTCCTTTACCAAATTTCGCGCCTGCAAAGCACGTCACCATTCACACGATCCACCTGAACCCTTTTGCCAACACACCAACTGGCACTCGCTACACGGCGTCAATAACCCCGCAAGATGAAAAGAGGCGTGATTGTGTCATCTGGCAAGAGGGGAATCCCGACCATGCGCGACTGCAAAACAGTGTCCACACGTCTGGGTTGTTACCGCACCAGCGGCTCGCTGTCCTGGCTGCAACCTTTAGATGTGCGGCGACAGAAATCATTGAGTTTTTATTAATAAGGCATGCCAAGAACCGCCGATTGTTGCCAAACGGAAAACAAACACAATCATGTCACTTTTATCGGCCATCGAAACATTTCTTGAGCCGGGGGGTAGGCCGAACAAGCCAATTGTTGCGAACAGAAATATAAAGCGCGTTTGGCGGCGTATTGGCCGCATTTTGCATTTGGATTTTCGAAAAATGATTCGCTGAACAGCGCACAAATATAGTGTGCCGAAGCATAACCTACACCAAATGCAGTATGAAATCGGAATGTGGTGCCCAAGGCGAGATTCGAACTCGCACACCCGTTAAGGCGGAGGATTTTGAGTCCCCTGCGTCTACCGTTCCGCCACTTGGGCAACTCTGCGCCGTTTAGCGGGCGGCGCAGGTGTCGTCAATTGCGATTGCGCAGTCTTACAGATCATTCGCCGCGAAGGTGTCACAATCCGCCATTTGGCCCGACTGTACCCCGCGCAGGAACCATTCGGACCGCTGTTCAGATGTGCCATGCGTGAAGGTATGCGGCATTGGCCGCTGACCTGCATTGCGCTGCAAAGTGTCATCGCCAATCTGGCGCGCGGCGTTGATCGCCTCTTCCAGATCGGCCCGGTCGATGGAGCCGAATGTCTGCGCCACTTCGCGCGCCCAGATGCCGGAAAAACAATCAGCTTGCAGTTCAACGCGCACTGATACGGCGTTGCTTTCTTCTTCGCTCACACTTTGGCGGACTTGGTTAGCTTTGGCGAGAATACCCAATTCGTCTTGCACATGGTGGCCAATTTCATGCGCTACCACATAGGCGGCGGCGAAATCACCCTTTGCGCCCAGACGTGATTCGAGGGTCGCAAAGAATTCGGTATCCAAGTAGGCTTTCTTGTCGCCGGGGCAATAGAACGGGCCGGATGCGCCGCTGGCAGATCCGCAGGGCGATTGCGTGGCACCTTTGAACAGTACAAGCACGGCGGGGGTGTATTCGCGGTTAAGCTGCTCACGAAACACTTTGGCCCAAACTTCTTCGGTATCGGCAAGTGTAACAGAGACGAATTCACCAGCGGCAACATCTTCGGCGGTCATCTCGACAGAACCGGATTGACCACCGGCATTGGGGTCATTCAGCAAAGAGCTGACGTCGATGCCAAGGAAATAGCCGATAACAAGCACGGCAACCAAACCGATGCCCCCTATGCCGCCTGCCCTACCAACACCTGCGCTGCGGCGATCCTCGATATTGCGGCTGCCGCGTCTGCCTTTCCATTCCATCGTCAAACCCCTTTTACGTTTACGCGGTAACCCTAATGGCTGATGGCGATCATGATAAGCCCCTAATCACGGCAAATTCCTTGACGTCAGGGGCCATGCATGGCCATTGGGCGCGGATAGTGAAAAAGGGTTGCTATGTTTCGAACCTTGTATGATTGGACCCTGCGATGGGCCGCGTCGCGCCACGCGGACAAGGCATTGGGCGTGGTGTCGTTTGTGGAAAGCAGTGTCTTTCCTGTGCCTGCCGAGGTGTTGTTCGTGCCGATGGTGCTGTCACGCCCAGACCGTGCAATGCGCTATGCTTTGATTGCCTCCGTCGCGTCGGTGTTGGGCGGCGTTGCAGGCTGGATGATCGGGTTTTACGGCTTTGATTTGATCGCAAAACCGATTTTGGATTTTTACGGCAAGGTGGACGAGTTTGATGCCTTGAAGGCAAAAACCGGCGATGGCGCTATTTTGGTGATGTTGGTCACGTCTGGCCTTGCGCATTTGCCACCGATGAAGGTGGTCACGATCCTGTCTGGTGTCATTGCGTTTGATCTGAAGTTGTTCATTTTGTCTGCCATCGTCGCGCGGGGCGGCAAGTTCTTTTTGTTGGCCTGGGCGGTGCGCAAATACGGCGAGGCTATCGTGAAAGTGATAGAGCGGCGCTTTGCCTATGTTGCAATTCGGATGGTGGCTGTGCTTGGTCTGGCGTGGCTTGGACTGAAATACCTATGAGGCGGCGGATGACAAGAACACAACTGATCCTTCTTGCGGGCTTTGGGTCTGTGGCCCTGCTGGCGGGGGCATTTATATTTCAGGCCATCGGTTATGCGCCCTGCAAAATGTGTCTTTGGCAACGGTGGCCGCATGCAGCAGCGGTTGCGATTGGCGCAGTAGCGATTATTCTTAGCGGGCGTATCTGGGCCTATTTCGGGGCGGCTGCCGCAATGACGACTGCTGCATTGGGTCTCTACCACACCGGCGTTGAACGCAACTGGTGGGAAGGCCCCACAACCTGCACATCGGGGTCAATCGAAGGCGTCGATCCAGAGGCATTGCTGAACCAGATCCTTGCGGCCCCCGTGGTGCGCTGTGACGAGGTTGCATGGCAGTTGATGGGGCTTTCCATGGCATCGTGGAACACGTTGGCATCGCTGGTGTTGGTGTTGATCTGGATCGCGGCTGCCCGGCGCACCGATTAACCCAACAGGCGCGCATGTTCCTGCAAGGCAAATCGGTCTGTCATGCCAGATACATAGTCGGCAACGATGCGGGCAAGTTCCGTTTCGCCCTTGGCCGCATCCACATCGGCGCGCCATTCTTGCGGCAAGTGTTCCGATTGTGACATGAACAGCGGGAACAGGCCATTGACCACCTCTGTCACCCGCGCCCGTTCCACCATCACCGAAGGCGCGCGGTACATGCGGATGAACAGGAAACTGCGGATGGCTTTGAGTTCCTGGTAGAGGGGCTTCGAAAACCGGATCACAGTCCCCTCCATCGCGCGGATATCATTAACCGATTTGGGTCGTGCCGCATCAAGGCGGTTCTTGGCCACCGCAATTACATCTTCGACCATGCGGCCAAAGACGCGGCGCAATGCCTCATGTCGCCTGCGCATTTTATCAAGGCCGGGGTAGAGCATATCAACCTCGGCAAAGGCGGGGCCAGTGACGGGCAGGTCCATCAGGTCGGCCTCAGTGAACAGACCCGATCGTAACCCGTCGTGCAAATCATGATGCGAATAGGCAACGTCATCGGCGATTGCGGCCACCTGCGCTTCGGCTGAGGCAAAGGTATGAAGCTCCAGCTCCCATTCCGCGTTCGCCTCGACCAACGCATAGGGCAGCGGGTCTGCGTTTCGCTTAAACGGCCCGATCAGGGGGCCATTGTGCTTGGCGATGCCTTCCAATGCTTCCCACGTCAGGTTCAGGCCATCAAAATCGGCATAGTGACGCTCCAACCTTGTGACGATGCGAATGGCCTGGGCGTTGTGATCAAAGCCGCCGTAGGGGGCCATTAATGCACCAAGGGCGTCTTCACCGGTATGGCCAAAAGGCGTATGGCCCAGATCATGGGCGAGTGCTATGGCTTCGGCCAGATCGGTGTTAAGGCTTAAGACCCCTGCGATCGTGCGGGCCACTTGCGCCACTTCAATCGAATGCGTCAGGCGGGTGCGGTAATAGTCGCCCTCATGTTCCACAAAAACTTGTGTCTTATGTTTGAGCCGCCGAAAAGCCGAGGAGTGGATAATCCGGTCCCGATCCCGCTGAAATGGCGACCGGAAGGATGACATCCGTTCGGAGTGCAGACGCCCGCGTGACGCCTCTGGTTGGCAGGCATAGGGGGCTAACATGATTGGGCCTGTTCTTGCGGGTTGGTTTGATGCATCCTATATGGGGATGATAGCAGAATTGATACGGGTTTTCCGATGCTGACGCTTACCCTGCCCCCCCGCGTGACGGACCGTGCATTTGCGCGGTTGGCTGAAATTGCCGAAAGCACAGGCGATACCCGCGCTTTGCGGGTGGCGGTCGAAGGTGGTGGCTGTTCGGGCTTTCAATATGATATCCGGCTGGATGATGCGGGCGGCGATGATCTGGTGTTGGAACAGGGTGGCGCGCGCGTGTTGGTGGATGCAGTTTCGTTGCCGTTCCTATCCAACGCTGTGATTGATTATTCCGATGAATTGATCGGCGCACGGTTTGTGATTGAAAACCCGAACGCGTCCAGTTCCTGTGGCTGTGGGACGTCTTTTTCGATCTGACGCCGCGCAATCTTGTATTATTATTCGCAACTCCACTCTGGCCGCGGCCGTCTGTCACCCTATCTTTCATCACAGATTAATGTGTGGGGATGGCGAAACTGTGCAATCAATTCTGATCCTTGGCTCTGGTCCATCGGTAATGCAGGCGCAATCTTGGCCACGTGCAGGGATTGACCAAATCCTTGCAATCAACAATGCGTGGCAGGTCCGATCTGATTGGGATGCGCTGATTTATCCGTGGGATTTTCCCGAAGCGCGCCGCCCTTTGCCTAGACCAAATCAGAAAATGGTGACGCAGGACGATTTTGTTCCTGCGCAAAACTCTTACGGCGGCTTTGTTTATGCTGGCGGCACCATGGCGTTTACTGCGGGCTACTACGCCCTGCATGCGCACCGGCCGCGCGTCATTGCCATGTTCGGGTGCGACATGCACTATCCAAAGCAAGGGCTGACCCATTTCTATGGCACCGGTACCGCGGACCCTTTGCGCGATGATCTTTCGCTACAATCGCTGGAAGCGAAATCCGCTCGGCTGATGGTGCTGGCGGCAATGCAGGGCTGTGCGATGGTCAATCTGTCACACGGGCCATCGCGTTTAGTCTTTCCACGGGTTGCTCGGGGGCAAATGAACCATGTCACCCCGCAAATCTACTGCCCCGATCTGGCCGCCGAGGCGATGGACCGCGAAAAAACCCTTGGCTATTACATCCCATCCGGGCGCTACTGGGAGCATCTGGATCAGTTCGATGCTGCAGAGTTGGCGAAACTTGACGCGCTTTGGTATGCGGCGGCCACGCAACCTTTGCGCCAATCTGCCTGACGCAGTTCTTGTGCAAGGCAAGGGCGCACCCTAGAACGGGATAAAACCGGGGGTCTGCCATGAAACTAGCCACCTTCAACATCAACGGCATCAAAGCGCGGATCGACGCGCTGCCCGCTTGGCTTGCATCCGCCAACCCTGATGCGGTGTGCCTGCAAGAAATCAAATCTGTCGATGAAGGGTTCCCGCGCGCGCTGTTCGAGGACATGGGCTACCGCGTTGAAACCCATGGCCAAAAGGGGTTTAACGGTGTTGCGATCCTGTCAAAACTGCCGCTGGAAGATGTGACGCGCGGCCTGCCCGGTGATCCGGCGGACGAACAGGCGCGCTGGATTGAGGCGACTGTTGTTGGCACCCGCGCGGTGCGTCTGTGCGGGTTGTATCTGCCCAATGGCAACCCGGCACCGGGGCCGAAGTACGACTATAAACTGGCGTGGATGGCCCGGATGGAAGCGCGCGCGCAGGCTTTGCTGACGCTGGAGGAGCCGTTCGTGATGGCGGGCGATTACAATGTCATTCCGCAGGCCGAAGATGCGGCAAAGCCACAGGCGTGGACTGAGGACGCGTTATTTCTGCCAGCCACCCGCGAGGCCTATCGCCGTATCCTGAACCTTGGGTTTACCGAGGCGTTTCATTGCCGCCACCCGGAACCCGGCCATTACAGCTTTTGGGATTATCAGGCAGGTGCGTGGGAACGCAACAATGGCATAAGGATTGACCATATGTTGCTATCGCCCCAAGCCGCTGATCTGCTGCGGGATGCACGCATCGACAAAGATGTGCGCGCCGGGGAAAAACCATCGGACCATGTGCCGGTCTGGATTGAGCTGGACGCGTGATATCGAGCAGAAGCAGGAATTTTCGAAAATTCTTAACCGAAGTTTTCGAAACCTTCGTTAAAAATCCTTCGAAGGATTTTGGGTGTCTGCGGTGACATCATGGCCGTAAATCCAGTCAAACCGGCTTAGCGCGAAATTCGGCGCAAGCCTGCCGCCCATCCGCAATCCCAAATGGGCGACGCGGCGCACAGGCCCGGACAAATGATAGGCGCGCGCGTTGCCGTTGGCCGCCGCAACGATTGCCGCTGTGCGGGATTTGCGGGCAGTCTGGTAGGTTTCAAATGCAACTTGAACGCTATCCTTTTGTGCCAGACATTGCGCCAAAACCCATGCATCTTCCAAAGCCATATTTGCCCCCTGTGCCAGAAAGGGCAGCGTCGGGTGTGCCGCATCCCCCAAAATCGCCACACCGCCCTGTGGCATGGCTTTGTGCCAGACCGGGGCCACGGGATGCCGGAAAAGCCCCCAAAGATTGGGCTTTTCCACCTGCGCAAGCCAGCCGCGCACTTTTGGCGAAAAACTGGCAAAAGCAGTTTGCAAATTGATCGGATCATCCAGCAAAGACCAGCTTTCTGCCGTCCAGCCGCCGCGTTGCTCGACCGCGACGATGTTGCGCAAACTTCCGCCCCGCAGGGGATAGCTGACCAGATGACGCCTCGGGCCCATGTGCACTTCGACCACGGGATCGGTCGCGCCTGAATTTGGAATGGTCGCGCGCCACGCAACTTGATGGGTGAAAAATGGCGCCTCGGGGCCGTTCAGGGCCGTACGAACAGGCGAATGCAATCCATCCGCGCCCAGCAAGATCGGCGTAGCTTGGCTGAGACCGTCCATCAGGTGCACAATCGGCACCGCGCCCGATATATCAACCCGGTCAATCTTTTGGTTCAGGTGGATATCGACGCCTGCCGCGATGCAGCCCTGAAGCAATAGTTCGATCAATTCCGCACGGTGGATCAAATGAAAGCCACGGCCTGTACGATCACGGTTCATATCCATTGTCAGGACAGGCCGGTCAGTCAGGCCATCGCGCAGTGACACTGCTTGCGCGGGCAGGCTTGCCTTGGCAAGTGCCGCCCCCAGACCCAAGGCATTGATGATGGTGGCACCATTCGGGCTGATCTGAATCCCTGCCCCAATTTCGGTGATTGTGGAAGCTTGCTCCAGCAGAATGACCTTTGCACCCTGCAGCGCCAAGGCCCGCGAAAGGGCAAGACCCGCCACGCCTGCGCCGATTACCGTGATAGGATTATTGCCGAATGTCATCTGTCTGCGCTTTTCGCCAATTAAAACGCCGGAGCATGAATGCCCCGGCGAAATGCTGTTTGGAAACTACGGCGGCCGCAAGGGCCACTGTGATCAATCTTCGCGGTGCACGCGTTCACGCCGTTCGTGCTTTTCTTGCGCTTCCAGTGTCATCACGGCAATCGGGCGGGCATCCAGACGCTTTAGCGAAATGGGTTCACCCGACACTTCGCAATAGCCAAATTCACTGTTGTCGATGCGGCGCAAGGCGGCGTCAATTTTCGACACCAGTTTGCGTTGGCGATCCCGGGTGCGCAGTTCAAGGGCGCGGTCGGTTTCTTCTGACGCACGGTCGGCAATATCGGGCACATTGCGGCCCGATTCTTGCAGACCTTCGATGGTTTCCGCGCTTTGCGACATCAATTCCTGCTTCCAAACAATCAGCTTTCGGCGGAAATATTCCAGCTGCCGATCATTCATGAAAGGCTCATTTTCGGCAGGACGGTAATCGTCGGGAAGAAACACTTCTGCCTTCATCACACCACTCTCCAAATTGTCGGAATACTCCGACAGGGGACCATCTGTCATTGCATGCTCCTATTGAGCCGTCATGTAGCGCAAGCTTGTTCGATTGTCACTAGCGGTTGCACCTAAATCGGGCGGGAGTTAGGCTGAATTAAGTGATCTCCATAGAGGCTTGGCCTGCCGATGAAATTTGCCTCGACCCCTGCCTATGTGGCGACCAATGATCTGATCATGGCGGTCAATGCAGCGGTCACGCTGGAGCGGCCTTTGCTGGTCAAGGGGGAACCGGGGACAGGCAAGACCGAACTTGCCCGGCAGGTGGCCACAGCATTGAACATGCCCATTATCGAATGGCACGTGAAATCGACCACCAAGGCCCAGCAAGGGCTTTACGATTACGATGCGGTCAGCCGATTGCGCGACAGCCAGCTTGGCGATGCAAGGGTGAACGATGTCGCCAACTATATCCGCAAGGGCAAGCTGTGGCAGGCCTTTGACGCGGAAAGCCGCGTCGTGCTGTTGATAGATGAGATCGACAAAGCGGATATCGAGTTTCCAAATGATCTGTTGCAAGAACTCGACCGGATGGAATTTTATGTCTACGAGACCGGCCAAACGATTGTTGCGCGGCACAGGCCGGTGGTGATCATCACCTCAAATAACGAAAAAGAACTGCCGGATGCGTTCTTGCGGCGTTGTTTTTTCCATTTCATCAAGTTTCCGGATGCGGACACTTTGCGCCGCATTGTCGATGTGCATTTTCCGGGGATTAAAGACGATCTGCTGTCCACCGCGCTTTCGCAGTTTTTCGAATTGCGCGAAACGCCGGGGTTGAAAAAGAAACCGTCAACTTCTGAGGTGCTGGATTGGCTGAAGCTGCTGTTGGCCGATGATCTAACCGCAGAGGATTTGCGTGGCGATGGCAAAAAGACCCTGCCGCGATTGCACGGCGCGCTGTTAAAGAACGAACAAGATGTGCATTTATTTGAACGGATTGCGTTCATGGCGCGGGGGCAGCGCTAGAAATTGTTGATGGCGATTCGCTGATTTGGCTGGTCAAAGGCATCACGTAAATTTCCAATGTCCGTTGCAATTTGACATGTTTCGTGAGGGTAGCTGGAACATGTCGCGTCAGCAGGGATGCATGCCGCCATGGGTAGTTGCCGCTAAGCATCTGTATTTCGACCCGATTGACAGAAAGAAGCCCTGTTCTTGACACTTGGGTTTGGTTGTCTGCTGCAAGACGACCGTCACCAGATGAAGGCTGCGCATGAACAAGGATCAGTCGCTGATAATTCGCCCCGTGGCGGTTACGGATGAGGTGCGATGGCGCGATCTTTGGCACGCCTATCTTGCGTTTTATGATACGGTTTTATCTGAGGACACCTACCGCGACACCTTTGCGCGTATTGTCGACGGTGGTCAGGGCATGTTCGGGTTGATCGCGATTGCGGGCGGCGATGCGGTCGGTCTTGTGCATTTTCTGAACCATGCGAATTTCTGGAAACCGGGGCAAACCTGTTATCTGCAAGACCTGTTCACCACGCCAGCCGCGCGCGGCCGTGGTGTTGCGCGCGCCCTGATGGAGGCCGTATTTGCCGACGCCGCACGACAAGGCATCCCTGATGTCTATTGGCTGACGGCCGAGACAAACTATGCAGGCCGCCTGCTGTATGACCAGGTTGGCGTGAAAACTCCGTTCATCGTATATGAGCGGGTGGCGTAGATGCGGCGCATGACCCTCGCCCTTTTGTTTGGCCTTGTGGCCTGCGCCCCAACAGACAGGGCCGAAGTGACCAAGCGCGGCCCGCCACAGAGCGGTCAATTCGCGGTGCTGCCTGCGATGAAATCCTTTACCCTTCTAGCGGCCCCGGCACCGACGCGCAGCAATGCCAACATCGCCGCCGATTTTATGGATTTGGAGTTTCGCCTTGAAAGCGGACGGGTGCTGCCGGTGTTTACCCGGTTTGAGGGGCCAATCAACGTAAGTTTACAGGGTGATGTGCCGCCGACAGCCACCGCCGATCTGGGCCGATTGATCACGCGGTTGCAGACAGAGGCGGGCATCAACATCGCTTTGGCGCAGGCGAACGATGCGCAGGTCACCATCGAATTTCTGCCACGCAAGAAAATGCAAGCGCTTGTGCCCACTGCCGCGTGTTTTGTGACCCCCCGCGTGGGCAGCTGGACCGAGTATCGTACAAGCCGTCGCAGTGACGTATTGGATTGGACAACCCTGACCCGCCGCGAAAAAGTGGCAATCTTTGTACCATCGGACACCAGCCCACAAGAGGTGCGCGATTGTTTGCACGAAGAATTGGCGCAGGCATTGGGACCATTGAACGACTTGTACCGGCTGCCAGATTCCGTGTTCAACGATGATAACTTTCATACGGTTCTGACCGGGTTTGATATGCTGATCCTGCGGCTGCATTACAGCCCGGACTTGCGAAACGCGATGACTGAGGCGCAGGTTGCAGCATTGCTGCCCGGCCTTCTGGCACAGATGAACCCGAAAGGTGAATTTGCAAGCGATGGCCCCACCACCATTGGCCCGCGTGACTGGGTGCACTTGATCGAAACGGCCCTTGGCCCAACAACCAAAGACGGCACGCGGATCAAAGCGGCGGAACGCGCCCTAGCGATTGCTCTAACCGAAAGATGGGCGGACAACCGATTGGCGTTTAGCTACTTTGCCGTCGCCCGCCTTAGCCTTGGCAAAAATGTGGGCCGCGCCGTAACATCCTTTGCCGAGGCCACGCGAATTTACCGATCCTTGCCGGACGGGCCGGTTCATGCGGCGCATGTCGATATGCAAATGGCGGCATTCGCGCTGTCATCCGGGCAACCCGAGGTGACGATCAGCCTTGCAAATGACGCTATCCCCGTAGTGACGCGGGCCGAAAATGCCGCACTTCTGGCGACATTCATGTTGTTAAAGGCGCAGGCGCTGGATCAGCTTGGCCGGGGCGATGAGGCGCAGGCAGTCCGGCTCGACAGTCTGGGCTGGGCGCGGTATGGCTTTGGGTCAGACGACAATGTACGCGCGCGGATCAGCGATATAGCGGCGTTGTCACCATTGGGAATTGGGGGGTAAGGCGCTGCAAGGCGACCGCCCCTTTGCTGGGACAAAAGACAGATGATCATTGCGGCAGGGTTGATAGTCGGAGTTTTTGTGGGGGCACTTACCGCCAAACGCCGGGGCGGCAAAGTGCCGGATATGCTGCAATATGCGGCGGGTTACGGAATTGCGTTTATGCTGATTGGGTTGTTCGCGACCATCATCCTTGAGCGCAACCTGTAAGCCCGATGTTTGCGCCGTTTTTTGAAACGCTGCGCAAGACAGGGATTCCGGTGTCCATCCGCGAATATCTGGCTTTTTTGGAAGGTCTGACTGCCGGGCTTGCCACCTATGACGTGCAGGATTTCTATTATTTGGCGCGCACGTCCATGGTCAAAGATGAACGCCACCTTGACCGGTTTGACCGCGCTTTTGCGGAAAGCTTCAAAGGGCTAGAAGGCTTGAGCGCGGATGAGGTGCTGACCCAAGTTGATTTGCCAGCTGACTGGCTGGCGAAGCTGGCCGAAAAACATTTGACCCCCGAAGAAAAAGCCATGGTTGAAGCGGCCGGTGGCTTTGCGGCCCTGATGGAGCGGTTGCGCAAACGGCTCGCGGACCAGCAAGCCCGCCATCAGGGCGGCAACAAATGGATTGGCACAGCGGGCACATCCCCCTTTGGAGCCTATGGCTATAACCCCGAAGGCGTACGCATCGGGCAAGATCAAAGCCGCCATCAGCGCGCGGTCAAGGTTTGGGACAAACGCGAATTTCGCAATCTGGATGACCGGGTGGAACTGGGCACCCGCAACATCAAGGTAGCATTGCGCCGCCTGCGCAGATGGGCGCGCGATGGGGCGGCGGATGAACTTGATCTGGACGGCACCATTCGCGCCACGGCAGATCATGGCTATCTGGATGTGAAGACCCGGCCAGAGCGGCGCAATGCCGTCAAGGTGTTGCTGTTTCTGGATATCGGCGGGTCGATGGACGCGCATGTGAAAGTGCTGGAAGAACTGTTCAGTGCGGCGCGCGCCGAATTCAAAACGCTGGTGCCGTTCTATTTTCACAACTGCCTGTATGAGGGCGTGTGGCGCGACAATGCCCGCCGCTGGGATCAGCAAACCTCTACAGCCGAAGTGATGCGCACCTACGGGCACGATTACAAATGCATTTTCGTGGGCGATGCCAGTATGAGCCCCTATGAGATTTTGCACCCCGGCGGTGCCAATGAACACTGGAACGCCGAGGCGGGCGAGGTTTGGCTGGCGCGGGCCCGTACACAATGGCCGCACCATCTGTGGATCAACCCGACGCCAGAGGCATACTGGCCGCAGACCCATTCCACGCGGCTGATCGGAGAGATTTTTGAAAATCGTATGGTGCCGATGACATTGGACGGTATCGGGCGCGGTGTGCGGATGCTGGGACGGTAAGCCGCACCACTTGTCAGGCCGTCTTTGCCGCGCCATATCAAGCTCATGTTGATCTTGAAACTTGCCCCCGTTTTGCTGGCTGTGGCCTATGCGCTGATCATGTATCAGTTTTCCGTTTGGCGCACGACGAAGATGTTGGATGCGCAAAGCAAACCCTTGACTGACCCTGTCCTATTGGCACTGTCGGCGCAGATGGCGCAGGCTTTGGAATTGCCAGAGATCAGGGTGAACGTGTTTGATATAGAACCCGTCAACGGCCTTGCCGCGCCCGATGGCCGCATCTTCCTCACGCGCGGGTTTTTGCAAAAATACCGTGCAGGCGACGTGACGGCACCAGAAATGGCAAGTGTCATCGCCCACGAACTGGGTCATGTGGCGTTGGGCCATTCGCGCCGTCGGATGATTGACTTCACTGGCAAGAATGCAGTGTTCGTAATGTTGTCAGCCGTACTGAACCGGTTTGTGCCTGTCATTGGCATCTGGATTGCCAATCTTTTGTCTACCGCCCTTGCCGCCCGCCTGTCGCGTCGGGATGAGCATGAGGCGGACGCCTACGCATCAGCCCTGTTGGTCAAATCTGGCATCGGCACCGCGCCGCAGAAGTCCATGTTCCGCAAACTGGACGCGCTAACAGGTGCGCCGGGGGCTGGCACGCCGGCATGGTTGATGAGCCACCCGAAGATTGCAGAACGTATCGCTGCGATTGAGGAACGCGAGGTACGTTGGGCCGTTCAGGCAGACTGAAGTGCCTTTGCCAACCGTGGCAATCCGGCCTTTTTTAGGAAGGCGCGCAGGGGAAATGACTGCCCGGAAAGCCGTTCTGCTGTTGCTTGTACCGTGGCGATCACCCCCCCCACGGCATCTGGGTTGTGCGACCATATTTCCCACAAGAACCCGTCCGGGTCGCGCCGCACCAATCCCTCCCCCTCCAGCACATGGCGCGGAAAATCGCGCGCGTTGAAGGTGATGATGGCATCGGCACTGCCTGCGATGGCCACGGCAAGCACATGGATGTCGTTTTCATCGGGCAGGTGCAGCCGTGCCTCTAGCCCCGGCTGGGGGGCGATGGAGGCTTTGGGAAAAGCGCTGATCAGCTGTGCCGCCTCGCCGCGCGCAATGCCCTCGGCCAAGGGGCCGATTTTACGGGTAGCGCGCGCCCATTCTTCCAATATCCGGTCAGACCAAAGTGGCGTGTAAAGGCCCGCCCGCGCCACGCCAGTCAGAATTTCGCGCAGGACAGTGGGGTAAAGCACACAAGCATCAAGAACCACTTTCACCCGTCAAGCCGGAAGAACAGCGCCTTCAGATAGGCGGATTCTGCCAGTTGTGGCAGCATCGGATGGTCCGGCCCGGCAAAGCCCGTGTGCAGCAATTGCGCGCGCCGCCCGCCCCGGCCAATGCCGCGCCCGCAGGCATTGCGGAAGGCCGCAAGATCGGCGGCGTGGGAACAGGAACACAAGACCAAATAACCGCCCGGGGCAACCAATGGGGCCGCCAACCGTGCGAGGCGTTCATAGGCGCGCAAACCTGCCTCGAGCGATTGTTTGGCGGGCGCAAAGGCGGGGGGATCGCAGATCACAATGTCGAACTGGCCGGGCGTGGCCCCTAAATCTTCCAGCACGGCAAATGCATCACCTTGCAGGGTTTCAAACTGCGCGCCAAAGCCTGACGCGTCCGCCCCTTGGGCCGCCAATGCCAAGGCTGGGGCTGATGCATCGACCGCCAGCGCATGACTTGCCCCGCCCGCAAGCGCCGCCAGTGCAAAGCCGCCGACATGCGAAAACATGTCCAAAACCCGTGCGCCTTGCGCCAATTGCCGCACAAAGGCATGGTTCGGGCGCTGATCATAGAACAAACCGGTTTTCTGGCCGCCCAAAAGATCGGCCATATACACCGCGCCATTCATCGGCACCGCGATAGGCCCATCAACAGCGCCGTGCAGCACGACCGTTTCCTCGGCCATGCCTTCCAGCGTGCGCGAGCGCCCTGTCCCGTTCTTGACCACTGATGTCACACCTGTCACCTGAACCAATGCTTGTGCCAGCAGATCAAGATGCGCCTCGGCCCATTGGGCGTTCGGCTGAATCACCGCTGTGTCGCCAAAACGGTCGATCACCACACCGGGCAGTGCGTCAGCCTCGGCATGAACCATGCGGTAATAGGGCGCGCTGTAAAGCCTGCTCCGCAAGGACTGCGCCCGCGAAAGCCGCGCCACAAACCACGCAAGCGTAATCTCCGCCTCTGGATCACGGTCCAGCATACGGGCAATGATCTTGGAATTGGAATTGACCGTGACCAGCCCCAAGGCCCGCCTGTCCGCATCTTCCAACACGGCAAGTGCGCCGGGGGCAAGACCTTGGGTGCGCCTGTCCGTGACCAGTTCATCGGCATAAACCCATGGAAAGCCATGCCGGATGGCACGGGCTTCGGCCTTTGGTTTCAGGCGCACAACCGGGCGTCCGTTGTAAACGGTGGCGGTGTCTTGTGCGGCGGGATCAGATTGAATGGGGGATGTCATGCCCCCCCTTTACTGGGTTCCGCGTTTTAGGGAAAGGCCCCGAAACAGACCTTTGCGCTTTGTCTCGATGCCAACGGGCACCAATGCCAGATGACGCCGGATCGCTTCGGCCAAACCGGCCACGATCACGGCCCGCTGCGTGTTGCCTGCGGCATCTTCGGCTATGGCCTTATCGCCGCCCGATGCGCGAATTGCGACTTCAACCCGTCGTGGGCCTTCAAGAACCTGGCCAGTTGTTGCATCCTTAACCATCAGCACCACGATGATGTCATGCACCCCACCAACGGAAAAGCGGGCCTTCTCGGTTAGGGAATGGAACCGTTCCAGGCTGATTGCGACAACGACCTTTGGGCCAATGTCCATTCCGGCAACACCCGCCGCAAAGCCTTCTTCAAGGACAGATTTCACCTGGGCATAGCGGTCGCCAACAGGGTCAGCGCGCCAGACGATATCGGCTTTTGGGTAAAAAAGATTGGCCTCTGAGACGACAAGCGAGGCTGGAACCGTAACTTCCACACCGTCCACATCATAGCGACCAGCCCCTGCAAGGGGCGCGCCGATCGACCCACCACGCGCGTCGATGCGCACAATTGTTGCGCCTGATGTAACAGAGGATAAGCCATCAGCCGCTGCACCAGCACCGGTTTGCCCACGGCCGCATGCGGTCAGCCCGGCAATCAGGACAATCGCCACCAAACAAGACCACATCTTCACCAGTATTTCCTCCCCAAACCAACTGCGCCAAGGCTTAGTCCGTCCATTTGCTTTGAATATGGCAAAAACTCGAAGTTTTGATGCTTTTCTTATCTATTTACGCAAAATCGGAAACAATTCAACTGCCGTCACCTGACGCGCAGCGCGGGCTAACTGCCATCTGGCAGTGCAGATCAAGGTAGTATCGCAGCACAAGCTGCTTTTTTTGACGCAATCTGCTATGCTTGGCATTAGAAAAATTTGCCACGCAACAATATTTCGTGGTCGGCTCAAGACCCGGTTGTTAGCGCTAACAATATCTGTTATGCGTACCACAAATAATCTGCAGGACCCCCGCCATGCCCCTAAATCAGGTAATAGCCCGTGTTACCGACCGTATCCGCGAACGATCCCGGCCAAGTCGCGATCCCTATCTTTCGCGGTTGGCGCAAGCGGTGGCGGCAGGCCCTGCGCGCGCGCATCTTAGTTGTGGCAATCAGGCGCATGCTTATGCAGCAATGGGGCCCGACAAAGACACGCTGGCGACCACCCGCAAGCCGAACATAGGGATCATCACCGCCTATAATGATATGCTGTCAGCGCATCAGCCGTTCGAAGCCTATCCTGAAAAGATCCGGGCAGCCGCCCGCAATGCCGGGGCCACGGCGCAAGTGGCCGGCGGCGTGCCTGCCATGTGTGACGGTGTGACCCAAGGTCAGCCGGGGATGGAGCTGTCATTGTTTTCGCGCGATGTCATCGCTTTGTCGGCTGGTATCGGGCTTAGCCATAACACCTTTGATGCCGCCCTTTATCTTGGCGTCTGCGACAAAATTGTGCCGGGGCTGATCATGGCAGCGGCCAGTTTTGGTCACATCCCATCAATCTTCGTGCCAGCCGGGCCAATGCCATCGGGCCTGCCAAATGACGAAAAATCCCGCGTGCGCAATGCTTTTGCGACCGGCGAAGTTGGCCGGGACGCATTGATGGCCGCGGAAATGGCGTCCTACCACGGCCCCGGCACCTGCACGTTTTACGGCACGGCCAACACTAACCAGATGCTGATGGAATTCATGGGGCTGCATTTGCCGGGTGCAAGTTTCGTGAACCCCGGCACACCTTTGCGAGAGGCGTTGACGATTGCTGCCGTGGAAAAAGCCGCAGCCATCACAGCGCTTGGCAATGAATTCCGCCCGGTTGGCGAAATTCTGGATGAACGCGCCTTTGTGAACGGCATTGTCGGGTTGATGGCCACGGGTGGATCGACCAATCTGGTGTTGCACCTGCCTGCCATGGCGCGGGCGGCGGGCATTATTCTGGACCTGCAGGATTTTGCCGATATCTCCGAAGTTGTGCCCTTGATGGCAAAAGTCTACCCGAACGGGCTGGCCGATGTGAACCATTTTCACGCAGCAGGCGGTCTTGGCTACATGATCGGAAACCTGCTGGATGCGGGGCTTTTGCATGCCGATGCCAAAAC
>JANOFE010000107.1:0-4906 GCA_031413495.1 Pseudorhodobacter sp. | reverse complement strand
GATGCCTTTGGCGGATGCGGTGGCGACGGCCTATGTGGCGCCGATCATTGTGACGCTGATGTCGGTGGTGGTGCTGGGGGAAAAGGTCGGGCCGCACCGCTGGGCGGCGGTGGCGGTGGGGATGCTGGGCGTGGTGGTGATGCTGCGGCCCGGCGCGGGGGTGGTGCAGCCGGCGGCGATATTGGTGCTGATCTCGTCGATCTGCTATGCGGCCAGCCATATGATGACGCGGCGGATGCGCGATACGGAATCTGCCATGGCGCTGGGGTTTTATGTGCAGATCGGGTTTTTGATCGTCAGCACATCCATGGGGCTTTGGGTAGGGGACGGGCATCTGGCCGGATCATCCGATCCGTCGATTGCGTTTCTGTTCCGGGAATGGGTTTGGCCGGAAATGACGGACTGGCCGTTCTTTGTGGCCAACGGGCTGGCGGTGGCGATCGGCGGCTTGATGACCACGCAAGCCTACCGTCTGTGCGAGGCGGGGCTGATTGCGCCCTTCGAATATGCGGGTATGCCGCTGGCCATTTTCTGGGGCGTGGTGGTGTTTGGTAGTTGGCCGGACAGCACCGCATGGCTGGGGATTGCGCTTATCTGCGGGGCGGGGCTTTATACGCTGTGGCGGGAAACCATCCGCAAAAAGGACAGCGATATTGCAGCCCCTCGCAGTGATCTTTGACATCGGCAATGTGCTGACCTGTTGGCAGCCGGAAGCGTTCTATGACCGTGTGATCGGTGTGGATCGCAGGCTTGCACTGTTTGCCGCCGTTGATTTGCACGGCATGAACGATCTGGTCGATGCGGGCGGGTTGTTTCGTGAAACCATTTATGAATGGGCAGATCGCAACCCGGATTGGGCGGTCGAAATCCGCATGTGGTATGATCGGTGGGATGATTTGGCGTCGCCCCGCATTGAAGGGTCAATCGCCCTGTTGCGTGCCTTGAGGTCGAAGGGCGTGCCAGTATTTTCGCTGACCAATTTTGGCAGCTATTCCTACGCCGAAGCGCGACCCAAGATGGATTTCCTGTCCGAATTTGACCGCGAATATGTCTCTGGCCGGATGGGCGTCATCAAACCTGACCCGCGCATTTACGCGATGGTCGAACAAGATTGCGGTATTGCTCCGGACCGTTTGCTGTTCACCGATGACAAGGCTGAAAACATCACCACTGCCGCCCGGCGTGGGTGGCGGACACATCAGTTTGAATCGTGGCAAGGCTGGGCGCAAAGACTTGTGGCCGAAGGGCTGCTCTCTCCCAAGGAGGCTGGGCTATGACCATAGAAATCGTTCCGAAAGACGCCGAGGCGCATCTTTCATGGGCTGGCCTGATGGCGGCGATCGAGGCGGGGCACCGCCTACCACGCGCGGAAATTGCCGATCTGTTCCTGTATCGCGGCCGCGACACCATGCTTGATCGTGCCGCGTGGATTGATGGGTTGGGGTCGCTGGTCAAGGTGGCGACCATTCACCCTGGCAATGCAGCGCTTGGTAAACCGTCGATCAACGGTGCCGTGACCCTGTTTGATGACAAGACCGGAGAGCTGACTGCTCTGGTCGATTTCCATCTTGTGACAATGTGGAAAACTGCTGGCGACAGCCTGTTGTCGGCCAGCAAACTGGCGCGCAAAGACAGCCGCAATATCCTGCTGGTGGGCGCGGGCACGGTGGCAAAATCTATGGTTGATGCCTATTCCAGCCAGTTCCCGGGTGCCCGATTCACCGTCTGGAACCGCAGCCCCGCCGCCGCCCTTGCGATGACCACTGACGAACGCGTCACTGCGACCGAGAATCTTGAAACAGCAGTTCATCATGCTGACATCATCTGCACTGCCACGATGAGCAAGGAACCCCTGATCAAGGGCGAATGGCTGCGCCCCGGCCAGCATCTTGATCTGATCGGGGCCTACCGCCCCGACATGCGCGAAGTGGATGATGATGCCCTGCGTCGCGCGACCATTTTTGTTGATAGCCGCGCCACCACCATTCACCATATCGGTGAGATCAAAGACCCGATTGCGCGCGGCGTGATTGCTGAGGCGGATATCATCGCTGACTTTTACGATATCGCCGCTGGCACCTTTACCCGCACTGGCGACAACCAGATCACCATCGCCAAAAACGGTGGCGGCGCGCATCTGGATCTGATGACAGCCACCTATATTGCTAATGCCTGGCGCAACCGCTGAGGGCTTTTTCTTCGCAAAAATACTCGCGCCGCAGGCATCTAACATTTCAAGAGAATTGGGGAATTTGGTCGGCCCAAAATTGGTCGGCTCCAAAATTGGTCGGAGCGAGAGGATTCGAACCTCCGACCCCCTGCTCCCGAAGCAGGTGCGCTACCAGGCTGCGCTACGCTCCGACCATAGCGGTTGGTTACCGCCAGTGGCAGCGGTTTGCAAGCGGGTCAGCGTCGGCTGTCGCGACGTTCAAACAGGCGCAACCAAAGGCTGATGCGCGGCACCGTGCCGGTATCCAGCCGCGTTTGCGAATTGAGAACGGGGCGATTTTCGGACACGAATTTCGTGTCTTCCCGCAGCACGATATAGATGCCGGATGCCACGATGATGATTGTCCCGACGAAGGTATAGCTATCCATCCCTTCGTCAAAGAACACATAGCCATAGATCACCGCCCAGATGATTTGCGAATACTGCATGGGGGCCACGATAATGGCGGGTGCGGTGCGGTAAGCCGCAATCACCAGCGCCGAGGCGATCAGGCCCAGCAGGGCCATGACGATCAGCAAACCAAGATGTTCAACTGGCATCGGCACATAAACAAAGGGCAAGGCCAGCCCCATCAACACAAAACTTGCGACCATCGGATATAGCATCAGCACCACCGACCGCTCTTCATTGCCGATTTTGCGCACAATCACCGACGTCATCGCCCCAAAAGTTGCCGCCCCCAACGCGGCCAGATGCCCCATGCCAAGATCCACCTGCCCCGGTCGCAGCACAACCATCACCCCAAGCAGGCCGACAATCACCGCCATTCCCCGCCGCGGACCGATTTTTTCGCCCAGAATCGGGATCGCCATCAGGGTGATCAAAATCGGCATGGCAAAGAAAATTGCATAGCATTGCGCCATCGGAAGTTTGGAAAAGGCATAGAATCCCATCGCCCCGGTGATCACGGCAGATACGGTACGCAGCGCCGTCCACCATGGGTGTTTTGGGATCAGATTGCCATCGGTCCGGTCGGCCATCAGCATCATGGTGACCAAGGGAAACCCCATCAGCCCGGAAAAGAAGATGATCTGAAAGGAATTATAACTGGCCCCGAGATATTTCACGATCACATCATGCGTGGCGTAAAATCCAAAGGCGGCAAGTGACAATAGCGCCCCCTTTAGGGGGGGATTCAAGGCGGGCATGGGGGGATCCGGCTGTTAGCGGTATCAAATACGTGGCCCTTGTGCGCTTATGAATGGCGAAGTTCAAGGGCAAGCGCAGCGCAGTTTGGCGATTGTCAGGCGTCGTGGTCTTTGCGCGCGACAATGACGATACCGGCCAAAATGATCACCAAAGTTCCCACCACAGTGCGGCCTGTCAGATGTTCATCAAACAACAATGCCCCGAAAATCGCGGCCCAGATAATCTGCGAATACTGCATTGGGGCCACGACGATTCCGGGCGCGCGGCGGTAGGCGGCGATGATCAAAAGATAGCCGATAAAGCTGGTTGCCGCCATCAAAGCGGTCAATGCAAGATCGCGAAACGGCATTGGCTGATAGACCATGGGCAGGGCAATTGCCGCCACGATCATTTGCAAAATCAGCGGATACAAGATCAATGCCACTGCCCGCTCCCCCGTTCCGGTTTTTCGGATGATCACATAATTCCCTGCCCCAAAGATGGCACTGCCGAGCGCTGCTGCATGGCCCCAATTCAAGGTGCCAGTGCGGGGATCAAGCGCTACGATAACCCCCGCCAACCCCGCCAAGACCGCAAGACCCCGAAACAGATCAATCCGTTCGCCCATCACCGGAACCGACAGCAAGGCAATAAAAATCGGCATGGTGAAAACAATCGCATAGCACTGCGCCAAGGGCAGGCTTGCAAAGGCATAGGTGCCCAGAATGCCGTTGATCAGAACGATCACGCAGCGCAGCGCCATCAGTTTTGGCCGCCGTGGCCGCATGTTATCGGGGGCTGGATCAGCAATTGATAATCCGGCAATCAACGGAAATGTCATCAGCCCGGCGAAAAAGATGATCTGGAAGGCATTATAGCCGCCGCCCAGAAACTTGATTGTCGCATCAGAACAGGCAAACAGCGCCATTGCTGCAAGCCCAATCAGTGCACCGTGCAGGTTTGACTGTTGCGGTGCCATGTTTGCCCTTCGGGTGAAATCAAGCGGGGGCAAAGTTCAGCCCCTCACTGCGCTATAGGCTGGCGTCCAGTGCTGCCAAAATCGCATCTCCCATGTCGGTGGTCGATATTGGCGTGCCGCCATTGGGGCCCATCAGATCGGCGGTGCGGGCGCCATTGGCCAGCACGGTTTCAATCGCCGTTTCCACCCGCGTGCGCGCGAGTTATCGCGCGCATCCACACCATCGAGCGCCAACCGGTAGCGCTTCGCAACCGGAAACTCGAAGGTGACGGTGTTGCTGCGCTCCAAGCGTTCACCGACTGTCAGTGCGTCGAAGTTGCGCCTCACATCGTTCTCGAAAATCAGAAAGCTAGGTAGGTAACCGAGCCGGACGCGAAAACGAAACTGCACCGCGCGATCAAACAAATTGCGGTGCCCGTATTCAAAAGCGATGCGCGCGCCCTCGCCCGTGCTGAACCCAGGCTTTAGCTCCAGATACTGAGAGGCTTGCTCAGAAACCGTGATAATCACGACCTTTTCGCGGGCGGGCACCTCCGGGTCTTCGAGACCGATGGTAACGCTAGCAAAGA
>JANOFE010000106.1:0-12103 GCA_031413495.1 Pseudorhodobacter sp. | reverse complement strand
TCGTTCTGACCGCAGCCATCGTTGGCCTTGGCATCGTGGTTATGACCACTGTTGGTGGCGGCATCGAGAACCTGTCCGCTGACGTTGTGACCGACATTGAAGGTCAAGCAGTTGGCTACGTGAGCAACGTTACGCCATAATTCTGGCCTGACTTCGCTTAGTTTTACCCGGGGGGGCTGCGTTCAACTTTTACGCGGTCCCCTCTTTTCTGTCTTGCCTGTCGCAGCTGTACCAATCGACTGAAATAGGCGCGTCCATATCCAAATTCTGGCCATATTTGATCTGTAAAACTTCACCGACAATACCGACGTCAATGCGGCCAAAATGATGCGCGAAGGGAAAGTAACGATGCAAAGCAAAATGTTCAGGTTTTATCACGATGAAACCGGCGCCGTTACCGTCGACTGGGTCGTGCTGACGGGCGCGATTGTTGGCGTTGGCATGTTGGTGCTGACACCGATCGCTTTCACCACAGACAGCAGTGCGAATGCGGTTGCCGATGCGATCACCAGTCAGCCCGTTGGCTACACCAGCAGCCCGTAATAGCAGTAACAGCTACAATTTTTCCCGACGACGTGGTCGTTGGTGTGTTCGATCAAAGGGGAATTACGATGCGTATGGTATTTGGGCTGGTTTTGGTTGTGGGTTTGGCCCTCGCCGGATTTGCCGTTTACATGGCTCAGGGCTTTATCAGCCAAACGCAAAACGCACTTGACGCGGAACGCGCGATCAGTGCGAAGTCCGGCCCGTTGGTTGAGGTTTTTGTCGTGAACAAACCCTTGAACTACGGCGATGTCCTGACCAAAGAGGATGTTCAGCTGATTTACTGGCAAAAGAACGCCCTGCCGGAAACGATTTTCCAGGACGTGGCTGTGCTGTTCCCGAATGACGGCAAAGAGCCACGCTATGTGCTGCGCCAGATGGACAAGTTCGAGCCGCTGCTGGCCACCAAAGTAACCGAGCCCGGGCAACCGGCGGGCCTGACGGGCCAGCTTGACAAAGGCATGCGCGCCTTTGCCATCAAGGTTGACGTAGATTCCGGCGTGTCCGGTTTCTTGCAACCTGGCGACAAAGTGGATGTCTATTGGACCGGCCAATCGCCCGGCGTGGACGGCGAATTAACCCGGCTGATCGAAAACACGGTGAAGATTGTGGCGGTAGACCAAGTGACCAACGGTGAACGTGCCGCAGCCGTGGCCCGCACAGTGACAGTCGAAGTGTCGCCTGAACAAGTGGCGCGTCTGGCCCAGGCGCAAGCAACCGGCCGTCTGGCGCTGGCTCTGGTTGGTGTGGGCGACGAGACTGTATCGGCGCGGGTTGAGGTGGACGGCGCAGGCCTGCTTGGCATCGAAGCACAGCAGATTGTGATCGCCGAACAGGAAAAAGTTTGTACCGTCCGCAACCGCAAAGGTGGCGAAGTGGTGGAAATTGAGATCCCCTGCACCAACTGATTTAGTGACAGATCAAGGGCGCAATCCCCAGATGCGGTGGTTGCGCCCTTTGCTTTGCGCGATGGCTTGCGCCCTGTTGCAAGTTATCCACATAAGGAACGGCCTTTAACCTTTTGATTCTTGCTTAAAAAGCGATTGTGCGGCATGTTGATTTCAAGAACGGGCGTTCAAGACCCGATTTTGAGGCGACATCGAAAGGGCAGCTCACATGAGCATGCATAAAATCTGGGCCGCCAGTTTCTTAGGGCTGGCGTTGGCAACGACCGGGTTAAGTCCGGTTGTGGCTGAAACGTTGAAGGTCATGCAGGGTGCTGCGTCATCCGCGTTGAATGTACCGATGAACCGGGCTGTCGTGGTGGAAAGCGATGTTCCGTTCGCGGAACTTTCCATCGCCAACCCCGGCATTGCCGACATTTCCACTTTGTCGGACAAAACAATTTATGTGCTGGGCAAAGCACCGGGGCGCACGACGCTGACCCTGTTGTCACCAGACGGCAAGTTGATTGCCAACGTCGAGGTGCAAGTCACCCCCGATATCGGCGAATTCAAAGAACGCTTACAGCAAATTCTGCCCGGCGAACGCATCGAAGTGCGCACGGCGAACGATGGCATCGTGTTGTCTGGCACCGTGTCGTCCACTGCAAAGCTTGACCGCGCGCTTGATCTTGCGAACCGCTATGCGCCGGACCGCGTGTCTAACCTGATGACGGTCGGTGGCACCCAGCAAGTGATGCTGAAAGTGCGCTTTGCCGAAATGCAGCGGTCTGTGTCAAAAAGCCTAAGCGCGTCGTTGGCGCTGGGTGGCACAGGCCGGGCCGAAACCGGCAGCTATCTTACGCCCGGCAACTCGCTTGGCGGAACGATCACCACACGGCCTGGCAGCACAGCCGCCGCGGAAATTGGTTTTTCGGTCGGGTCGCTGGAATTTGGCGTGTTGCTGGAAGCGCTTGAATCAAAAGGCATGGTTCGCACACTTGCGGAACCAAACCTGACGGCGCTGTCCGGGCAGGAAGCCAAGTTTCTGGCAGGCGGGGAATACCCGATCCCGGTATCAGACAGCGGCGATGTGACGATTGAATACAAACCATTCGGGGTCGAGCTGAACTTTACCCCAGTAGTTGTCGACGGCGATGTCATCAACCTGATGATCAATGCCGCCGTATCGTCGATTGATCCGGCCCTGACCGTTCAGACCGGCGATATCACTGTGAACGCATTCCGGCGACGCGAAACATCGACAACAGTCGAGATGCGCGATGGCGAAAGTTTTGCCATCGCAGGGCTGTTGCAAGATGACTTCCGCGATCTGAACGGCCAGGTTCCTTGGCTGGGTGATCTGCCCGTGCTGGGCGCGCTGTTTCGCAGTTCGGAATATCAGCGGTCGCAAAGCGAGCTTGTGATTATTGTCACGCCGCATCTTGTGACCCCGACGCGTGGCGAGGCGCTTGCCCTGCCAACCGACCGGATCCGCCTTCCGACGGAACGCGAATTGTTCTTGTTCGGCAATGTAACGGGCAAACAGGGTGCTGCTGGCGAAGTTGCCCGGCAGGACTTTAGTGGCTCCTACGGCTATGTGATGGAGTAAGAGATGAAATATACACTCCCTCTTCTGGTTTCGGTGTCTTTTCTTGCGCTTTCAGCCTGCGGTGATGGGTTTGATCGCGCGGTTGGTACCAATGTTGACTCGGGCCAGTTCGGCAACGCGACGATGAACAATTCGCTGGTCCAGACCGGACAGCGAAACTTCACCGTCGCCTTGGCAGAACGATTCGCGGCCGAGGTGCCAAATACGATCACTTTTGCGTTCAACAGTTCGCAATTGACACCCGAAGCGCAAACCACGCTGCGCAATCAGGCTGACTGGATTCGCCAATTCCCGGAAATCCGGTTCCGCGTCTACGGTCACACCGATTTGGTCGGATCAAATGCCTATAACAAGGCTTTGGGTCTGCGCCGCGCACAGGCCGCAGTTGCCTATTTAAGCAGCCAAGGGATCAATGGGGCACGGCTGGAGGCGGTCGTTTCCTTTGGAAAAACCCGTCCGATTGTGCAGACGCAAGGCCCAGAACAGCGCAACCGCCGTACCGTGACAGAGGTATCGGGCTTTGCACAAGGCAACCCTGCACAGCTGAACGGCAAATATGCTGCGATTATCTTCCGTGATTATGTGGCGTCTGCAGAATGGCGGCATCCGCCGGCACAACCACCGCAGACCGTGTTCGCACCCAGCAACTAAGACTTCGGGCCCGCAATTGCGGGCCCGATCATTTCAAACTGTTGTTTCGCATATAGCTAAAAATCAAAGATTAACGGCTTTTTAGCCCCAATATCGCCACCATTCCAGAGCATCCCTTACGCCAGTGGGAACAGTCGCGCGGCCAATGTGCCGTGCACGGGAACCCGGATTTGGCATGTGGTGGTCTGCAATTCTGCTAGCCCCCCCTACCCTATGTCCGGCTCTCGTCTTTGGAAGGGCATGAGGCTATGACGAGCGTGGCGACATTACAGCCGGAACCGGCACCGATTGTTGCGTGCACAATTTCGCGCGATGTGCAGAATTTCGATCTGCTGATCGACGATATGGAACTTGAACTGGGCGAAAGCTGGGGCGATCTGTCGTTTGAGGATGCCTTGGTGTTTTTGGACCAACCGGATGCCGCCGCACTGGAATTCGTGGCCATCGCCGTCGATCACAATGACGAGGCTGATCTTAGCCGCATCACCGAGATCATCAAAACAGCCAAGGCGAAGGGCATCAAGATTGTGCTGATCGCCGATCAGGTTGGCCCGATTGCGCTGCATCAATTGCTGCGCCTTGGGGGCGATGATTTTGTGCCCTACCCGCTGCCCGAAGGCGCATTGCACGAAGCGATTGAACGCATTCGCAAACCCGCGCCCGCAGCCGCACCTATACTATCGGCGGTGGTAAATCATGCTGATCCCGATGATGTGGCGCACCCGACCTTCAAAGCCAAGGGCGACCGCGACGGTGTTGTTTTGCCCGTTCACGGCCTTGCTGGTGGGACCGGGGCATCAACCTTTGTGACCAATCTTGCCTGGGAACTGGCCAACATTTCCAAAACAGACGCGCCGCGCGTGTGCTTGTTGGATTTTGATTTCCAATATGGGTCGGTCGCAACCTATCTTGATCTGCCGCGCAAAGAGGCGGTTCTTGAATTGCTGTCTGATACGGCGGCGGCAGACAGCGACAGCTTTTTGCATTCCTTGTTGACGTTCAATGACAAGCTGCATGTGTTTACCGCCCCGGCCGATATGGTGCCGCTGGATATCGTCTCTGGTGATGATATCGCGCGGATCATCGACATGGCACAGGCGAACTTTGATTTCGTGCTGATCGACATGCCGTCCACAATCGTCAGCTGGACCGAAACCGTGCTGGCCCGTGCGCATGTTTATTTCGCCTTGATGGATCTTGATTTGCGATCCGCGCAAAACGTGCTGCGGCTTGTGCGCGCACTTAAATCCGAAGGGCTGCCGCATGAAAAGCTACGTTTCGTTTTGAACCGCGCGCCGCGTTTCACCGATCTGTCCGCCAAAAGCCGCGTCAAACGCATGGCGGAAAGCCTGGACATCACGATTGAAGTGCAGCTTCCAGATGGGGGCGCACAAGTGACCCAAGCCAATGACCATGGGCTGCCACTGTCGGAAAATGCCGCAAAGAACCCGCTGCGCCGCGAAGTGCAAAAGTTGGCGAAGTCTCTTTTTGATCTGAACAAAGCCGTGGAAACCGGCAGGGGCTGAACCGCCCGGGGGAATAGATGTTTAGTCGTTTCAAGAAAACTGATCAACCTGATGGCAAGCCTGCATCGCTTGCCGCCGTTGGTGCGGGCAACTCGGCGTCACGCATGGCGGCCCCGGCACCCAAGCCTGCAATGGCCGGGCGCACAAACGGTGCCCCTGTTGCCGCACCAAAGCCATCGGCCGAAGTGGTGGCGGCGGAAAAGGAAAAAAAACGCAAAGACCGCTTGATGGACCTCAAGGTAGAGCTGCACAAAAGGCTGCTTGAAAACCTGAACCTTGCGGCGCTTGAAAAAGCATCCGAGGCCAGCCTGAAGCTTGAAATTGCCGCCATCGCATCCGAAGCCTTGGACGAGATGAGCGTGGCATTGACCAAAGAAGACCGCATCATCCTTAATCAGGAATTGTATGATGAGGTGATGGGCCTTGGCCCGCTGGAACCCCTGCTGAAAGACGAAAGCGTCAACGATATTCTGGTGAACGGGCCAAACCGGATATTCATCGAACGCAATGGCAAGCTGGTGTTGACCGACATTACCTTCAAAGATGAACGCCATCTTTTGCGGATTATCGACAAAATCGTGTCTGCCGTGGGCCGCAGGGTTGACGAATCTAACCCCTACGTCGATGCGCGTCTTGCCGATGGGTCGCGTTTCAACGCCATGGTGCCACCCGTTGCGGTGGACGGATCGCTTGTTTCCATTCGGAAATTCAAGAAAGAAAAGCTGGCGATTGGCGATCTGGTCAAATTCGGCGCCTTCACCGAAGAAATGGCCGCCTATCTGCAAGCCGCCGTTTCCTGCCGCCTGAACATCATCGTGTCCGGCGGTACGGGGTCGGGTAAAACCACCACCCTGAACGCGTTGTCATCGTTTATCGACAATACCGAACGGGTGCTGACCATCGAAGATACCGCCGAACTTCAGCTGCAACAGGTGCATGTGGGCCGGATGGAAAGCCGCCCGCCAAACGTTGAAGGCAAAGGCGCTGTCACCCAGCGCGATTGTTTGCGCAACGCGCTGCGGATGCGCCCCGACCGCATCATCGTCGGGGAAACCCGCGGTGAAGAGGTGATCGACATGCTGCAGGCGATGAACACAGGCCACGACGGTTCTATGACCACAATTCACGCCAACTCGGCCCGTGATGGCATCAGCCGTCTGGAAAACATGGTCGCCATGGCTGGTATCGACATGCCGCTAAAGGCCGTGCGCGCACAGATCGCATCGGCTGTGAACCTGATAGTGCAGGCATCGCGTCTGCAGGACGGATCGCGCCGGATGGTGTCCATCACGGAAATTACCGGCATGGAGGGCGAGGTTATCTCGATGCAGGAAATCTTCCGCTACGAACGCCTTGGATTGGCCCCCGATGGCAAGATCATCGGCCGCTTCAACGCCACCGGCGTGCGATCCCACTATTCGGACCGCTTCCGCCAATGGGGTTACGACCTTCCCGCCTCTATCTATGAACCTATTGTCTAAGGACATTTCCGATGATCAGCGCTGCACCCCTAATATACGTTCTGATTTTCGTCGCCGTGCTGGTGCTGGTGGAAGGCATTTACCTTACCGTTTTTGGCAAATCCATCAGTCTGAACAGCCGCGTCAGCCGCCGCCTTGCCCTGCTGGAAAAGAACGGCAACCGCGAACAGGTTCTGGACCAGCTGCGCAAGGAAATGGGCCAGCATCTGTCGGCACGGGGCATCCCGCTGTATTCCATCCTTGCCACCAAGGCGCAGAAGGCCAACATCGCCTTTTCGCCCAAGGCCCTGATTGGGTTGATGGGCGTGCTTTCGGTCTTCAGCTACCTTGCGTTGACCATCGGCACCGAAGCGGCCCCGGCGATCCGCGCTTTGATTGCCATCGTGATGGGGGTCGGCGGCATTTATGTCTGGGTGAACAAGAAAGCCAAAAAACGCATGGCGCTGATGGAAGAACAATTGCCCGATGCGGTTGAACTTATGGTGCGGTCTTTGCGTGTGGGCCACCCGTTTTCAGCTGCCATCGGCATTGTCGCCAAAGAGGTGGCCGATCCTTTGGGCACCGAATTTGGCATGATAGCGGATGAGGCGGCCTATGGCCGCGACGTATCCGAAAGTCTGAAAGCCTTTGCAGAACGGATGGACAGTCAGGATTTGCGCTTTCTTGCGGTGGCTGTGACCATTCAACAGCAGTCAGGCGGCAACCTTGCGGAAATCCTTGAAGGGTTGGCAAAGGTTGTGCGCGCCCGTTTCAAGTTGTTTCGCCGGGTCAGTGCCATCACCGCCGAAGCGAAATGGTCAGGCATGTTCCTGTCGGCTTTTCCGATTGGCGCATTGGTGATGATCCAAATCCTAAAGCCAGACTATTTCGATGAAGTAAAAGAGACACCGGAATTCATTCCTGCCTGTCTGGTTGTGGCAGTCTTTCTGGTCCTGAACATTGTCTTCATGAAGATAATGGTCAATATCAAGGTGTAATGGATCATGGAAATTCTAAATAATATCAATGCACTGCTGGTTGAAAAAATCGGCCCACTGGGACCGCTGGTCGCGCTTGGCGGAATTGGGCTGCTTTTGGTTCTGATGGTCTTGCCGACGATGTTAAAGAAAAAGGTAGAGCCTTTTTCCAAGCTAAAGGCGCAATACGCCCCCGCAGCTGCCGCCAACAAGCCGGGCGATGCTTTGCGCCGGGGCGAAAAGAATACCAAGCTTGATAAATTCGCCAATTTTCTGGAACCGCAAAATGCTGTCGATATGTCGGCGGCCCGGATGAAGATGCTGCGCGCGGGCTATCGCGGCAAGAACTCTGTCAGGACATTTCACTTTGCCCAGTTCGCCCTTGGGATCGGCTTTCTGATCCTGGGTGTGATCTATGCCATGGTGATGTCCACCAAAGGCGAAGTCAGCACACAAATGATGATCATGTCGACCATCGGCCCCGGTGGTGCTGGCTATTACATCCCGCAATATTGGGTGCAGCGCCGCCTGCAAATGCGGCAGGCAGAAATCGTGTCAGGCTTTCCCGATGCACTTGATATGATGCTGGTCTGTGTCGAGGCGGGTCAATCGCTTGATCAATCCATCATCCGCGTGGCCAAGGAATCGGCGGCGGGCTACCCGGCATTGGCCGAAGAATTCGAAATGGTCGCACATGAGGTGAAAGCTGGCAAAGAACGCGTTTCGGTTTTGAAAGACATGTCGGAACGGGTTGGCATTTCTGATGTGTCGTCCTTTGTGACCACATTGGTGCAATCGGCCACGTTCGGGACATCGGTCGCCGAGGCGCTGCGCGTCTATTCGGCGGAAATGCGTGACAAGCGGGTGATGCGGGCGGAAGAAAAGGCAAACAAGCTGCCGACCAAGCTGACCTTGGGCACAATGCTGTTCACATTGCCACCCTTGCTGATTATTTTGATCGGCCCCTCCATACACGGTATTGCCAAGAACCTTGGCGGGGGTTGATACCTTACTGCATGAGACGCAGCATTTTCGTGACCAGTGCACTTTGCCTGTCCTTGGCCGCCTGTGGAAACACCGGCGGCTTTGGGACGCGTGATGCAACGCGCAATGTGCCTTTCGGTGCCGATGCGCGGGGCGAAGGGGTTGATGGTCTTTTGGTCGGTCACCGCCTGATGGAGGCGGGCGAGTATGATCTGGCCCTGCGGTCATACCTGCGGGCGGCGGGGGAACAGGGCATCAATGTTGATGTTCTGTCTGCCATCGGGTCGGCCAACCTGCAGCTGGGGCGCTTGGGCCAGGCGGAACAAATTCTGCGCCGCGCGCTGGAACTGGAACCCACCTTTGTGCCTGCGATGAACAATCTGGGCGTGGCCTTGATGGGGCGCAACAAAGTAGGCGAGGCGAGAGGCGTGTTTCAACAGGCGTACGCGCTTGACAGTGGCGAAACAGACGCCATCCGGGAAAATCTGCGTCTGGCTATCGCGAAAAGCGAAAATGAAGTATACGAAGAAGCAGTTGACGAGCCTAGTTTTTCTCTCGTGCGGCGCGGTCAGGGTGAATATCTGTTACTGTCGCAGCTTTGAGGGCTGAGTGTTACCGAGCAGTTAAAAAAGGACGCAAAATGCGCCAAACTATTCTGACCATCCTGTGCCTAGGTGGCGCAGTTGCACTAAGTGCATGCAACAAAAATTCCGATGCTGACGTTCAGCGCGCGGTAAAAGCCGTGAATGTGATCGACGAAAGCAATCTGAACGACATCATGCTGACGGTCGGTGACCCGAACGAGGCGGTCGCTTATTTCCAAAAAGCCAGCACTGAAAACCCCGACCGCGTTGATCTGAAGCGCGGTCTGGCAAAATCCTTGATCCGGGCAGCGCGGCCGACCGAGGCCATAGGTGTCTGGGATCAAATTGCGGCATCAGCTGAAGGCACGAATGAAGACCGGGTTGAACTTGCCGATGCGCTGATCCGGGCCAATGAATGGGACCGTGCAAAAGCGGAATTGAACAAAGTGCCGCCAACCCACGAAACCTTTCTGCGCTACCGGTTGGAAGCCATGGTTGCCGACAGCACCAAGAATTGGAAAAAGGCCGATAGTTTCTATGAAACTGCTGCAGGCCTGACAACGAAACCTGCCGGCGTATTGAACAACTGGGGCTTCTCGAAACTGTCGCGCAATGATTTTCCGGGGGCTGAAAAACTGTTCCTTGAAGCCATCACTTACGACCCAAACCTGTTCACAACAAAGAACAATCTGGTACTGGCACGTGGCGCACAGCGCAAATACGATTTGCCCGTCATCAAGATGACGCAAGCCGAACGTGCGCAACTGCTGCACACACTGGCGCTGACCGCGATCAAGCAGGGGGATGTGAATGTTGGCAAAGGCCTGCTGCAGCAAGCCATTGATACCAGCCCGCAGCATTTTGAAGCCGCGACCAGCGCTTTGGCGGCCCTAGATGCGAATGTGCAGAACTGATCATGACGCTGACACAAGCCCTGTCGTTTTTGCCCTTCGTGCTGCCGATTGCCGTTTGGGTGTCTTGGTCTGATATGAAATTCATGAAGATCCCCAACAACGCCGTCATGGCGACAGCTGCCGTGTGGTTGATTGTGGGCGTCCTTGTGATGCCATTTCAGGCATGGGCTTGGGGCTGGGCGCTGCTGGTGATCGTGCTGGTGATCGGATTTTGCGCCAATATGCTCAATCTGCTCGGCGCGGGGGATGCAAAATTTGCCGCCGCCATGGCACCGTTTTTCGTCACCGCTGATATCCGCTTTGCACTGGCGCTGTTTGCCGCCTGCCTGCTGGGTGCTTTTGTTACCCACCGCCTTGCAAGACGCATCCCAGCGTTGGCGCACCTGACCACAACATGGGTCAGCTGGACCAATAAGGATTTCCCGATGGGCTTTGCGCTGTCCGGGACACTTATTTTTTACCTCGCAACGCCGCTTTGGCAACTTGCGCGCGCGGGTTGACAAAATAAGGACAATATTCAGGGGAATATAGGGATTAGCGTTGATCCCGATATGTCAGAGGCCCCTGATGAACATCCAAACCATTCCGTCGGTTCTTGCCCCGCCGCAGCCAAGGTCTTTGGCTGAGGTGGGTATTTCCATCATCATGATGCGGGATATCCTGCTGAAAACGATGTTCCGCACCAACCTTGATCTGGTTTCGGCACTTGCGCGCGTGATGTGCTTGCCCGGCACGATCACGCAGGAACTGGTTGATCTGGCGCGCACCCAAAAGCTGCTTCAGGCCACCGGCACGCTGCATGCCACATCGGGCAACGAAATGGGCTATCAGCTGACCGACGGCGGCAAAGCCCGCGCGCTGGATGCGCTCGCGCAATCGGAATATTACGGTGCCATGCCGATCCCGCTGGAGGCGTTCAAGGAACAGGTCAAACGCCAGTCGATCCGCAACATCAAACTATCGCGCACCGAATTGCTGCGCGGTATGGGGCACCTGATTTTACCGGAAGACCTGATTGGCAATCTGGGGCCGGCAGTTACATCGGGGCGGTCGATCCTGATGTATGGCCCGCCCGGCAATGGCAAATCTTCGATCTCGAACGGTATTCGCGATGCGCTTGGCGACAAGATTTATGTGCCGCGGGCACTGGAATATTCGGGGCAGGTGATCACGGTTTACGATCCTATCGTGCATTCTGCCGCCGAAGAATCTGTGGATGACCCCAATGCCCTGCGCCGCACCGGAAACCGGTTTGACAACCGCTATGTCTATTGCGAACGCCCGACCGTTATTACCGGGGGTGAATTGTCGCTGGAAATGCTGGATCTGACCTACAACCCCACCGCGCGCACCTATCAGGCGCCGCTGCAGTTGAAATCGACCGGCGGGATTTTCATCGTTGACGATTTGGGACGTCAGGCAGAACCGCCGCAAAAACTGGTCAACCGCTGGATCGTGCCGCTGGAAGAATCGCGCGATATTCTGGCGCTGCAATCGGGTGAAAAATTTACCGTGCCGTTTGACACGCTGGTGATCTTTTCCACGAACTTCCACCCCAACGCCATCTTCGATGGTGCTGCCTTGCGGCGGATTTTCTTCAAGATCAAGATCGACGGGCCGAACCAGGAAAACTATCTGAAAATCTTTGCCATGATGGCGCGAAAGCGCAAAATGCCGCTGGATGAAGCGACGTTGATTTACCTGTTGAAAACCAAATACCCAACCATCGACAACAATTTTGCCAACTATCAGCCGGTGTTCCTGATCGACCAGATGATCGCGATCTGCGAATTCGAAAATCAACCCTACCATATGACGCCCGAGCTGATTGACCGGGCCTGGGCCAACATGTTCGTGCGCGATGAGGCGATTGCGAAGTAGGATTTATTCTAAGGCAAGCGGGGGGTTTTGCACCCCCCGCACCCCCCGCAGAGTATTTTTACGAAAAGGAAGCTAAAGGGAAACCACGCC
>JANOFE010000105.1:0-13157 GCA_031413495.1 Pseudorhodobacter sp. | reverse complement strand
GCACCGCCAATCAGGCGGCCGATTTCGTCAGCCCCGCCGGGCGACAGAAAGCCCCTGCCCCAGATGGCTTGCAACATCGCAAGCATCTTGTCGCCGTAATGCTCGCCGGTTGGCTGGTCCATCAGTTTACCCTTCAAATCTGGGGTGGCGGTGCACGTCGCGGCCTTGGAAAAGGGTCAGCATGACGTTTGTTTTGCCAATGTCATAGGGATCGCAGGTCAGAATATCTTGGTCGAGCACAATCAAATCCGCGCTGAACCCCGGCATCAGGCGCCCGGTGTAATGCCCGCGCCAACAGGCGGCGGCGGCATGGGCGGTGTAGCCGAGCACAGCCTCAAGCATAGTCAGGCGTTCATTCGGGTGAAACGGGGCTACATCTTCGCGGCCGCTTGGCTGGCGGGTGACGGCGGTTTCAATAATCTCAAACGGGTTCATCGTGGTCACCGGCCAATCCGATGACAGGCAATAGGGCGCACCTGCGTTCAGCATCTGACGAAAGGCGTAGGTGTTGGTTTCGCGGGCGGTGCCTATCATGGCAAATGACAGATCGGGCACTTCGGGGTCCACCTGCGCCCAAAGCGGTTGGATATTTGCCATGGCACCCAATGCAACGATGCGGGATGTATCCACAGGATCAAGCACTTCCAGATGCGCCAACTGATGCAGCGAAGGCCAGGCACCGTTCGCCCGTAACGCCACTTCGAACCCATCCAAAGCGGCCCGCGCCGCCAGATCGCCAATCACATGCACATGTATCTGGAACCGCGCGGCATCAAGGGCGGCGAACAGCGATGCAATCTGGTCCGGCGCAAACATCAGGGGCGCGTTGCCACCCTGCGCATCGCCGTAGGGCGCAATCATCGCGGCGGTGCGGTTTTCCAAGATGCCATCAAGGAAAAACTTGGCGGAATTGACCTTGAAATATTCGGTTTTGTGGGCGGCCCGAAGCGCGGTAAGTCGCGCAATCACACTTGCGGAAGTATCAGCGACGTCCACCTTTGCCGCACCCGCCACCCGCAATGTCATACCACCTGACGCTACCAGCCCCGCATAAGCGCGGGCCTGGTAATCCGTAATACATGGGTCCAGTACGCCTGTTATTCCAAGGTTGTTGGCATGTGCTTGCCCCGCCCGCGCGCCCGCCAGATAGGTGGCGTCACTTATGGCGGGCAAGCGTGCGCGGGCCCAATATATAGCGTCTTCATGCAGCATGCCGGTTGGGGTGCCGCCTGCGTCGCGGACCAGATGACCATTGGGCGGATCGGGGGTGTCCCTCGTTATCCCTGCCAAACTGCAGGCAGCCGAGTTGATGCAGGCGCTATGGGCTGAATCGTCGTAAACGATGCAGGGGCGATCCGGCAACACAGCGTCCAACTGGGCGCGGGTCAGGTTTGCGTCGCCAAAAAAGGCGTTGTTCCAGCCGCCACCCATCACCAAGGCGCTGCTATCTTGTGCGGCATGGGTGGCCAGCGTGTGCTGCAGATCGGTCAGGGTGGTTGCATCCCCCAACCACGCGGTCTGGATCAGATCGGTGCCGCCATCCATCAGATGCACATGCGCGTCCTGAAACCCTGGCAGTACAAGCCGACCTCCCGCATCTATGATGCGGGCCCCGGCGCTGGCGAGGTGCTGCAGGTCTGACGCGGTTCCAAGGCAAACAATGCGCCCGGCACGGATCAGGATTGCATCGGCACTGGGGCGGGCGACGTCCATGGTCTGGATATTGGCATTCAGAATGATCAGATCATCCTGCATCATCGACCCCTAGACGCAACGCCTCAAGCTCTGCCCAATCGGACGCTGGGATCACCTGTGCCACGCCTTGCACGTCGCGTGTCCAGGCAAAAATACACAGAAACGGCACCGGGCCAACTTTGGTCAGGTGCGGGGCAAAGGGTTCGTTCCAGATCGGCTGATGCGCGGGTTTGATGATCAATGGCGCATCCACCCCGAACCGCCAGCCATGCGGGCCGGTGATCGGGGCATAAAGCTCTGGCGCGGCATGATGGTGATCGCGGTACAGAACATGCGGGGCGATCAGGAACAGGCCAAGATCGAAATCAACCGCCTTGATCGGCGCATCCGCCCCGATGATCGTGGTATAGGCATGGCCTTGGGCGAACCCCGCACCAATTGCCAGCGGATCATAGCCATCATAGGTTACCCAGTTCAGGTACTGCGACGCTGCGCGAATGGCACCCGCCAGCCTGGGCAAATCGGAAGCTGCGGCTGTCAACGCGGCCTCAAGATGCTGCGCTACAACCGGAATTTGCGCCTGCGCAGGCGGCACAATTCGGGTATTACCGACAGCGTCTATACATTGGCGAACCTCTGCAATCCCCGGCCCGGACAATGTTGCCAGATACCCGTGAATGGCTGACAAAAGTGCGTGAATGGCAAGATGCGCACCGACTGGGCTGGGCAGACCGTAATCGGCCAAAAGGGCTTGCACGTTCTGCCCATCAAGGCTGGCACAACTGCGATACACTTCCAGCACCTCCGAGCTGATTTCGCCACTTTGATACAGCGTCATTGCGGCGCTGTAGCGCAGCCGCGCAGATCCCGGATCGCCCAAGGGCGTTTGCAGCAAATCGCGCGCCTGATCGTCGGACATAGCCATGATTTAACCATTGCCCCGGTAAGCCAGCTGCATATCGCGGTCACGCCGCCTTTCGGCCCGGTTCAACACCCATCCGGCCAGCGCCACGCCGACACCGACCACCACAACCGTGATCGTCGCAAGCGCGTTGATATCCGGCGTCACCCCCAGTTTGACCTTGGACCAGATCAACAACGGCAGCGTGGTGTTGCCCGGCCCGGTGGTGAACGACGTGATCACCACATCATCCAGACTGATGGTAAACGCCAGCAACCAGCCAGACAGAATGGCGGGGAAGATCACCGGCAAAGTGATGTCGCGCATCACCTGCCATGGCCGCGATCCCAAATCCAATGCGGCCTCTTCAATGGCAAGGTCCGCTTGCACCATGCGGGAATGGATGATCGTCGTCACAAAAACCATTGAGAACGTGATATGCGCCAGCGTGATCGTGGTAAACCCACGCGCACCCGGCCAGCCGATCCATTCCGCTATCAGGATGAACAACATCAGTGACGAGATGCCGGTAATTACCTCGGGCATAATCAAGGGCGCGGTCACCAACCCCGAAAACAAAACCCGCCCGCGAAACCGCCGGAACCGCGCCAAAGCGATGCCCGCCATGGTGCCAAGGATGGTCGCAAAGGTCGATGACAGCACGGCAATCTGCAGCGACAGGATCAGCGCCTCAACCACCTTTTTGTTCGTCCAAAGCGACACGTACCATTTGGTCGAAAACCCGCCCCAAACCGTCACAAGCTTTGACGCGTTAAAAGAATAGACCATCATCGACAGGATCGGGATATAGAAAAACGCGAACCCAAAACACAGCACCGTGATCAGGAAAACCGGGCGGCGGTTCATGGCACCTCCCGCCTTTTCGTTTCGGCCTTGGCTTGAAAATGCGTATAGGCCATCGTCGGCACCACCATCAAAAGCAGCAGCGCCACGGCAACAGATGACGCCATCGGCCAATCGCGAGACGACGCAAATTCATCTGAAATCACACGGCCGATCATCGGCGATGCGGCATCGCCAACCAGCGTCGGGATCACCAACTCGCCCGCCGCCGGAATAAACACCAACAGCCCCCCCGCAATAATACCGGGAATCGATTGCGGCAGGGTAATGTCCCAAAACACCCGGAACGGCCGCGATCCCAAATCCATCGCCGCCTCATCCAATGTCTGATCCAGCTTTTCCAGATTGGCATAAAGCGGCAATATCATGAACGGCAGGTAGGTATAGACCATCACCAGCACGACTGCGAAATTGCTGTTCATCATAGGGATAGACCGCAGCGCCATATCCGTTGGCACAAGCCCGTTGTAAGCGCCCGTCAGCAGCTTGTTGAACCAGCTTTGCGACCCCATCAACCCCATCCACGCATAAACCCGCAGCAGGAATGATGTCCAGAACGGCAAGATCACCAGCATCAGCAAAATACTGCGCCAGGACTTGCTGACCCGCGTCAGCGCCAGCGCCATCGGATAGCCCAGCGCCAGACACAAGACGGTGGCCACCGCGGCATTCTTCAGCGATGTCGCAAAGGCACGGATATAAAGATCATCCTGAAACAGCCGCGCATAGCCCTCAAAGTTGATCACCGGGTTGTCGCCACCATAGCCAAACGGAGGCGCAGTGGGGGTGCGGGTGCCAAAACTGATGGCAAGCACAATCAGGAACGGGATCAGAAAGAACAGCAAAAGCCAAACATACGGCAAGGCTATGATCATATCAGACCAGCCGCGCCGGTTGAACCAGCCCGCAAGCATCCCATCCTTTTGGCGCGTGCTTTCAGCTTTCATCTTGGCTTAAATTTCCCACGCGGGGCGCGCATCTTTTACTCCTTCAGCAAAATCGCGGCGGCCGGGTCGAACGACAGCCAAACAGCATCTTCCCAATCCGCCACCCGGCCCGCCTCGCCGGTGCGCCGTGCGTTTACCGCATGAACAGCCACCAGCTTTCCCGTGGGCAATGTCACGCGGTAAAGGGAATCCTTGCCAAAATAGGCCACGTCTTTCACCACGCCTGCCACAACATTCGGCCCCTCTGGGCGGTCGCGCGAAATGGCAATCTTTTCGGGTCGCAGCGCCAGTGTCACGGTGTCGCCGATGGCAAGGCCCGGCACGCCACGCGCCTGAAAATCGCCCGCCATATCCGCCACACGGATTGCGGCAACACCATTTTCCAGACCTGTAACCGTCGCCTCAAACTGGGTCACCGACCCGATGAACCCCGCCACAAACCGGTTGGCCGGGAATTCATACACTTCGGTCGCGGTGCCGGTTTGTATCACTTGCCCCTTGTCCATCACAGCAATCCGGTCTGACAGGGTCATTGCTTCTTCCTGGTCATGCGTCACCACGATAAAGGTAACTCCAGTGCGTTCCTGAATGGACATTAGTTCAAACTGCGTCTGCTCGCGCAGCTTTTTGTCCAAAGCCGCCAACGGCTCATCCAGCAACAGCAATTTGGGCGCCCGCGCCAAGGCCCTTGCCAGCGCCACCCTTTGCCGTTGGCCGCCTGAAATCTGATGCGGTTTGCGCCCGGCAAGCCCTGTCAGCTGCACCAGATCAAGCATCTCGCGCACGCGGTCTGTGCGCGCGGCCTTAGTCATCGCATCGTGTTGCAACCCATAGCCGATGTTGCGCTCCACCGTCATATGCGGAAACAAGGCATAGCTTTGAAACATCATATGCACCGGTCGGGCATAGGGCGGCACCCCCGCCATATCCTGCCCGTCGATGAAAATGCGCCCCGCAGTCGGGTCTTCGAACCCCGCCAGCATGCGCAGCAAGGTGGTCTTGCCACAGCCCGACCCGCCCAGAAGCGAGAATATCTCACCCTTGGCAATGGTCAAATTGACATCGCGCACCGCCTGAAACGTGCCAAAGCTTTTGGACACCCCTTCAATGCGAATAAAGGGGGCGGCATCCACCCCGCTCACCCTGCCTTGATCTCTGCCCAGATACGGGTGATTTCGCGGTTCTGCTCTTCGGTTTGCGGGGTCGTGGTGTACAAGCGTTTCATGGTTTCCGCATCGGGGTAAATCGCAGGGTCTGCCACGATCGCCGGATCAACAAAGTGCAAAGACGCCAAATTTGAATTCGCATATCCGGTGTAATTGGTGCAGGCAGCAATCACTTCCGGCCGCAACATGTAATTGAGAAACTGATACGCGTTATCCTTGTTCGGCGCATCGGCGGGGATGCACCACGCATCAAACCAGACCGGCGCGCCCGTTTTGGGCACAAAATAGGCAAGGTTCATATCTATGCCCGCTTCGGCCGCACGCGCCTTTGAAACCGCATAATCGCCTGACCAGTTGTTGATCACACACAGCTCGCCATTCGGGATGGCATTCAGGTAGTTCTGGTTATCAAAGGTCTGAATATACTGCCGGATCGGCGCAAATGCCTCGGCCATCTTGCGATATTCAGCGGCGCCAGCAGTGTTTGGGTCCAGCCCCAGATAGGACAGCACCGCAAAGCCGATATCCGTCGGGCTATCCAAAATCGAAATGCCGCAATCCGCCAGTTTCGCGGCATTTTCGGGTTTGAAAATCAAATCAAGGCTGGTCAAATCCGCATCGGGAATGCGTTCCTTGACCAGATCAAGGTTAAAGGTAAACCCAACTGATCCCCACATATAGGGCACGCCGTAATTGTTGCCGGGATCATAGCCTTCAAACATCTGCAGGTTTGTCGGGTTAAGATTGCCCCAGCCGGTCAGCCGCGATCGATCAAGTTTTTCGTAAACCCCTGCCGCAATGAATTGCGGCAAGGTAATGCCTGCCATCACCACCGCATCGTAGCCTGTAGATCCGGCAAGCAGCTTGGCCTCCATTTCCTCGGACGACGAATAAAGGTCATAGACCACGCCAATCCCGGTCTCCGTCTCAAAATCGGCGATTGTTGTTTCACCGATGTAGTCAGACCAGTTGTATAGATTTACCGTGCCCGCCTGCGCCCATGACGGTCGGACATAGGGCATTGCAAGAGCGCCACCAAGCGCGGTTAGGGCAGACCTGCGTGATAGCTTCATAGGGTCGTTCCTCCACTGGATTTATGACAGTTATTGCTAAGTTTTATGATCGGTCAAGCATTCCCGCAATAATATGATCAAATTATCTTCGGTCGGCGCATGCTCTTGCGACAAGATCGGGATAAGCCCGCGCAGCATGTCGTGGTGCAGGCGCACGCCGTATTCGAGGTCTGACAGATGAAAGCCGTCAAAGGCCGATGATTTCATCGACTCGTTCGACCAGATCGAAAGCTGCTGATCCTCAGCCGAGGTTTCGCGGTCTATCCGCATGGCAAGATATCGCGCGGCGTGCATTTGGCGGGACTCATCTTTGCGCCGATACATCCGCCCGGTCACACGTGTTTGCGTGGGCGAAAGCGGGATATCCTGATAGAATTGCACCGCCTCGGGGGTGAAAGTGATCACCGTATTCGGGAACAACCCGTAATAGACCCAAGCCTTTTGCAGGTGCGCCGGTTGCCAGTCTTGTGGTTCAGATAATTTCACATAGTTGCGCACCGACCAGCGACGCCCCGGCCTGTCACCGAAGTTGGCGTTCGATTGGTTCAGGCCATTGCCGTGATAGGTATCGCGGTAGCTGCGGCCATACAGTTCCTGCAACGCAGGGTGCGCCAATGGCACATGGTAGCCTTCGTTATCCACATCGCGGACGGATTTCCAATTGACGGGCAAATCTGTGGCCCAGCCGGGCGTTGGCACGGCCACCAATTCCTCAAGGCGGAAGGCGGCGAAATCGGCGGCATAGGGGGTCAGCCAATCCGCCACATCGGGCTGTGGGCCGGGGGCAAAGCGCAGGAAAATGAACCCATGCCAAATCTGCATCTCGATGGGTTTCAGGCCAAATTTGCTGCGGTCCATCGCGCCAAAACTTTCGGGCTGTGCCGCCCCGCGCAGGGTGCCGTCAAGGTTATAAACCCAGCCATGAAACGGGCAGACGATGGCGCTTTTGCAGGTGCCAGACGCGCCATCAACCACCCGCGCACCGCGATGACGGCACAGGTTGTGGAAAGCGCGGATCACGCCGTCTTGGCCGTGCATCACAACGGCACGCTCCCCCAGCAGATCAAATCCCAGCCAATCACCGGGGTTCGGCAGATCGGCAGTATGCCCGGCAAGTTGCCAATGCGTCAAAAACACCTTCGCGCGTTCCAGATCGAACAAGGCTTGCGAATGATAGGTCCAGCCGGGCAAACCCCTGCGATCCCATGTTTCAGGCGCACCGTAAGCGTTTGGAATGTAAGCGGTCATGTGGCATTCGCCGTCATCTGCGCCTCCAACCAGTTGTGAAAATTCACGATGTCAAATTCCTGCGGCATCAGGCGCGCGCGGGTGAATTTCGGCGATTTCAGCCCGCGTTGGTTCATCTCTGCGGCCATGCCGTCTTGCGTCATCACCAGTGTCGCAAACGCCGCCACCTCCGCCGCATCAAAGCGCGGTTGCGCCAGCGTTTCCGGGGTGAACAGCCATTCGGCGGTCAGCCGCGTGGTTTCCGGCCCGGTTGGGGTCAGCGACACGCAGCGCACATAATCCACATGACCGATGATAAACATCGTCGGGTAAATCGTGACGAAGTTATAGCCATTGGCGCGCTGTTCAGGTGTCAGGTCCGGAAATTCCGGCCCGCAGCGTTTTCCACTTGCCGTCCAGCTTGACGCCCCCGGTTTCAGGTTTTGTCCACGCGGGGTGTCCGGCGTCCAATCCGCCACCTCACTGGCCGTCATCACCCCTTTGGAATAGATAGGCACCAGATCGCAAAGTTCGGGGTGAATGCCGGGGCAATGCAGGCATTCGTTGTAATTCTCCCAAAACAGTTTCCAGTTGCAGGCAAGGTCTTTGACCAACCGGTGCCCGGTGATCAGGCTTTCCATTGGCCAATTATCCAAGGCGGTTAGACCTAGATCGGGGGTCAAATTCGGGGGGTTATCAGCCAAGCACAGAAACAAACAGCCGTTCCAGTCTTGCACCGCCACCGGAAACAGCCCGTGATCCGCCCGCACGAAATCATCCGTCGGCGTGGCATGGGCGGTGGACACCAACCGCCCCGCCGTGCTGTAGGACCAGGCATGATAGGGGCAGGTGATCAGCTTGCCCATCGGCTTTTCGGCTTCCGCACACAGTTCCGCGCCCCGGTGGCGGCAGGTGTTGTGAAAGGCGGTAATCGCACCGTCCGGATCACGGCACAGGATGACGCTTACCCCGGCAATAGTCAGCCGCCGCATCGTGCCGGGGGCCAGATCAGCGCTTCGTCCCGCATAAATCCAATTGCGCCCCCAGATGGCTTTTTGCTCTGCCTCGAACCAGCTTGCCTCGTAATAGGCCCGCGCCGGCAATCCTTCGGGGCAATGATCAAGCAACGGCGACTCTGGGTGTTGATGCAGGCTCATGGCTTCCCTCAAAACGGATCGGGTGGCGTGGCGCGGCGGCGGGCGGGGGCAAAGAATGGCCTTTCCGTTGGCACCACCCGCAGCATCAGTTTGACATACTGCAGCTCACGCAGGGCATAAATTTCGACCCACAGGTTACCCCCTTTGTGGAAGGGGCGTTTGATCTGCGCGATTGCAATGTTGCGCTTAGAGGACGGCGACCATGCGGCGGCGGTGATATGCCCCACCTCGGTGCGTTTGTTGTGATAGATCAGCGATCCTTCGGCAGACACATTGCCGTCGATATCAAGCCCGACCAGCGCCCATTCACTGCCCCTGTCCCGCTCCGTCATCAAGGCGCGGCGACCCGTAAAATGGCCCTTGTCCCAGTCGATCATCCAGTCCAGAGCCAACTCAAACGGTGACCGCACCCTATCTTCGCGCACCGCCTGATCAGCGGGAATGAAATCCATATTGGTGATGATAAACCCGGCCTCGATCCGGGCCAGGTTCAGCGCGTTGGTGCCAATGGGCCGAATGCCGCAATAGGCCCCGGCGGCCATCAACGCGTCCCACAGGGCGAGGGCGTGGGTAGGCGTGGTCCACAATTCATAGCCCAGATCGCCGGTAAATCCGGTGCGGGAAATGGTCAGTTCGGCGTCGTTGAAGGCAAAAGAGGCCATGCGAAACGGCTTCAGCGCAGAAACATCAAAGCCTGCATTGGCCAGAACCGATGCCGCGCAGGGGCCTTGCAACGAGAGGGCGGCAATCTCGTCCGTCACTTCGCGCACCGACACTGAATAGCCAATGGCGCTGTCCAAAAGCCAAGGAAGATGGCGTTCCTGACAGCACAGCAGATAATCCTCGGCCCCGTGCCGGAACAACGTGCCATCATCCAGAACCTTACCAGCGTCATCGCACCAGACCGTATAATGCACCGACCCGACAGAAAGTTTCGACGCATTGCGCACCGTCAAACGGTTCAGATATGCCCCCGCATCCGGCCCGGTGATGCGGTATTTCACCATCGGGCACAGATCATAGATCGAGGCTGCATTGCGAATGGCGGTATGTTCCATCGCCTCATCGCCGTAACACAGCGCCGTGGTATAGCCCGCCCATGCGCCCCAGTTGTTCAGCCGGTTTGCGGCGGCAGTGCGGGGATGAAACGGCGTTCGTTTCAGCGGAGTTTTGTAATGGGTAAGGTCGGTCATTTGCCCGCTTCCCTGATAATCCGCTCTGCCGCGTTCCAGCCCGCCGCCCCGGTAATACCACCCCCCGGATGATTGCCCGCCCCTGCCAGCCACAGCCCCGGCAATGGTGTCGCATACTGCGCGGCCTCTGGCAGTTGTCGCAAAAACAGCATCTGTTCGACCGCCAATTCGCCGTGGTGCCAGTTGCCGCCAACCATGCCGTAACGATCCTCAATATCGTAAGGCATCAGCAGTTCGGCATGGGCAATCATGCCGCGAATACCGGGGGCATTTGTTTCCAGCACCGCAAGCGTGTTTTCCAACATCTGCGCGCGGGCGACGTCTTTTCCACCCTTTGGGTCATGTGGGGCGAATTGGACGATTGCGGAAAGGCTGTGGCAACCATCTGGCGCAAAACCCGCCTCATGCGCCGATGGCAGAACAGCCTCCATCACGGGCAGGTCGGGCACTTCGCCGTATTTCACCGCGTTGAAACTGTTTTCGACGGCGCGGATACTTGGCGCAATAACCAGCCGCGATTTCAGGTCGGCACCACGAAAATCAGGCGTGCCGTTCAGCGCCAGATGCAGCTTTGCCGCCCCGCCGCGCGACCGGATGTGATGGGTGCGCTTGTAAAACCCGGCATCCAGATGCTGCGGACCGACCAGCTTTTGGAACGTCACGCGCGGGTTGATGGCAGAGATAACCTGTTCCGCACGGATTTCCTCGCCACTCGCAAGGGTTACGCCAACCGCACGGTCGCCCTCAACAATCACCCGCGCCACGGGGGCATTGACGCGCACCGCCACCCCTGCCGCTTCAACCGCGCCGACCATCGCGGCAGCCACAGCCCCCATGCCGCCTTTGGGAACGGAAAATGATGCCCCCATCGACAACCGATTAAGCAGCAGGATCAACGAGTTCGGCGAACGCGGCCCCAGCCAAGCCCCCAAGGTGGCATCAAACGCCAAAGCCCCCTTCAAGCGATCATCGGTCAGATCATCATCCAAAACATCCGCCACATTGATCAGGATCATGCGCAGAAATTCGCGGAATTCGTCTTTTCCCAACATCCGCAACCCAAGCCCCAGCTTTGCCAGCCGCAGGTAGTCGTTGCCGACACCCTTGGCGATGCGGGGCGGGGTCAGGCCGCGAAACGGGGCCAGCACATTTGCGAATGCCGTGAGGCGTTTGTGCAAGCTTGCATAGGCTGCAGCGTCTGGCCCGCCCGACAGCGATGTGCCTTCGATCGTCAGATGGTCACCCGACGCAGAAAGTGCGGTGGTGGCCAACGCCTTGCCCGCATCCGGCAAATCCAGCTTCATCCCCGCCATAACGCGGGGGTCAAGGCCCTGATACACATGCGCCAGCCCCGATACCCGGAACCCCGGCGCGAATTCGTGCGTATTGGCCCCGCCACCTGCCGACGCGCCCGCCTCCAACACCACAACCTTGCGGCCCGACGCGGCAAGTTTGCCCGCACAGGCAAGCCCGTTGGTGCCAGCCCCGATGATGATCGCATCATAAGACGGCATAGGCATCACTCATGTCAGATCCCATCCGCGCATCACGCAGAATTTCCGCCGCCGCATTGCGGCCCGGCGCACCCATCACGCCACCTCCGGGGTGGGTGGACGATCCGCAAATCCACAGATCGCGAATAGGTGAACGATAGTTCGCATATCCCGGCACGGGACGGTTGAACAGCAACTGATCAAAGGTCAGCTCGCCTTGAAATATGTTGCCTTCCGTCAACCCAACTTCTGCCTCCAACTCACGCGGGGTGCGTATTTCGGCATGCAGGATCAGGTTTTTGAAACCGGGTGCATACTGCTCAATCTGGTTGATACAGGTTGCGCCAAAGGCATCACGGTCGGCATCTGTCCATTCGCGCCCCTCAATCTTTGGCGGCGCGTATTGCACAAAGCATGACATGAAATGTTTCCCCGGTGGCACCATTGTTGGGTCTATCATCGTGGGGATCATCACATCCTGAAACGGATCGGCGCTGAAATGGCCGGATTTCCAATCGTCATAGGCGCGCTCCATCCGCTCCACTGAATCAGTGAAATGCAGATCACCCTTCAGGTTCGGCGCGCCTTCCGGCAGCGCGGTGAATTTCGGCGCGGCATCAAGTGCTATGTTCAACTTGCCCGATGATCCGCGAATTTTGAAATTGCGCACCCGTTTCACAAAACTACCGGGAAGTTCCGCCTCATCGACATGCTTCAGAAACGTCCGCTTCACATCCATGTTGGAAATGACGCGGCTGCCCATAACCTGATCGCCGCCGTCCAGCACAACCCCAACCGCGCGACCGTTCTGCACGAGAATACGCTCGATCCCCTTGCCCACGCGCACTTCGCCGCCCGCTGCCGCCAAAGACGCATTCAGCGCCTTGCTGATCGACCCCATGCCACCCCGCGCAAATCCCCATGCGCCCACATTGCCATCGACATCACCCATGTAGTGGTGCAGCAAAACATAGGCCGATCCGGGGCTCATCGGGCCCAGCGCCGTGCCGATAATGGCAGAGACGGCGAGATAGGCTTTGATCACTGGGCTTTCAAAATACTCATCCAGATAATCCGAAATGCTCATCGTCCAAAAACGGATCATCTCGTAAATCTGCCGCTCCGACATCTGGAACATCTTGCGGCCCAAAAACGCCAATTCCGACAGATCACGCGGGCGAAAGCTGCTTGGGTCCGGCGGGGTCCGCATCAGCAAAGGCCGGATGAACCGGCAATGCCGCATGATATCGCGTGAATAGCGGTCGTAACTTTCGGCATCGCGCGGCGAATGGCGGGCAAATTCACGGCGGTTGGCATCATGGTCGCGGAACATGCCCAGATAGCCGCCGCCTTGCTGGAACACAGCACCACCTTCATAGGGCAGAATTTGCAACCCGTGCTTGGTCAGGTCCAGATCGCGCATAATCTCTGGCCGGAACAG